>CAMDEF010000003.1 GCA_945895265.1 Bordetella parapertussis | reverse complement strand
CCAAGTTTGGGCAGTTTGATGCGTCCGTTGGAGTTGTCTAACGTAATTGCTTGCGGAAAGCGAAATCGGTCATATTGACCTCGCTTTTTAAACCGAGGGAATGCTGCGCGTTTCTCGAAGAAATTCTTGTAGGCACGCTCTAAGTCCTTAAGCGCCTGCTGGGCGATTTGCGAGTGCGCTTCTTTGAGCCAAGGTGTTTCGACGCTGCGACGCCATTCGGTCAGGTACTTGCACAGGGAGGCATAGCCAAGATGCTTTTCGCCAACCTCGCGCCTCGCCTTCTGCAAGGCGAGCGCCCTGTTGTAGACGAACCGACACGCCCCAGCGAACTGACGCATCTTGCGTGCTTGTTCACCATTTTGGCGTAGCTCGAATTTGTAGGCTTGAAGTCGCCGCATACTGTAATTATAAACAGTATATCCGCAAGTTCAAAATGCAAACAGCTAGGACAGCGCTGCTGGCCGCGCTATTCATCCCCGGCCTAAAGGCCGAGGCTTTCCGCGCACTCCGGTAAAAAGGTTCGGCGTTTCATTTTTTTATCTCTTAAGCTAAACGACTCGTTTAAGTCAAACCACACCACAAATAGGCTTGGTCATTATGATTGAAAGTCGTCAGACAGCAAAGGAAATCTTTCAAGACATTATGGGAAACCCTAAGCGCAAGGCGTTTGGGTTTGGCACAAAGGCAGCACTCATTAATATCGACCTGCAGAAGGCATACACTCGGCCAGATCTTTTTTCAACCGCCTACACGACTGACCCATATCAAATTGCCCATATCAATACGCTTGCTGAACTATTTAGACAGCTGAACTGGCCCGTCATCTGGACTAGCGTGTCCTATTCTGCCTCGGGCCACGACGCCGGAGTCTGGGGTACCCGCAGCGACGACGCAGACTCACTTCAAAACATCAAGCAGGGGTCAGAGCGTGCATCGCTAGACGAAAGACTTCTTGTCAATCACGATAAAGACGTCTTCATCACAAAAAAAATGCCTTCAGTATTTTTTGAAACGCAGTTACCATCCTTATTAACTTGGTACAAAATCGATACTGTCATCCTAACCGGTGGCTCAACATCAGGTTGTGTCAGAGCCTCGGCGGTTGAAAGTCTGTCACGCGGCTATCGCACAATCGTGCCGTTAGAATGTGTGGCAGACAAACACGAAAGCTATCACTATGCAAACCTAACAGATATGGCTCTTAAGTACGCAGACGTGTTAAACCAACAAGAAGTCGCCAGATGGTTGCATCAAAAAAAATTAAATATTCACTCATAGCTGTGTATTCGTATAAAAAATTTAATCTGCACCCCTAGTCCTCTATTAGCATAAAAAAAACGCCAAATTAATAGAATTTAAAATCACAACCGAGGTAATCATGCCAATACTCCAACGCCGCCTATTCATTTCATTTGTTTTAACCTTTGCAACGTCCGTCATCGTTGCTATGCCCATGCCCGCACTTGCGCAGGCTAACAACTACCCAAACAAAACCATCACGCTCATTACCCCGTTTGGTGCAGGCTCACCTTTTGATTTGCTTGGCAGAGTATTTGCAGAGCGGCTGAGTAAAAACTTAAAGACCAGTGTAGTGATCGAAAACGCAACAGGTGGCCAGGCCATGGTTGCAACAAAGAAAGTTTTGAATGCTCCAGCCGATGGTTATACGTTGTTTTATACCTCTAACGGTTTGGCAACGACCCCGATTGTGATTAAGGATGCTGGTTATACCCTTGATGATTTCACGCCTATCGCGCCACTAGGTCAGGCGCCTTACATTATGTTTGCAAGCGCTTCGGTCAAAGCGACAGACATCCCCTCATTAATGAAAGAGATCAAAGAACGCGGCAAATCTATGAACATTGGGGTCTTGGGCACCTCTCATTTAGGCTTGATTTTGGCAAAAAAAATCTCTGCAACCGCAGGTGGTGATCCCTATCAAGAAATTAGTTACCGCAGCTCACCCGAAATGATTCGCGCCCTATTGGCCGACGACATCCAACTGATGGCAACAACCTACAGTATCGGTGGGCCTCATTTAAAAGACGGAAAGATTAAAGCGATTGGAGTGGTGGCGCGCGACAAGAGCCTGAGAATGCCAGAACTTAAAACATTTATAGAGTCTGGGTATCCAGATCTCTACACCGATATCTGGGCGGCTTTGTACACCAAAGCTGGGACGCCAAAGGAGGTTGTTGAAATTTTACGAAAAGCCGCTGCCGAAGTGACTGCCGAACCCTCGTTTCAAGAGGCGATGAAACCGACAGGTTCTGAGGCTTGGAATATGACCGTCGACAAAATGCAAGCAGCGTTTGAAGCTGAAGGAAAGGCTTTTGCTCAAGCGATTGAAAAATTCAATTTAAAACTAAACTGATTAACACTATCTTTTGAGCTTGATCCCTTAGACACAGGATGAAATTATCTTTTGACTTTGACCTGACAGGTATAGTCGTTCTGTGTGCGATTTGCCAAGCGCACTACCCTATCTTTACAGTAACTTGAATCAGCGGCACCCATGACAGCAGCCATTAAATCGTTCTGGAAGTATCTTGGGGGTTCGCTGTTTTGCTGCGCGCTGCTCGCGCACGCTCAGCCCCTGCCAGGTTCAATTGCTTTAGCTAAAACCGTACCCATCGCAGATGTGCATCTGCATAATTACGAGGTCTATGCAGGCGATTTTAAAAAACTGATGGACCGAAACAACGTGCAATGGGCGGGCGCGGTCGGTTATCTCAATGACGATATGCGTGCGGTGTTGAAAGATCGCTACATCCCTGCGATTGGGCAACGTGAATTGGTCGACATCTTACGACAAGGCCGCAGCTTCACTGACCCAGATCAGTGGATTTTTAAAAGTCTTTTTAGAACTGCCGAAAGTGGCTTTAAGGATGGCAGCATCAAGGGCTTTGGCGAACTGCACACTGATAATTATTTCTCGTCACCAAGACCAGAATTTAGACGGCGTTTTAGGCTTGACAGCCCGATGATGCGGCAAGCCTATGAACTCGCGAATCGCTACGGTGCCTTTATACAAGTTCACGCCGGAATGAACGAAACTTTTAAAGAAGACTTATTGCGCCTGTCTAGTGAATTTCCACAAGTCACGACGATCTTGTCACACTGCCTGCCACAAGCACGTCCCGACGATCTCAGACAATTCTTTCAACAAAGCAAGAATATTATGTGTGAACTTTCAGCGGGCGGCCCGGTGCACGCAAGTACAAGCACAAACTTAGGCGATGGAAAGATCTACACACCCAATGGCCTCAAACCCGCTTGGAAAAATCTTATTGAAGAGTGTCCAACACAAGTGATGTTGGGCTCGGATACCTGTTGTGGCTTAGAAAAACGTTACGACGAAATTATTCAAGAGCAACGAGAGCAACTGCTTGCCTACCTGACACCCGCCACACTCGAACAAGTGGCGTATAAAAATGCTGTGCGGCTTTTTAAGCTACAGATGCCAAATCGTCAGTGAATAGCAACCACAAGACTCAGCCATTCTGAAGAAATATCGTAAGATGCTCTCATGAGCAAACCTAATATTTCAGAGCAAGACGGCGTTCGAAACTTACATTTTGGCACTCGTATTATTCAGGGTGCGATGCGGCTTGATGATCAGCTTGCGCTTGAGTTTGAATACATCCAGCAAATGATGCTCTGGACCTTATTCATTGAACAACCCATGCATATTGTGCAACTAGGTCTGGGTGCAGGGGCGCTCACAAAGTTTTGCTACTACCACTACCCTGCTGCGCGTACAACAGCCATCGAGCTAGACGCTGCTGTCATCACTCAATGCCACACTCACTTTGCGCTGCCGTTAAACGATCAACGACTGTCAGTACACGCAATCGATGCTTGGGATTACGTTAACGACCCGTCAAATCATTCTTCTTGCGACGTGCTGCAGGTCGACTTATATGATGCCCAAGCAATCGAGCCCACACTAAATTCACCAGAGTTTTACGCAGCCTGCGCCGACTGCTTAACCGATACTGGCATCATGACCGTCAATATTTTCTGTGATCGAGACAATCACAGTCACAATCTAGAGGCCATTGAACAGTCTTTTAGCGCCGTCGCTTGGTTACCCGAGGTTCACGATAGCAATATCGTTGCCATCGCCTTTAAGCAATCACCCTCTATCGATTTCGATCAACTGTACGCACGTGCTGTGCGGGTTGAACAACAACTGAAACTTCAAGCAAAGTCATGGGTTGACGGCTTAATGCTTTGGATGCAAGGCTAGCTTCGCCTAATTACCACAGCAAAAATATGCCGTGGGGTTTAGGTTGCTGACAGCCTTCGTGAGGGTCCTATTGCGTTTCAGCCCCTGAAAGCTTGATGATTTCAGCCCATTTAGGAACTTCTTGCGCGATCAATTTCTTGAAGTCATCTATTGTGTTTCCAGAAGGATTTGAACCTTGTGTACGCAAGGTTTGTAGCACCTCGGGTTGCGCCAATACACTCTGAATGGCTTGGTTAAGTTTTACAATAATCTCAGGCGGTGTACCACTGCGCGTCATGATGCTGTTCCACAGCGTGATATCAAAACCAGGAAAGGTCTCTGCCACCGTTGGTACGTCGGGTAACGCAAACGAACGCGTAGGAGTTGTCACCGCTAGCGCCTTCAACTTTTTGCCCTGAATAAAAGGCAAGACCTCAACAAGCGGTGCAAACACGGCATCTAGGCGCCCTCCCATCAAATCGACCAGCGCTGGCGCACCACCCTTATAAGGAATATGCCCCATTTCAATTTTGATCGAATTAGCAAATAGAGCAGCCGCCAGATGCTGGCTTGAGCCGCTGCCGGCCGAGCCATAATTCAACGGTGGTTTAGCTGCTTTGGCCGCTGCGATAAATTCGGCAAAAGTATTGATTTTAGAATCCGCACCAATCACCAAAACATTTGGAATCATGGCGATACGTGAAATCGGCTCTAAATCTTTACGCAGATCATACGGAAGCGATTTGTACAACGAAATATTCGCCACCAAGCTACTAGGTGCCATCAACAGCGTATAGCCATCCGGGGCAGACTGTGCCACCACATTAGCACCGATGTTGCCACCCGCACCTGCGCGATTTTCGACTACAACTTGTTGCCCCAGCCGCTTCGAAAGGTGCTCGGCAATCAGTCTAGCGGTAATGTCGGTGCTGCCACCCGGTGCATACGGCACCACCAGCGCAATCGGTTTGTTTGGATAGGTTGAAACTTGTGCCGAGGCCGGTGCAATGATGAACGCACTGAGCACTGCAAGCACGTTAACTATTAATTTTTTTGACATGATATCTCTCCGTGTCTAAGACGTTTACTACGTTTTCAAAAATTTTTTCTATAAATTAATTTTTTTTAATATCACATGACAGTGACTGATGTTGACTGTCGAGTACATGATGCTGCTGCGAAGATCCGTTACGACAAAGCAGCGTAGCTTAGTTCACTGTGGCTGTCTACGCATGATTTTGGCTAGTCAAGTGTTTGTATTTCAGCCATTGATCTCAAAGCGTACGGCAAATTCAACCCAACTGGCTAAGCTTTGTTGTTCGTTTTTTGCAGGGATAAAACGCCATTGCTGCACTGCACGCAAAGCGGCTTCATCAAAAAGACGATAACCACTGCCTTTTGCCAATTCGATCTCTTGCGGGCGCCCAGAATCGTCAACCCAGACTCTTAACCATACAACCCCAGACACGCCAAGATCGCGCAAGGCTAAGGGGTAAGCAGGCTTTGGGCTATAGGCGTGGTCGGGGCGTGCAGTTTGTCGAGGTTGGGCCGCGACGTGATGCGTCGCAGATACCGAGCGCACTGCTGGCTGCGTAGACGTTTGATTCGGCCGCACCGGCCCAACGCGCTGCACTGTTGGCTTGGTTCGCGCAGACTCTGTTTCTACGCCCTCTCGAACAATTTCTGACGGGGTTGCATCCGCCTGTTGCAGCTCGGTCATGGCAGATTGCTCAAATGACAGCTCGAGATAGTCAATGCCGTGATGATTCTCGCTCGTAGTCGCACCAGGAGCTGTTTGATCCAAGCTGTTGGCATTCAAGTATAACGAGCCATGACTATGCAAGTGATACAACACTACACACAAGAGCAAGACAGCATGCAATAAGGCTGACTGTAGCCATTGCCTTGGTAGTAGTTTGCTAGAGCGATTGAACGAACTCATGTTGGCGGGCACCGTCTAGAGACCGGAGATACAACAAAGGCGTTGTCTGTTGCCTGCAAGCACTCTAGTGCCAAGCCATACAGCGCCTCAAGGACTGGCACCGCTTGCTGATTGCTCGCAACGTCTGCAAAGAGCTGGCCCTCTTTAATCAAAACTAAACGATCAAATGCCCTCAAGGCATGATTCACATCGTGTAAGACAGCCACGACTGCATGCTGACGCTCAGTGGCAAAGGCGTCGAGCGCTTGCAAAATATGCTCTTGTAAGCCTAAATCAAGTGCCGCAAAAGGCTCATCGACCAGAATCAAGCCTTCTCTAACATCCCACAGTTGAGCAAAAACCCGTGCCAAATGAACACGCGCATATTCGCCGCCTGATAGCGTGTCACAACGGCGTGCCAACAGATGATCAGCGCGCGCCAGCCGAGCAGCGTGCAAGACAATCTCAGAGACAAAGGGATCGCGTCTGCGGGCAACGCGCCCAAGCGCGATCACCAACTTAACCTCTAGGCCAAAGGCAACTTGGCAGTTCTGTGGCATCACCGCCCGCTGCTGACTCAGCTCGGCAAGCGACCAACTCGGCCCCGCGCGTCCCTTGAACTGCACCTCACCCTTCGCGGGCTTTGAGTCTAATGCTATCAGGCGCAAGAGTGTCGTTTTGCCGGCACCGCTTGGGCCTAAGATGGCCAAGCGCTCGCCTGCTGACAAGCACAGAGTAAAGGGTTTAGGCACTTGCGACGCTTCGCGAACTGAACCGTGACTTAGATGAACGGTGTTAAGTTGTAGCAAGGTTGCAGTGAGTTCGGTGCTCATGTGCTCTTGGCCTAAGCAGTCTGACCGCGCGCTTGGCGCACAAGTAGAAAAAAGAATGGCCCGCCCACCAACGCCGTGAAAATCCCAACAGGAATCTCAGCAGGTACCGCAACCGTACGCGCAAGAGTGTCTGCCACAAGCAATAACAATCCGCCCAACAGCGTAGCCAAAGGCAAAACCTGACGTTGATCGGGGCCAACCCACAACCTGACTAAATGCGGAGCGATTAAGCCAACAAAACTGATCATGCCGCAAAACGCGACCGCCAGCCCTGCCAGTACCGCCACCCATACGATGATTTGCTTTCGTAAGCCATGCACGTCAACCCCAATGTGCCGGGCCGCAGCTTCGCCCAGCGCCAGCGCATTTAACGTTTGCATCGAACGCGTTAGACGGCAATATCCTGTGGCAAGTACGCCGGCAAATAACCCAACCCACAACCACCGCGCCCCCGCCAACGAACCAAGTGTCCAGAATGACAGGCTTCGCAGTTGCTCGTCGTCAGCCAGATAGGTACACAGACCGATCACCGCACCGGCCAAGGCGTTCATGGCAATGCCCGTGAGCAGCAACGCGGCAATTGACCCCGGTGCAATCCGGCGAGCCATATTCTCAAGCGAGAAACACACTACAAGCGCTCCGATAAAAGCCGCAAGCGGTAGCAACCAGGCGCGCGCTTGCGGGTGGATAGCTGCTGCCAAGTCACCAAGCATCACAATGGTCAGAGCGGCACCGCAGGCAGCACCCGCGCTCACGCCAAGCAAACCCGGCTCAGCAAGTGGATTACGAAATAGACTTTGAGTCAGAGCACCGCTAAGGCCAAGACTAGCGCCTACCAATACGGCGAGCAGCACACGTGGTAAGCGAAGATTAAACAGCACGTGAGAACCCGCCGAAAGAGTCTGAGCGGGGTCGTCGAAGGAATACCACTCGAACAATTTAGGCATCGCAAGCCAATCCGACGTATGTACAGGCACCGCGCCAACCTGCACGGCCAGCGCAAGCGTCATTAAAAGCGAAACGCCAAGCCACCAACTGGGTTGTGCTCTGAGCACAGCACGCACAATGCTCATACCGCGTACAAGGCTTGATGCAGTTCAAGAACTGCCTGAGGCATACGCGGGCCAAAGCCCAACAGGCGCAAAGCATCCATCGCGATCACAGCCCGCGACCGGCCTGCTGGCGTGTGCTCGAGCCCGGGCAATTTTAAGAGTGCCTCAAGGCCGCCAGCGGCTTGCAAGCCTTGCTCAGTCACCAACAGGCAATCGGGCTGTGCTGCGATCAATCCCTCGGGGGTTAAGGGCTTGTACCCCTTGAAGCCTTGCACGGCATTGGTTGCACCTGCGTAAGACAACATTGCCTGTGCCGCAGTCATAGCCCCCGCCACCAACATTTGAGCGGGCGAATGAGCAAAGACAAACATGACGCGCACAGGCCTAGCGAGTGAGTGAGCCGTTTGCGCGATCACTTTCCGGCGTACGGCTGCCCAAGTCGAATCAAGCTGCTCAAGCACCAGCTGCGCAGTCTCGCTTCGCTCGAGCACTCGACCCACGCCCAGCACCCGCTGCCGCAAGCCAACGTATCGATGCTTAGCTGGTAGCAACGTAATGCGCGTTCCGGCAGCGGCGATTTGCTTAAGTACTGCGGGTGGCCCAGCCTCTTCTGTTGCGAGAATATGCGAAGGCCTCAACGACAATACACCCTCAGCTGACAATTGTCGCGCGTAGCCCACGTTTGGATAGCCTAGGGCGCGGGGTGGATAAATTGAAGTTGAGTCAACACCTACCAGATCGTTGTCCGCTTCAAGCGTAAACAAAATTTCGGTTAACGCGCCCCCGATAGATACCACTCGTTTACGCGGCGACGCGCGCGCTATTGACGGGCACGCCGAGATAGCAGCTACGGCGCACCCCGCAAGATAGCCTAGCGCCTGACGGCGCGACAACAGACCTGAACATTGCGGAGCGTTCAAGATCATGCCACTAAGCCGCGCAAGCTTGTTGGGTTTCTTGAATCTCGTCTAAAAGATCTCGCCACGCAGAGAGCTCTTGCTGCCCTGGTTTACGTAAACCAAACAACATCGCGATCGCATCACCCTGCGCATCGAATATCTCAAAAGAGGTGACCAAGCCATCAACTGTCGGTTTTTTAACGATCCAGGCGCTATCAATGTGGTCGATGCGCAGATGTAGATTGAAAGTCGCGTCCAACACATTGAGCCATGGCCTTGAATACGAGACTTTTTGAATCGCTCCGGAATGAATCTGGAGCATGCCGTGATTACCAACAAACACCATGAGTGGGACTTCGCGAGCGGCCGCAGCTGTCAACACCCTAAGAACTTCTGCGCAATGTACCCGCTGAACCAACTTAGGCTGCGCAAGCCGCAATGCCTGCACACGCGAGACGCCATGAGATTTCAATAATGCAAAAAAATCGTGTGTATCACGTAGAGCGGCCCAAGCTTGATGCAGAGCCTGAGCATCGATTTGCTGGTCGGGTTGCTCGGGTGACTTAGGTACAGGATTTTCGGTGTAAAGACCGGGTTGTTGTGAGCCATCTGCAAAGTGCTTCGCGAGTCTTTGATAGGCTTGGACATCACTGTTTTCGCGCAAGAAAATTTTATGAATGGCGACGCCAGACATATCAAAAAATTGAAAGCTATGTTGTCGTCCACGAGTGGTCATTTCAGATACTGCGAATCCGTGCGCCCATTTAGAATAAAAAGCGCGTAAATCAATATTGGCTGACGCCATCACGCCCACTCGTTCAGTCAACGTGGCGTTTTGATAAACACCAATTTTTTCGTGTACGCACGACGCGTTTCGGGTCAGTGCCATGACTTCACCGATCGGTTCTAGCAACCCCATCAGCGCGTGCCAGTCTGGACGTAAACGCAACGCACTTAGGTCTTCTACCGCGGATATTTCAGCTGACTCACTCTTAGACTGAGTGCTAGTCAATTCAACGCCACTGACGTCGATTTTGCTCAGAGCGCGCCAGAAGGTATCTTGATTGATGTGGGCGGCGATCAGTTCGCCCTCTGACAAATTGAGCCGTTGCGCCGCATCGAGTTGACGGATGAACCCTTGATTTTTTAAACGAGAAAAAGCCTGAGGAATCGTTTGAACAGGACCTTGCATGAGAGTCTCCGGGGGGGGGGGTAAAAAATGTTAGAAGTCGTAGCGTAGGGACACTTGGACTGTGCGCCCGGCAGCGGTATAAGCATCGGCAATACGGCTGTTTTCAGTCAGGCCACTGACATCTGACCAACGCCAGTACTTAGTATCTAGGGCGTTATTCAAGTTGGCATTCAGGGTCAGATTGGTTGACGGTTTCCAGTACACACCAAGGTCAAGCACTGTGTAATCAGGTGACGCGAACTGAGAGGTTCTGCCTGGTGCAATACGACTGGGATCTTTTGCCGCGCTATAAAGCACGGTCGCTTGACCACCCCACTCGCCTGCGTCGTACTGCAAACCGAACATTGCTTTGAAGGGCTGCACTGAATTGATTGGGGCGCTGACTCCATTGATTTGGCTATCCCCTTTCAAGTACGCAGCACCCGTTTGAACTGTCCACCTTTGTCCAACTTTCAGTTCAACCTGGGCGACAACCCCTTGAATCTTGGCCTTGGTTAAATTGACGTATTGATAAATCGTGGGATTTGAGGGTCGGCCACCGCCACCAATGACTTCTTGACTGATGAAGTTTTGATAGCGATTTTCAAAGCTTGCCAACGAATAGCGCAGCCCATGAGACTTTCCTCGGAATCCAATTTCTAAACTGTCTGCATACTCTGGTTTGAGCGCAGGATTACCGACACTGGTATAGCCCGAGGCCAGATTCGCAAACCCGTTATTGACTTGCTCTGGCGTGGGGGCGCGAAAGCCACGAGCTAGTTGCGCGTAAGGCGCAAAACCAGACGCGAGTCGCCAGACCGCTCCGATACGCGGCGTCACTGCCTGACCTGAGAGGCTAGCGAGCGCTCGATTTTCGTAGCCCTTAGTCGATGGATTGATGGCATAACGATCAAAGCGTACGCCTGGAATCACACTCACGGCACCTAGTTCGATCTCACTTTGAAAAAAGGCCCCGCCTAAGGTGTAGGTCGTGTCAGGAAATGGTCGTGAGGGAAACTTGCTACCGTACGGTGGAAAAGTGCCATCGCGCATGGCGCTGATATGCGCCTGACTCAGATCTAACCCGTAAGAGAGACGCTGATTCACCCAGCCAGTCAAATTAGTTTGAAACTGCGTAGCTAGGCCAACGACTTGGGTGCGAAAGGTGTTGTCTCGGATACGCTCGGGTGCACGATTGCGTTGCTCAGTTGCGTATTGATTCACCTTTGCGTCTTGCCAGTACAAACGCGTCTCGGCGCTTTGAATCCACGTAGCGTTAACATCGTTGTAGCGGTGCTCGAGCGAAAGTCGATCGCGCTCGATCGTGTCTTGTGTTGTGAGACCTGTGAGACCCCGAAGAGGTACGGGTGCCGCGGCCCGGGCTGAGAACACCTCGGTGTGTTGGCTTCGGCGTTGCGACTCAATCGTTAACCCAAGTTGCTGTGCGGCATCAATCGTAAGAATGGCTTTGCCAAGCAAATAACGGTTGTTGTAATCAACGGGATTAGGCGTCGTGCGATCGATATTTTTAGCGTCGTTGTTGGCTTTGTTATCGGTTTCGTGACCCTGACGATAACTACCCAGTACCAGCGCTTGCCACTTTTCATTTTTCCCCGCAACCGCCAAGGTGCCTGAACCGGCCTGATCAATACTGGCGTATCCCAAGCGAGCAAAGCCGCCAACTTTTTGGCCTCGCGTGAGCAAGTCACTGGGGTCGAGTGTTTTAAACGTCACGGCACCGGCCAAACCGTCACTACCGTATTGCGTGGAAGCAGGCCCTCGCAAGACCTCGACACTTTTTAGCCCGTCGATATCTAGGAAATCACCACGCCCGGTCGAAAACGGACCAAAGCTAAAACCATTGGGGATACGGATGCCATCGACTAACATCAGCACTTGGTTGCCGCCTAGCCCACGAATGTTGACGCCCTCTTGACCACCCCGACCAGTCGGTGCACCGCCCCCGCCAAAGCGCGTGGGACCTACGGGTACGGTGACATCAAGCTCATTGCGAAAGACCTCTTTTAAATTGCGGGCACCTTCTTTTTGAATCGTTGCGCCGGTGATCACCGAGACGCTACTAGGAACGTCATCAACCTTTCGGGCGCTACGCGTTGCGCTGACCGTGATATCACTCAACTGGCTAGGGTCGACGACCTGGTTGTTTGCGACAACCTTGGGCGACGCAGTTTGAGCAACGGATTGTTGAGCGAACGCTGGAAGTGTGAGGCTTAAAGCGATGGCAATATTTGCTTTGCGCAGCATAGGTGTCCTAAAGTGATTTAGGCACTGGCTGGCTTAGGCTGGCTTGTGCGATGAAAATTTTGCCGCACGTAGCGGCGATGAAACACTTACTTTGTGAGGATCAACTTACCGAGTGCTGTTTGCCGAAGTCGGTACAAATCACCGCGATGCTCAATCTCAATTTCTTTTGCAGATCGAAACAGCCACGCACTGGACAAACGAATTAAGCCTCCCGCCCCCGCTGCGAGGGACGCCTGAGCGCCCTGTATTGAGGCTTTTTTTTCACCGTTCAAGGGGGCGAGGTGGGCGTGATGCGTTGGCGGTAAGTGATCCATATCGTTATTTTAAACGATAATGATTCTCATTTGCAAGTGCGCCCTGCAATTCATGAATATCTTTTTTTACGGGCTCACCTTGCCCGACATTCCCTGAACGATTGTCGCGACATTGAGTTCAAACATTTTTAAATACGTGTCGGCTGCCGTACCTGGCTCAGTCAAGGCATCAGCATACAAACGACCACCGACTTTAGCACCACTGTCTTTGGCAATACGCTCGAGTACTCGGGGATCAGAAATATTTTCAGTAAAAATCGCTGTCACCTTATTCTTTTTGATCAGATCGATGACGCGCACAACCTCTGCAGCCGTCGGCTCGCTACCGGTGGCTAGGCCTTGCAAAGGATAAAAGGTCACGCCATAAGCCGCCGCAAAATAACCAAAAGCATCGTGCGAGGTGATCACCCTGCGTCGTTCAACCGGAACGGTAACAATTTGAGCCTTTGTGGCCTGATCCAGTGCCCGAATACGTTTGTTATAGTCAGCAGCGCGTTGTTCAAACACAGCAGAATGCGCTGGCAACGCTGCTGCTAAGGCGATTCGGATTGTCTCAACGTAACGCTCGGCATTCGCCAAGTTTTGCCAGGCATGAGGGTCGGGCGCACCGTGCGAATGCTGATGACCATGCCCTTTGGAAGCGCCCGCGTGATGATGGTCATCTTTGAGCTGAAGAGGGCTCTTCACCCCTTTGCTAGCAATCACAATGGGGCCGCGATAGCCAGAGGCTTTCACTAAGCGATCCAACCAGCCTTCAAAACCCAGACCATTCACAAACACTAAACGCGCCGACGCAATACGCTTAGCATCAGCAGGTGTTGGATTAAAAACGTGTGAGTCGGTGTTGGGGCCAACAAGTGATGTCACCTCAATGTGCGGGCCTCCGACTTCACGCACCATATCGGCCAAGATCGAAAAACTCGCAACAACAGGCAAGGGTTGCGCCGCAAGCACTGGCGTGACCAAACAAAACACAATCGCCAGAAAAAGTTTTTGTAGACGTTCGTTGACCACGTTCAGCATCTTAAGCCTCTTTATGTTGATGAGCGGGAAACCACACCAGGCGCAGGCTCTCGCGTACACCCAGACAAAGCGAGAGCAAATACAGCCCTCCGGCAAACAAAACAATTGCAGGACCTGGAGGTACGTTAGCGTGGTATGAAATCAACAGCCCAGCTGCTCCGCTTAATGCACCAAACCCAGCAGCCAGCAGCGCTCTGGCCACAACACCGGCACACCAAAACCGCGCAGCTGTCGCAGGCAACATCAGCAAGCCCACGGCCATGAGTGTGCCTAACGCTTGAAAGGCAGATACCAAGGTCAGTACCACCATCAACATAAAGAGTTGATGCACTAAGCCACCTCGCCCACCGACCGAGCGTAAAAAAACAGGATCGAAACACTCAACAATCAACGGGCGCCAAATGACTGCGAGGCCGAGCAGAGTCAGGCTTGACGCGCCGCCGATGAGCAACAGCGACTCGCCGTCTATTGCTAGCACGCTGCCAAACAGAAAGTGAAGCAAATCGACCTTACTATCAGACGTTGCAATCAGCATCACGCCGAGTGCTAACGTAATAAGATAGAACGAGGCAAAACTAGCATCCTCTTTCTGTGCGGTCCAGCGCGTGACCGCAGCAGCAAGCAAGGCCATGAGCGCGGCTGCAACAAAACTGCCAATGGTCATCGCGGGTAACGACAGGCCAAAAAATATAAAGCCGACCGCAGCACCTGGCAACACTGCATGCGCAATGGCATCACCCGCCAAACTCATACGCCGCAAGACGAGAATGGTACCGATCGGCCCACAAGCCAAGCCAATGGCAAGGCAAGCCACCAGCGCGCGTCGCATAAAGTCATACTCAACGAAAGGCTGAAAGAACCACGCATACGCCAATACAAACCAATCAAACACCATCAGCGCACCATCCCCACATCACTGGGCCGCGCGCACCAGGGTGCCCGCTCATCCCAATATTCAGACGTTTGTCGAGCTCGCGCGAGGTTTTCAGGTGCGAGTGCTTGCGCGCTATCGCCCCAGGCAATGACTTCGCGTGCCAATAACAGTGTTTGTGGAAAATGTGCGAGAACCATATTCATGTCGTGCAACACGGCGATAACCGTGCGCGCCTGTCGATGCCAAGTCAGCACAACTTGCAATAAGTCATCTGCAGTAAGCGTATCCAGTGCATTGAAAGGCTCGTCAAGCAAAATGATTGGTGCGTCTTGCATCAGTAACCGGGCAAACAACACCCGCTGCAGTTGGCCAACGGACAGTTCACCGATCAAGCGACGTTCAAACCCAACCAGACCTACCGCAGCCAAGGCTTCAGTGGCATGCACGCGCATCAGTGCTGTGACGCGATTAAAGCTTTTTAGCTCGCGCCAAGCCCCGAGCAACACAACATCTACCACACGAATCGGAAACTCTCGGTCAATTGAGGATTGCTGTGGAAGATAGGCCAATTCACACTTTTTGGCGCGTCCAAAGTGAATTGACCCCTCTGCGGCCTGAAGTTGACCAGAGAGCGCACCGAGCAGTGTGCTTTTCCCGGCGCCATTTGGGCCCACGATCGCGGTGAGTGAGCCAGGCAGAAAACGCCCCGTCACGTGATGCACCGCAGGGTGCCCTTGATAGGCAAGCGTAAGATTCTGAATCTCGATCGCTTCAGGCGTGAGTCGGGTCGAACGATGATCAGACATTACCAACGAACGCCCAGAAAATAGCTAACCACAACAGACTCAGCAGGGCGCACACCGCCAAGACCCTTACGCCAACCCCAACTAAAACGGGGCTGACTTCGACTCGCGAGCCACTTGGGCGTGGGCCATGAGTGTGCGGCACCGAATGATCGTGCGCATCGCCATGGGCGTGAAACGCTGGCTGACCCTGACTCTTATCATGAGCGTGCTGCTCGACCGTCTGATGCGCATGCGCTGCGTCAGGTTGCCGCCCAAGTGCTTGGCTGGGGGGTTCATTCGTTAGAGAGGCGTGTGCTGAGGCCAGGGGCATAAAGCAGGATAATCTGAGTCATTAGGGTTGAGGATGCGCATTACGTTCGGTAAAAATTTGCGCAATCTTGGATAATGATAATACAATATCATTATCGATGCACGCACTTTGCCGCGTCTGTGTTAATTTTCGTCGTAGCCGCAGCGCATTGCCCTGCCGACAGTCGCCGGCGCTGACCTGGTGTCGCGTTTGTTCTTCAAGAAAGGCTCATGGAAAGATCAACGATTCAACGCTCTGCTATCCACGATGCTTTAAAGCGCGCGGGACGCCCTTTACTGGCGCTTGAGGTGCTCGAGCTAGCGTGTGAGGCTGTGCCGCGCATCGGCATCGCAACGATCTACAGAAATTTAAAAACGATGGTTGACGAGGGCTTGCTTCGGCAAGTTGTCTTGCCCGGCGAAAACCCTCGCTTTGAACTCTCTGGTCACGGGCATCATCACCACTTTCAGTGCAAAACATGTCAAAAAGTGTTTGACATTCACTCGTGCCCAACCGATTTGGCCGCCCTTGCACCAAAGGGTTTTACTATAGAAGATCACGACTTGACCTTGTACGGTCGCTGCAAAAACTGTTGACGCTGCGCTGCCGGATGAGTGGTCGCTGCAAAAACTACTGGCGCTGCGCTGCCGGATGAGTGGTCGCTGCAAAAACTACTGGCACTGTGTTGCCGGATGAGTGGTCGCAGCAAAAACTACTAGCACTGAGTTACCAGATGAGTGGTCGCAACAAAAACTACTAGCGCTGAGTTGACGGATGAGTGGTCGACTCGATGACACACTAGGCGTTAAGCGCAGCACCGAACAACAAAATCCCTAGCGTCAATAAGGCAACCGACGCCAGCCCCTGCACCACCAGCAGTAGCCACCGACCAACCAGACGCTGTTGACCACCGACGACACTGACCGTGGCCAGCTTCAGCCAAAGTGACGCTGTCGTCAGCGCAGCCACCGTGAGCCCTGTTCCCAAACCCATCGCTAGCGCTGCTGCAACCCCAGCGATAAAAAAACCTTGTGCCAGCGCAAAGACCAACACAAAAATAGCACCGGTGCACGGGCGTAATCCAACTGCCAAAATCGCTGAACTTGCCTTGGACCAAGTCAAGCGCCCTGTCAACAGCGCCGGATCAGGTGCATGCAAATGTCCGCAGTGCTCATCGTGCTGATGCGCGTCCTGAGGTTGCAATCGCGTTGCAAGCTCGGTCGCGCCAGACTCACGATGTGCAGGATGTGCGCAGTGAGCGTGATCATGGTGATGATCGTGATGACCGTGATGATGGTGATGATCGTGATGATCGTGATGATGGTGATGATCGTGATGATCGTGATGAGCATGATTGGCCTGAGACTTGCTCTGGGCAGAATGAGAGGCATCGTTCTTTACGGATGCTGCTGAGGCACGAGCCAGTCGCTGAGTGAGCCAGCGCCAGACAGGCCGAATCATCTGCCGAAATACGAGCCAGGCGCCGAGCGCCACCATCATGGCGTACGAGGCGATCTCAAGCCACCAAGTTGCCCGAGTTAATGCAAGCCCGGATACATTCAGCACCCCGGCGGCAATACCGACTAACGAGATCGCCACAAGCGCCTGCAACAAGGCCGATAACAACGCCAAGATCGCACCGTTTTTGACGGTTTCACGATTTGCCAACACATAGGCGGTTAACACCGCTTTGCCGTGCCCAGGGCCAAGTGCGTGAAACACACCGTAAGCAAAAGACAAGCCGAGTAACAACCAAGCCGCCCACCCATCTTGCTGCCAGGCACGAACGGCGCCAGTGAGTTGTCGATAAAAGTGCGATTGCCACATCGCCATTTGCGCAAAAAAATCAGCAAACCAACCTGTCGAGCTAGTGCTCAAACGCTGTTCGGCTATCGCAAAGGGGTGGCTGGTGACGGCCAGCAAATCAGCCGACAGCCCCAAAAGAGCAACGCCAAGCGCAACTAGGACGGGCGCCAGAAAAACGCGAGACCGCAGAGAACTGATTAAAGACATCGCGTGCTCAACAGGTCACTTTAAATTGATGCGACAGTTGACGCACAAGCTGTCGCAAATGCTCTGGTAACTCTTTTTGATCGGGAGTCAACGCGCCGAGTTGCCGTTGACTTTTCGGGTCGAGTGGTCGGGGAGGCATGTGCGCATACCGGCAGGTGGACGGCGCCTCGCTCAGCGTAAGCACCTGACTACCCTTGTACTCAAACGCAACAAAATAACCAGGGTCGTTGACATCGACCTCGAGCGACTGCTTGCTGAGTGAGAGCGGCTCGTTTAAGGGTAACTCAAACGACAGAATAAGTTGATTCGTTGTTGTATCCAAGTTCGACTGCGCTTGCACTGGTTTTTGCATAGCGATAGCCTTGCCACCGTACGACACTGCCGTAAAAAAGTGCGAGGCAGGATCAGCCAAATTTTGCATCCACTGATCGGTTAAGGTTTGAAGTTCAGCTGCAGGTATCACCCCGTTTTTTTCACGCGTAATCCCTTGCACCGCATAAGTTGAAAACAATTCATCAAACTTCCAAGCGTGCCGCAAGGCGGTAACCTGCCCCTGACTATTAAACAAAAGAGTCAAGTGCCCCTCGATCCAAACATGAGGATGAGCATGTGCATGTTGCACCGCACACAAAGACAAGAGCAGAGCCGTTAAACTTCGCAACCATCGAATGCTTAGAGAAAACATCGAAAATCCAGATTCATTTGACGTGTGACTACACCACCACGATCATAATCTTATTATTCTCACTTTGCGGACGCTTTTTTTTCGACACATTGAGACAGACCACTCATGATACTGTCTTTAGGCATATTTTTACCAATAAAAACCATCTTTGATTCGCGCTTTTCACCGGGACGCCAAGCAGAGCCAAGCTCTGAACCCATCAACATATGAACACCTTGAAATACCACGCGCCGCTCTTGCCCCCTAATATTCAGCACCCCTTTGTATCGCATTAAGTTTACGCCATAGATCTGAACGAGACCATCCATAAAGTCTTCTAACGGCTCGAGTCGCAGCGGACGCGATTCTCTAAATACAAAAGACGTTACGTCATCATCGTGTTCGTGATCAACATCCGTAAGAAAATCTGGTTCAATCTCAAGAATTGAACTCAAATTAAATCCTCGAATATCAAAAAGGTCATCAACGCTTGATACCCCGTGTTTCGCAACTCCCATCTTAGCGCGAGGATTCATCTTCAGCACACGTTGACGCAAAGCTTCAAAAACGAGCGGATCAATCAAATCGGTTTTTGTAAACAATATTCGATCCGCAAAACCAACTTGCTCTTGCGCTTCGTGATGCTCGTCAAATTGCTGGGAAGCATGCTTGCAATCAACCATCGTAACGATAGCATCAAGTAAATACTTTTCAGACACACTTTCATCAACAAAAAAGGTTTGTGCCACAGGTGCTGGATCCGCCAACCCCGTTGTTTCGATGACGACTCGATCGAAAGAAATCGAACCCTTTTCTTTTTTTTCGACTAGCTCGCCTAAGATACGCACCAAATCGCCACGCACCGTGCAGCAGATACAACCATTATTCATTTCAACGATTTGCTCGTCGCTGTCCTTAAATAACAAATCATTATCAATTCCCTCTTCACCGAATTCATTTTCGATCACCGCAATACGATGTCCGTGATTGCCTTGCAAAATATTTTTTAATAATGTGGTCTTACCACTACCTAGAAATCCTGTAAGGATTGTGACTGGAATTTTCATAACATTTGGTCCATTTAATCTATCGTTTACCGTTTGTTACCAGCTTTGACAAGGCGCGCAACTGTGTCTTCAAAAAAAGCCTCCAGCGTTGAGGCCTCTTTATTGCCTCCAACGGTAAAGGGCAGCACGACGAGCGGTATGGTCGCTCTTTCGCTAAACCATTTAGAGGCAGCATCGCCTGCGTAGGCAGACGTAATAATCATGCGACCTTTTAGCTGACTTTGCCTTTGCAACACCGCACCAAGATGAGCTACCGACGGATCTACACCTGGCGTTGGCTCGAGCTCACCGACTTGAACTAAGCCAAGCCAGTCGTTTAGGTATAAGTAAGCATCGTGTTTCACCCAGATTTTTTCTCCTCGCAAAGGCAGAGCAATGGTTGCCCAGCGATCAATGTTCGCTTGCCATTTAAAGAGAAAGCTTCGTAAACGGTCTTGATAAAAACTGCTGTTGACCGAGTCAAGCAAGATCAACCGTTCGGTCAAAGCCTGCGCAATCGGCAAAAAGTTTCGCGGATCAGTTTGAATGTGTGGATTACCTGCCGCGTGCACATCGCCCATGCTTCTATCTACCGAGGTGGGGATACCTAGAAGCTGAACGTATTGACTGGCCTCGAACATGCCGGGCGCACCCGGCAAGATCCTTGGATTGCCTGAGTCGCGCTGCAAGATTGGTAGCCAACCGATTTCAAGGTCCGCACCGGTCGCGAGCAGCAGTTGCGCACTACGCGCGCGTGCCAGCAGCGAGGGGCGTGCTTGCACACGGTGCGGGTCTTGCAAAGCATTGGTGGCCACGTACACTTTGATTTTGTCTCCGCCCAGCTCTTCTGCCAACGCCCCCCACTCAGGCACTGTTGCGAAAACGTTAAGTTGCGCCTGGACAGGCGCACCTACCAACAATGCGCAAGCGAGCATTGCTAAAGACAACCAACGGTAAGCGTTAGAGAAAGTCATGCGGATTCCTTTAGTTTAGAAACGATGCGCGCCATGGGCCCCGAGACTCATGATGTATTGCAAAAAGACCTGATTATTGGTTTTGCCCGGACCGTACATCGTGTCTTGTGCGACCTGCAACCTAAACATTGAGTATTCAGAGTTAGCCCAATCCACCATGACAGTGTTACGCATTGGGTTGTAAGACTCGAGCGGTGTGCCAGTTAAGGTACCAGCGCTAAATCCATAATTCGAATTGCCACCGAATAGCTGATCAAAGCGATAACCGACCCTCCAGTTTGGCATGAACTGATAAATGCCTTGCACGTAAAAACCACTTTGCGTGTTGGTGTAGGCATTACCAAAGCAAGGCGCTGCACAAGACACAGACTCGTTCGGGCTATTAATTGACGCTGAACCTTTTTGGGTATTCCAGAAGGCTTCGCCCTGAAGCTTGAAGCTCTGACGACTTGAGTTACCGTTTGGTGCCCACTTGTACACAAAATCAGCGACCAGAACACCTGTCGTGCCGTTGAACTCGAACGTATCAGTCTCGTTCAGCAAAGATTGTCTGGGACGGTCTCCGGTGCTTGAGGTGACATAAGACAAACCACCAAGCCATGAAGACTCGGTACCAATGTCGCCGCCGAGTTTGGCAAAAATCGTGCCCAGCCTTGGTCTGTTTTCGTTAAAGTTGTTGCCGTTGGGATAGGTCATGCCTTGCCCGAGTTCGGCCCCAAACCGAAGGTACATATTTTCAAGAGGTGCCACCCACGAAACCTGAGCGCCCGTATTGTTAAGCTGCCCGCCAAAAAATGCCTTGTACGCAAGCGGCAAGTCAACGAAATCCCATTCGTGAGGGTGTTTGTTGTTCAAGTAACCCACATTCGAGAAGAATTTACCGGCCTTGACTTTTAAACCGCCCGGCATCGCGATCGTCTCAAAAAATGCCTCTTCTAAAGCGACACTAAAGTCTTGCCCGTCTTGTCCAAGGACTAAACGTGCCTCAGCACGAAAGAGATTATCTACCGTGCCGGCAAGTGCTAGCTCGGACTCGCCCAAAGAGAAGCCACGCGGAATGTTTTCGCTACCGGTGGGAATAAAGCCGCGACCAAGAGTTTCTGGATTTTGGCTTTGCGCAGAATATTTACCATCAATGATCAATGAAATTTCTGGCGTGACGGGCCCAATTTTTGGTAGGACGATTCCTCTGCCTAAGGATGAAGGTGGGTTACGACCAAGGTCGGGAGCCCCAGCAACAGCGCTGCCCGAGCTTGGGCTTGCGCCAGCAGTCGTCGCGACTGGAATCGGACTCGTAATCGCTTTCGTATTTGCTGAGGTTGGTGCAGCGGGAGTAACAGTCGCAGAGGCTGTCGCAGGACGCCCGGTTGTAGGCGCAGCGCCTTGCTGGCGAGACAACTGGGTATTTTGTTGCTGCAATGTCGTGATTTTTTGCTCAAGCGAGTTGATACGATTTTCGTACAAGACGCGCATGGCCTGGATGGTGTCTTGAAGCTTAGCAAGATCGGCCGCGGTCGCCGGCGGCGATGCAGTTTGAGCGAGGCTGGGCTGTGCCAGCACAAAAGCGGCAACAAAGCCTAATGCTGCGCAGGCACGCGCAGCGTATTTAAGATTAAACATCTTTTTATCCTTAAATTAAACACGAGATCAACGCTGAAAAGCGTTGCGAGACGGTGTTAACTTAAGAAGGTGGGCGGCCCGCGTTGATTCGCGAGTTCGACCGGTGTCGCAAACAAGCAGATCGGCTGTGAGCGCGGCTGCAAAGCATCGTGACGTGAAGCCGCTAACTGAATGGCTTGCGACGTCAGACCAACAGTGTGGGCAACATCTTCCAAGCACTTGAGACATAGCTCTGAGGCAGACGAAACCTGCTCAGCGTGCGAAAGAACCGTCGCACTCATTGCGCTGACGACATCCTCTGCCGTCACGGTATTTGATACCGTCGCTGCAATGTCTGCAGTCGCAACCGCAGTCGAGGCTGCTTGAAGCGAGGTCGCAGCCTCGATGACGCGACTCGATTCGTTAAGCGCGTGCTCTGGCCCGTGCCACACCATGCTTAGGTGTAAGGCAAGAAACGCTAAAAGAGCCACACACGCCAGCACCCGACTGGCTGTCTTTCGACAGAAGTCAGGTGGCGACAGTACGATAGAGTGCGCAGTAGGCATCAAGCAACACTAAGTTATCACTATTGATAACATAGTATCACTTATTGATAATGAAATATCACTACCAATTGAAAAAGTCGATCAACCAACCCTTACAGGCCGACAATCCCGCCGTCGTCTTTCGTGATTACGATCGTGGCTGAACGCGGGCGACCTGCAGCGCCGTAACCCATGTTGCCAGGCCAGGTGCTCTGGAATTTGAACTCAGCGGCGTCTGCCAGGGCAGGCGTCTGCTCGCCAGGATGTTGGATATTGACAAACAAGGTCTTACCGTCGGCTGTTTCAGTGACGCCAGTGACTTCAGCTCCTTTCGGACAAACCAAGAAACGCCTGAGCTTCGCTTCACCTAGCGCTGCACCAATAAAGGTGTCTTGTTGGCTGGTTTGCTCTTGGCCTGCCACCACCATTTTATTATTCACCGTGACTTTACCGCCGTCACCTACCTGACCCGGAATCGCTGCAAGCATCATGCAATTGGTCTCGTCGGTCATGGCACCGTCGTCGGTTTGTATCCAGCAAATACCTGTTGCCTTGCTAAACCACAAACCATCAGGCGAAGAAAAGGAATTGTTTGTGGTGAGCCCAGAAAGATTGGCTGAGCCTGCATCGTCTTCTGCACCAAACAAAAAGATATCCCACTGAAACTGCAGCGCGGTTGAGCGATCGTTTTGTTCGTGGAAGCGAATAATATGCCCGTTCGGATTGCCCGAATTCTTTTTGCCGTCAACGTCGGTGTAGGCGCGTGGGTTTGCAGCATCGACCTTGCCCGGATTGCGGTTTGCCGCATTGCTGTTGGTTAGCGCAAAATAAATGTCGCCGTTCTTGTGATTCACTGCGCCCCATTCAGGACGGTCCATCGGTGTTGCACCCACCGCGTCAGCCGCCAATCGCGCATTCACCAAAACATCGGCCTGATTGGCAAAAGCGTACTTGGCATACGAAGCAATTTTAGGATCCTTGAGCGTCAGTTCAAGCCACTGTCCTGTGCCATCAGCCTTAAATTGCGCGACGAACAACTTTCCTTCATTCAAATATTTGTCACCAACGGCCATCCCGCCGCCCACATCTTTAGGGTCCCAAAGGGCAGTGCTCACGAACTTATAGATGTATTCATTACGGGTGTCACAACCCATGTAAAACGCGAGGGGCTCTCCGGCTTTGGGATTTCCACAAACCGCGGCTTCGTGCGCGAAGCGTCCGAGCGCAACACGTTTTGCTGCAACCGCGTCACGCGTGACGGGATCGAGCTCAACAATGAAGCCAAAGGTGTTGGCTTCGTTTCTAAAGTCTTGGGTCGGCGATGCGCCACTTGCAGCTAAGTTCCAGCGCGTAAAGCGATTGTCCGTGTCTGACACGGTATGCCACCCTTGGCTAGGTGCTTTTGGGCTTTGTGGATTAAGCGGCGTGCTCGCCACGCCATAACGCTTAAGAGACGCCTGCGATTTGGCATCGAGCGGTGCAGCACCGGGAGCAATCTGAAAATATCTCGCCCAATTCTCTTCACATGTCAGGTAGGTGCCCCAAGGCGTTTTGCCGTGCCCGCAGTTATTCAACGTACCGCGAACCATCGAGCCCTTAGGATCAAAAGCCGTCGCCATCAGCGCGTGAATATTTTTCAACTCGGCTTGTGGCCCATGCACAGTCATCGGAGTTTGCGCCGTCAATCGGCGATTCAGAGGTGAGTCGAGTCGATAACTCCAGCCCTGCGGGCCTTTCGTCATTTCAACAACTGAGACCCCATGCAGGTTGATCTCTTTGAGCACCTCAAGTTCAGGTCGTGCTCCCAAATCCCAAGCGCCGAACTGATCAAACTTTTTACCTTGTTTGCCGTTTGAAGTCTGACCCTTGGGGTGTAACAAGTGAGAGTCAGCTGAGCTTTCGTGATTGACTACCAACAGCGCACGACCGGTATCGCGCTCGGTGTACTGACCTTTTTCATCAATATAGAAAATGTCTATGCCATCGTGTTGATCTCCGATCCGGGCAGACCAATCATCAAGCTCAAGGCCTTGATTAGAAAAAGCAGACACCTTATCGGTCAGCGGGTCGCCAGAGGCATGAAGAACCTTATAGCTATACCCTGCTGGTAATAGCACTGAGTCAAGCACACTTTTTTTAACAGAAGTAAACCCAAGGGTTGCAGCAGTATTTGTAGCAGTTGCTGCGTTCGCGAAAGGAATCAACGAGTCAGACAACAACCCAAGACCCGCCAATCCGATTGCACCCCGAATCAATTGCCGACGCGAAGGATTTTTAAGCGAAGCCGCCAAAACAGTCTGGAAATGTGGCTCAGTAGAAGGATTATCGGTATCAGTGTCGGTGTCGATTGGGCGCATGGCAGGCTTCTTGAGTTAACGTGGATAAGATCGAGATCTAACCATGCCAAAATGACAGAACCATGACGGACACTTAATCTTAGCGATAAGCCCCCAACAGATAGCGCCCAAGGGGCCCTAGCCTGTCAGGCGAATTATTAATAACGGCTAAGCGCGTCTGAGTACCTGGCCAGCTCTTGCATGGGTGGTGACACCGTCTTGCCAGCTCAACACCCCATTAACATAGACTTGATGGATCCCAGCGGCCGGGCGCATCGGATCGGCGAAGGTCGCACTGTCTTTAATGTTTATCGGATCAAAGATCACCAAATCTGCCGCATAACCCTCTTTAATCAGACCTCGATCTTTCAGGCCAAAGCGCGCAGCAGAAAGACCCGTCATTTTGTGCACAGCCGTTTCAAGCGGAAACAGCTTGCGATCACGACTGTAGTGACCTAAGACTCTTGGAAACGCACCCCACAAACGCGGATGTGGAAACGTGTCATGCGGCAAACCGTCTGAACCAATCATGGTTTCGGGATACGCCAAGATTCGCTCAACATCGTCTTCATCCATTGAAAAATAGATCGCGCCGGCAGGTTGAAGTGACGCCAGAAACTCGGTGAGATTCAAATCTTGCTCTTTGAGCAACTCATCAACATAACGGCCGCTTGTCTCGGGCTTTGCCTTAGACCAAGCGATCAAGGTTCGTGAGGCTTGCTCAACGGTATCTTGTCGCAACACGGTTGACGACGCGACATACGGATAACAATCGAGGCACACGTCGCCTTGCGCACGCATTTGATCAACTAGG
The DNA here is from genome assembly GCA_945895265.1 of Bordetella parapertussis. Taxonomy (GTDB): domain Bacteria; phylum Pseudomonadota; class Gammaproteobacteria; order Burkholderiales; family Burkholderiaceae_B; genus Zwartia; species Zwartia parapertussis_I. Next base: position 142,917 of record CAMDEF010000003.1, on the reverse strand, counting down.
GCAAGTGTTTCGCGCGAGCGGCCGAAGTTTTCTTGGCCATTCACTTTGTGGTGCGACAACACTTGCCGCACGCCTAGCTCTTTCGCAATTGACATCGCCTCGGTCATCGCTTCGAGCACTTGTGCCGCTTCGTTTCGTATGTGTGAAGCAATCAATGCCGTACTGCCACGCAGGGGCTCAAAAACCGCTTGAATTTCAGCCGCGGTGGCCGCCTGCGCCGGGGCATAATACAAACCCGTCGACACCCCGACCACGCCTGCAGCAAGGGCCTCTTGAACCAGAACCCGCATCTTTGCGATTTCAGCGTCATTAGCGGGTCGCGTCAGGTCAGACATGGTGACCGCACGCAACGTGGTGTGACCCAGCAAGGCCGCCATATTGACGGCAGGCGGATTTTTTTCAAGCGCGGCGAAATAATCTGCAAAATTCTCGTAACGCTGGCTGGGGCCATTCGCAATCAAATTTAGAGGTGGAATCGCTTCGGTGTGCCCGAGCGGCGCAAGGCTCAAACCACAATTGCCTGTAATGACGGTGGTGGCTCCCTGACTGACTTTTGCAGCCATCGAGGGGTCGGCCAGCAATAGACGATCGTCGTGCGTATGCACATCGATAAAGCCAGGGGCGATTGCCAAACCCTTTAAATCGATTGTCTTAGCCGCGGCATAGTTGAGCGCCTTGCCAACGCCGACAATACGGCCATCTTTGACAGCAACGCTAGCCTCGCGCCGTGCCTGACCGCTACCATCGATCACTACGCCATTTATCAACAACAGATCACAGTTCAACATGTCTAGCCGCCTTAACTTAGAAAGCAAAGATTGAAGATTCGCCCATGAACCACTCGGACCGGCAAAAAAAATGCACGGAAAAGTGTTCAGATGCCACGCAAAACGAGTCTACACCGTATATTTTCACTTGCCGCCAACCTAAACGAAAATTATTCTTATTTGCTAAAGCTGATACCATTTTGCCTGAGCGGCTGAAAAAGCCGAGCTCGTTGTATTTTTCACTATTTCGTTTTTTTCAACCTTGGCTCTTGCCCGACTGATCAGCCCCATACTTGACGTTCGCTCGCCCGACTGCCCTGCACGATCTTTAGATATACGACCGCAAGCACCAAAATGATGAGATGCGCATGAATCCCCCCGCCTATGCTTTTACCAACCCGCATGCCGAGCCAAGCCAATCTGCTTATGGCGCCAAACGCGCGAGCGTCATGAGCCAGGCAGGATTCGATTCTGCGTTCGCCGAAATCTCAAGTTGGCCCGGCTACGCCCCAACCCCCTTGGTGTCCTTACCTAAATTGGCGCAACAACTTGGCGTTGCTGAAATCCTATATAAAGACGAGCGCGGGCGCTTTGGTCTAGGCAGTTTCAAGGCGTTGGGCGGAGCCTACGCCGTGGCCAACGTCTTACGCCTCAAAGTCCAGTACGAGCTCGGTCTGGCTCAGGTCAGCTCAAAAGAATTGTTATCGGGCGCTTTCAAAGACTTAATCGGCGCCTCTACTGTCACCTGTGCAACCGACGGCAACCATGGGCGCTCGGTCGCCTGGGGTGCCCGGCTGTTTGGTTGCAAATGCGTGATCTATGTTCACGAAACGGTCAGCCAAGGCCGACGCGATGCCATCGCACACTACGGCGCCGAGGTACGCGAAGTCAAAGGCAATTACGACGACGCAGTGCGGTTTGCCGCCACCACCGCCGCCGCAGAGGGATGGACCGTCGTCTCTGACACCTCGTACCCCGGTTATCGCGACATTCCGCTTGATGTGATGCATGGTTATGGCGTGATGGCTTCAGAAATTGTGACCCAAATGTCTGCAAGGCAACCGCCCACACACGTCTTTGCGCAAGCAGGGGTCGGTGCTTTAGCCTCGGCGGTCTGTGCAAATTTTTGGCTGCAATGGGGTGCGCAACGCCCGCTATTTGTTGTGACTGAGCCCACACAGGCAGATTGTGTTTACAAAAGCTTACAGGCGGGTCAGCGCACCGTTGTTGAAGGTTCGCTTGATACGGTGATGGCGGGGCTAGCCTGCGGCGAAGTTTCGGAACTCGCTTGGGAAATTCTGCACGGCGGCACAAACATCGCTGTGGCGGTTGACGACGCCTACGCCCTTGAAGCGATGCGAATGCTGGCGAAGCCGCAAACAGGTGACCTTGCCATCGTGGCGGGCGAAACCGGCGGGGTGGGCTTAGCGGCGCTCTTAGCGGCGCGCGATCACGCTACTATCCGCACAGCACTCAGACTCGACGCACACTCTCGGGTCTTATTGTTAGGCAGCGAGGGCGACACCGACCCCGTCATTTACCGACAAGTTGTTGGAAAAACCGCCTCTGAGGTCCTCGCATGAACACCCTTGACTCACGCACACTTGACTTACGGATCCAGCCCGGACCGCTACTCGAACAACTCAATACGCTCGCTGACATTGGCATGACCCCAGAGGGTGCCTGTTGTCGGTTAGCACTCTCTGACGAGGATCGCCTCGGCCGCGATCTGCTCATTACGTGGATGAAAGCGCTAAAGCTTGAGGTCAGTATCGATCCGATTGGCAATATTTTTGGCTGGCGCGCGGGGCTCGAGGATCTGCCGCCCGTGATGACGGGATCCCACATCGATACAGTTCGCACTGGCGGCCGGTACGACGGCCCCTTAGGCGTACTCGGTGGGCTTGAGGTGGTTCGCGCCCTGAATGAAGCTGGTATCGTGACGCGCCGTCCGATTGTGGTGGCTGCGTTCACCAACGAAGAAGGTGCCCGCTTTCACCCAGACATGCTCGGTTCACTCGTCTACGTTGGCGGCTTGTCACTTGATGAGGCCTACGCCTCACACAGCGCGGATGGCAAAATCCTGATCGACGAGCTGACTAAAATTGGCTACGTTGGTAAGGCTGCCCTACCCTTGTGCAAACCGCACGCATTTGTTGAGTTACACATTGAACAAGGCCCGATTCTTGACATTGAAGGCGTCACGATTGGTGCGGTACGCGACCTGCAAGGCATTTCTTGGCAAGAGCTGACTATTGTGGGGCAATCAAACCACGCAGGCACCACGCCGATGCGCTTGCGCCATGATGCGGGCTACTGCGCAGCTGCGATCAGCGTCTTTATGCGTCAGCTCACCATCGAGATGGGCGGCGCCCAAGTCGCAACGATGGGCGTCACCCAGTTACATCCCAATTTGATCAATGTGATTGCCGCACGAGCGGTGGTGACTGTCGATTTACGCAATACCGATGAAGCGTTATTAAAAATCGCCGAACAAAAAGTCGCTGATTTTTTAGTCAAACTCGCTGCTGACGAGGGAGTCACGATTACCAGCCACCGTCTCGCACGCTTTGAGCCCGTAAAGTTTGATGATGGCATCGCTGATTTGATTGCACAACACGCACAAGCGCTAGGTTACTCGTGTCGTTCGATGACCTCTGGCGCAGGGCACGATGCGCAAATGATGGCGCGATTGTGCCCCAGCGCAATGATTTTTGTCCCCTCAGTCAAAGGGATCAGCCACAACCCAGCCGAGCACACCGAAGTGAAGGATCTTGTGGCGGGTGGCAATGTTTTATTACAAACAATGCTTGAGTTGGCGAACTAGTTTTTAACTCAAGACGAGTCGTATTTATTGATATCAGGCAAGACTCTTTCATTGCGCGATGACAACCAACATCCTTATTCATTTGAATTAATGTAATGAGTCTTTTCAAAAAACGCTTCATGATCAACTATTCAGGATCAACTTTATGACACGTATTGTGACGGTCGGTGCAGCCCAACTTGGCCCCATTGCTTTAAGCGATACGCGCACGCAAGTGGTTGATCGTATGATTGATTTGATGCAACAAGCTAAAAGTAACAGCTGCGATGTGGTCGTGTTTCCTGAGTTGGCGCTCACCACGTTTTTTCCGCGCTGGTATTTTGACAAGCAAGACGAGCTCGACGCATTTTTTGAACGTGCGATGCCAGGGCCTGAGACCCAACGCCTGTTCGATACGGCAAAGGCGTTGCAAATCGGATTCTATTTGGGCTATGCCGAACTCATACATGAAGACGGGCAGCTACGACGCTTCAACACCGCGATCACGGTCGACAAAGCTGGAACAATCATTTCAAAATACCGCAAGATCCACCTACCTGGCCATAAAGAACACGAACCCTGGCGTCGCTTTCAACATCTTGAAAAACGCTACTTTGAGACCGGCAATCTGGGCTTTACGGCTTTTCAGGCTGATTGGGGCAAAGATAAACACGGCGTATTCGGGATGGCTGTCTGCAATGATCGCCGCTGGCCCGAAACCTACCGCATCTTAGGCTTGCAAGCAGTCGAAATGATTTTTATCGGCTACAACACACCCGTGCATAATCCGCCCGCCCCTGAGCACGATGCGCTCTCAAACTTTCACAACGAACTCGTCATGCAATCTGGTGCCTATCAAAATGGCACGTGGGTTGTTGGGGTGGCCAAAGCCGGCACCGAAGAAGGCGTCGAGCAAATCGGCAATTCAATCATTGTGGCCCCGTCGGGCGAGATCGTGGGTGCTTGCACAACCTTAGGTGACGAATTAGCGATCGCCCGGTGCGATCTTGATTTGTGCAATTCATATAAAAATACCACCTTCAACTTCGCACGTCATCGCGAACCCGAGCAGTACCGGATGATCGTCGAGCGCAAAGGAGCCGTACCGCCTGAGGGATTACCAAGCGGCGGCTAGTAAGTTTAGATAATCGTTTTCGGTCAGCACATAAGGATTAGTCTTGTGTGCATTATCAGCAAGCGAGGCTTGAGCCAGAGCTTGAAAACTCTCTTGCTGAACACCAAGCTCTTTTAAGCCCGCGGGCAAGCCTAAACGTTGATTGAGTTGCAAAAACAATTCAACCAAATCAGTATCAGGTGCAACCCCCATTGCACGACGCAAGAATGGCAATTTATCTTGTAGTACCGAGGCGTTAATCGCCAATACGTGCGGCAGCATTATCGCGTTGAGGGTGCCATGGTGATACCCCAACGCACCGAGTGAGTGCTAAACCGAGTGCACTGCACCTAGACCCTTCTGAAAGCATACCGCGCCTTCAAGAGCGCCCATCATCATGTGCCAGCGCGCGTCGGCGTCGCTTCCGTCCGCCACCGCACGTTCAATGTGTTGATACAACCGCGTCAGACCATCAAGGGCTATCGCATCAATTGGCGGGTTCACCAAGGGCGAGCAAAACGTTTCAACACAATGCGAGAGTGCGTCCATCCCAGTCGCTGCAGTCATATACTTTGGTAAAGAGAACGTCAATTCAGGGTCACAGATTGCCACACTCACAATCGTTGGGCAACCAACCCCCGCTTTAATACCGTTGTTAAAAATGATGACGGCTGAACGGCCCACTTCGCTACCGCTACCTGAGGTGGTCGGCATCAAAATTAAGGGTGGAGGATTGACAATGGGGCGCGGGGAAGCATTGCGATTACAGTATTCCCATAATGGCGCTGGGTCGCCACATAAGACCGCAATCGCCTTCGCTAAATCAAGGGTTGCACCGCCACCAACGCCGATCACTCCATCGCAACGATTCAGCTGATAGGCGGTCAGACCCGCCACAGCGGCATCCTCTGTTGGGTTAGGTGGCGTCTGATCAAAGATCACGGCCTCGTGCATCCTGGTGAGGGTTTCAGTCGCCTGAGCGAATACCCCAGCCGCCCTTACCCCCTTATCCGTGACAAACAATGGCCTGTTCATGCCTAACTTCGTGCTTTCAAGAGCTAACTGTTTGCGTTCGCCGTGACCAAAATGTACCTTCGTGTTGAATGACAGAATAGCCACGTGCTGCTCCAAACATTAATTCGACTTAGCACCCGACGCGCGTGCCACAACACCCCAGCGATCCGTCTCTTTTTGTAGAAACTCGCCAAAGGCTTTAGGTGAGGACTGCACAAAAGATTCAACACCGACTTTGCGCATGGCTTCAACTAGGTCAGGCGAGTTAGCAGCTCGAACTAGCGCCGCATACAGCTTATCAACGATTGGCTGAGGTGTTTTAGCAGGTGCCATCACGCCAAACCAGTTGAACGCCAAAATCTCAGGATAACCCTGCTCAACCGATGTCAACGTATTTGGCAACAACACAGCGCGCTGTGTATTGGTAATCGCGATTGCACGCAGTCGACCGTCTTGCACAAGCGGATACAACGGGGGCAGGTCGACAATAATGCCGTCAACGTGTGCGCCTAATAGGTCAGTAATGGCTGGCCCGGCGCCCTTATAAGGCACGTGAACGATATCGCCATTACCCGCCGCGGTACGCAGCAGTTCGATTGCTAAGTGTGGCAGGCCACCGCTACCCGATGACGAAATGGTGACACGACGTGTTTTTGATAAATCGATCAACTCTTTTAACGATTTTGCAGGCACAGAGGGATGAATCGCCAACAACTCTGGTGTTTGCGCAATCGTCGTGATGCCCACTAAATCTTTTAAGGTATTGAAAGGAATTTTTGCGAACGTGTGCGGGCTAATCACCAGAGGGCTCGCGCTCGCAACGGTAATGGTGTAACCATCTGGCGCAGCTTTGGCCACAAAATCAGTACCAATCAAACCATTACTGCCTGACTTGTTCACAACGACAACCGCTTGACCCAAGATCTCGGTGAGCTTCGGGGCAAACAATCGCGCCACAATGTCATTTGATCCACCTGGTGGGAAACCCACAACCAAGGAAATCGATTTGTTAGGATAGTCTTGAGCTTGAACCAGCCCGCCGACCGAACACAAGGCAACCATCGCAACTACCGAACTTTTAAGCAAACGGGTGACACGTTTTAACAAAATATTCATAGCACACCTCAAAAAACAATTAAGCAACGGATATGACGCTACACACCAAACGGCAAGGCGACTAAAACAACATACGTACTCGCCCAAAAACATTCTTCGACAACACTGACTGACGTCAATCTTAAAACTCTTAGTAGGCAATCGGCTCAAGATCAAGCCGCATTGCGATCCCGGTTAACGCCTCAGATACAGCGGGATAACGATGCACCACTAAAGGATCATGGCCAGGTACCACGTGACGTGGTGATTGCGCTAGCGCCACCAAGCGTTCGTAGCCTTCGATGGCCTGGCCCAGGTGATAGACCAGATGAAAGCAACGCTTTTGCTCAAAATGCTCGTAGTAATGACTGGCGTCTGAGGCAAGCACTACCCAACCCCTAGCAGTATGGACTCGCACCACTTGCATGCCAGCAGTATGCCCACCAATTTTATGCACACTGATCCCCGGTGCAATCGTCACATCCCCTTGGTGAAAAATCACGCGATCTTTGTAAACCAGTCGAATCATGCCAGCAACATGATCCACTTCAAACGCACGACTGAAACGCTCGCAGCACATGAGGCGACCCGTCGCAAACGCCATTTCATCGTCTTGCAAGTGAAACTTGGCAATCGGGAACTCATCAAACGTACCCACATGATCGTTATGCAAATGCGTGATCACGATTTCAGCAATGTCTTTAGTGTCAATGCCGAGCAATTTCAAAGCATCGGCCGGTCGGCGCAGCAATGTCCGGTGGCGCTTATCCGCCATGTCCTGATTGAACCCGGTATCAACCAAAACCAAGCGTTGCCCATCACGTATCACCCAAAGGTAATAATCCATGGGCATTGGCACATCGTGGGGGTCTCCCCCCACGAAATGATCAGGTCTACGACCCTCTCGAGTTGCATACTTTAAGGCGATGACCTCATAACAAGGCAAGTCTGATTGATTCATCATGGTTATTCAATCATCTACCAAACCGTTCAATCATCAAACACCAACCTTAGAGGTGAGCTTCATCAGTTCACCAACGTTTTGGCAGCTTTCGATCGAAGCCACAGCGGCTGCGATTTCGCCGGCACGCTTGGCGCCCAAGACAGGGATCACCAAGCTATCAAATTTGCCGCGCAATTCGTCATCACTCATTGAGTTTTGAATAGACCCTTTAGGGTAATCAATTTGCGACACAAATTTAGAGCCGTCGTCCATCACCATGGTCATCAAACATGACACGCCACGTGGCAGCGAATCGTCTACCGTAATATTGACCAGATCAGTCAAACGGATCAATTCAGCTTCGCCCAAGCGTGCATCGTTATATTGAGCAAACAACGCCTGGCCATCCAACAAAGCAACAGCCACTGAGTAAGGCAAACTGACTTGCGCTTCGTGATAAGTCTGAGGGCGCTTGTTTTGATGATAAAGCGCCCAATCCGAATGGCGCGCCATTTCAATCGTCTTGATACGCTTCAAATCAGGCGCATGCTTGCGCCGAATTTCAAGTGCGCAGTCAATCGCGTTATGAATCGGACGTGCACATGAGTAAGGCTTAAATTCAATATCGAGCTGATAGGGCTGTGCAAAATCTTTGACCAACTGTGAAGGATCACTTTTATCGGTGAAGGCGGCTAAAAAGCCACGCTCGCCTTCAAAAATCGTTGCTGCACCGGTAAAACCAAGGCCCGCCATCGTGGCAGCCGTCACGCCATTGCGTGCAGCCGGGCCAGGATTAAAGCGCTTTTGCATTGAGGGGCCGTACATCTCCATCAAACCAGACGCTGACGCGCCCGCCATCCCAAGGGCCGAGACCATTTGCTCTGCCGACAAGCCCTGTAATTTCGCAGCCGCAATCGTTGCACCGAAGACCCCGGTGGTTGGCGTTGTGTGAAAGCCGCGGTTGCGCAGCGAGGAGTTTGCAGCTTTACTCAAACGCTCCATCATTTCGCAACCAGCTGCAAGTGCCGTTAAGAGGTCTTTGCCGCTTGCACCCACTTGCTCGGCCGTCGCCAATGCTGAGGAATAGACAGGCGGGCTGAAGTGAAACAGCGCCAGCACATCGATATCGTCAAGCTCAATGCTGTGCGAAGAAATTGCATTGGCAAAGGCTGCTTGCATGGCGGGGACGCGAGCGTCACCACCAATCAGTGTTGACTCGGCGTGCCCGCCAGTGATAGCAGCAAACTTACGGGCAACCTGACCACTTTCACTCTGGCTACCCGAGATGGCGACACCCAAATAATCAAGCAATAAACGCTTGACTGATTTTTTGGTCGCCTCGGTCAAATGCCCATATTCAAATTTTTTGAAATGTGCGGCGAGTTGATCGGCCAAGGTATTCGAAGACGCTGAAGTGTGTTTCATTTTATTTCAGGACATGCCTGCTCAAAGATTAAAAGTTAAAAGCTAAAAAATAAAAGCAAAAATAAAAGAATCAAGTTACAAAATTAAACCGCAAACGGTCACTGTTAGATTACTGGTTGCGTCTATTTATACGAATCAAATATAAGCTTGGGATCGCTAAGCGTTACGGGTGGCGGCTAACAGATTAAACAGCTCAGAGGTATCGTCTAAGCGATCTAATTGCGCGATCAACGCAATCGTACGATCAATATTCTTTGCACTCAGGCATGATTCAACAACGTTGCGAAACTTGTAGACCACATCCTCATGCGACAAGGGGTTTTCAGGGCTGCCGCGTCGGTTTAGGATCTCGTGCTTGAAAGTGCGGCCATCACGCGTTGTGACCTTCACGCGCGCCGCATGCCGGTAAGCTGCTCCCATGGCTTCGATGTCTCGATCAATACTGGCCTCGATACGAGTAATGAAATCCATAATATTCGGATCGGCCAAACGATCTTCAGCGTATTGAGCTACAAACGCCTTGCCATCAAAGCCGATCACAGCAATGCCGTAAAACAAATTCATTTGTGCAGCGGTCACGCCTTGGGCTTTGTATTCCCAAGCGCAGTGTGTGTAGGTCATTGGACTCATCCCAATTTCAACTTTGCTCAAGTCGTCGGGCGTTAACTGATGCGTATTGAGCAAATAGGCAAAAGCATCCAACGCCGAGTGGATGCTCGTCACACAGGCGTGCGGCTTGTAACCCACCTTGCCAGTTTCCCAGACCACCCCAAGATCTTCGGTCAGGCGACTTGCATTGGGCTTGTCAGAATATGAACTGAGGTAACCACCGTAGCCCGCCTCGAGTACGTCACTAATTCCGGTGAAATCGCGCTGTGCCAGATAAGCAGAATAGACACCACTTTGTGCCGCACGACCAGAATGAAAGCGCTTCACCATGGCGCCCTCTTGGGCCGCCATCAACCCACCGGCTTGTGAACCGACAATACCAAGCGCGTGTTGCATGCGGGGGGCATTAAGTTTAAGCATCTTGGCTGCAGAGGCTGCAGCGACAAACGCCCCCGAGGTACCTTGCGGATGAAAGCCTCGGAAGAACAGCCCCATGGTCGCTGCATTACCAACGCGCGTCCCAATCTCATAGCCCGTGGTCATCGCAGTCAAGAGTGTTTTGCCACTCGCACCACCCGCCTGCTCGGCCAACGCCACCACAACAGGCGTTGCAATCGAACCAGCGTGAACAATTGATTCTTTATGAATGTCATCAAGCTCAAACGCGTGACCCGCCGTCGCGTTCACCAACACGGCACCAGCAACCGAGGTTTTTTTACCCACACCAAAAATCGAGGCCACTGGGCGAGCATCCTCGGCTTCGATCATGGCTTGAACGCGTTGAGTCCAGGGCAAGGTTGCACCAAACAAGCAACAGCCAACACTATCTAAAAAACTGGTCTTCATGCGGTCAATCACTTCTGCAGGGATCACTGCATAGTCAATATTCGCAGCAAACTCAGCGAGTTTTTGTGTCGCGCCGGGCAATAAAGATTGAGGGTGGCTATCCATAGTCTCGTTTTGAATCGTTAAAAAATGAAAATGAAAAAATTTCAGTAAACCTTACTCTGTCTTAAGCCCGGCTTGCTTTACAATGGCACTCCATTTGGTCACCTCACCTGCAACCAGCGCCCCCCAGGCCTCAGGCGTGTTGGGGCCACTCACAGGATCAAAGCCAACTTCAACCATCTGCTTCATAAAAATAGGATCTTTGACAATTGCAGCGATCTCGCGATTCAAGCGACCAATAATGGGTTTGGGTGTTGCAGCTGGCGCATACACGCCACTCCATTGCAAGGTTTGAAAACCGGTCACGCCCGATTCGGCAATTGTTGGGAACTCAGGCAAAGAGTTTGAGCGACGATCATCACCAATACCCAATACTCGCAACGACCCAGCTCGTACGTGAGGCAGAGGTGCTGCCGCACCGCTCATCGACAACTCAACCTGACCGCCCAATAAGTCGTTAAGCATCGGACCAGAGCCGCGATACGGCACATGGACAATATCTGTTTTAGTCAGTATTTTGAAAAGCTCCATGGGCAGTGCGTTGGCATTTGAACTCGCGCCGTAAGAGAGTTTTCCTGGATGCGCATGCGCATAGTCAATGAGTTGCTGTACAGACTGGATCGGCACCTTGGCGTTGACAAGCAACAACACTTGCTGGTTAGCCGTTTGCGCAATGGGTGCCAAATCGCGCGCAGAGTTATACGCCATTTTTTTACCAAAGGCGACGTTGTAGGCTTGGCTTGTACCATCGATCAGCAAGGTGTAGCCGTCGGGCGGTGCCTTGGCGACAACGTCGGTGCCGATGCTACCGTCAGACCCTGGACGGTTTTCGATGACGACCGCCACCCCCAAAGAGTCAGACAGTCGACGGCCGAGCATGCGTCCTAAAATATCAGTGCCCCCACCCGGCGTGTAAGGCACCACCAGTTTGATGGGCTTAGTCGGCCACGCAGCCTCTTGGGCTTGCGCTGGTAAAGAGGCTAAACAGGCCACTAGAGCCATGAATATTTTGAAACTCATACGTTTTTTAATCTCATCATCGAGCTACGGTGCATCTATACACTTGCTTACTCAATCACCGTACCAGACGCCTTAATCAGAGCCGCCCATTTTTTGTATTCTTCATCTAAAAACGCTTTGGCTTTAGCTGAATCACCATTGATGATGTTCACCCCCGCGGCTTGAACTCTGTCGCGCAAATCAGGCATTTGCAATACGTTCGACAGTTGCGTTTGCATAAAAGACACCACATTCGCTGGCAGATTTGCAGGGCCTAGCACCATGTACCAAGTGGTTGAGGCGTAACCTTTGACGCCGGCTTCTTCTATGGTGGGCATATCCTTAGCGATCGTCGAACGCGTCACACCGGTCTGGCCCAAGGCAACTACGCGACCATCGCGCACATAAGGCATGCTCTCCGAAATCGGCAACATCGTCACATCGACTTCTCCAGACATCACATCCACCAAAGCTGGGCCACCGCCACGATAAGGAATATGCAAATATTGCATGCCTGTCATATGACGCAATACGTCCATCGCCAGATGCGATGAACTGCCGTTGCCAGAACTCGCAAAGCGAATGGCGTCTGGCTTGGTCTTGCCCATTGCAACCAAATCATTAATCGACTTGATCGGTAACTTAGCATTTGCCAACAACACCAAAGGCGCTTCGCCAATCAAGGCAATCGGCGTGAAATCTTCAATCTTGAAATTAACCTTTTTATATAAGCTTGGGTTAATCGCAATACCCGGTGTACTAAATAGCAGCGTGTAACCATCTGGCTTGGCAGAGGCCGTTGCGGCAAAGGCGATATTGCCCCCCGCACCTGTTCGGTTTTCAACGACGAACTGTTTGCCCGTGACGTCACTGAGCTTTTGCATGACCAGGCGGCCAACAATATCAGCACTGCCGCCAGGTGGAAATCCAACGAACACCTGCACCGGACGCACTGGATAGTCTTGCGCAGACGCTGATGCAAAAAAACCTAAGCACAAGATTGCTGCAGCCGAAAGAAAAGTGAATCGTTTCATGAGATACCCTTTATCGCGATTTAAAAATTTGAATACGTGAAATTAATACGTCGGATCTGCATCCAGTTGGACCGCAATCCCCTCAAGCGCCTTCGACACCGCAGGATAGCGTTGCATCACTAACGGATCGTGGCCAGGCACAATATGTTGCAGCGAGTCAGCTAACTTTTCGAGCTTGCCATAACCCTCAACGGCTTCAGCCACGTTAAACATCGTGGTAAAGACACGTTTCTTTTCGAAATGTTCGTAATAGTGGCTTGTATCAGACGCCAATACCACCCAACCACGGCGCGTCCAGACACGCACACATTGCACGCCATGCGTGTGACCGCCGATCCGATGAATCGAGACGCCAGGTGCTAACTCCGCTTCGCCTGCATAAAAGCTCACACGGTCTTTGTAAACCATACGCACCATACCAACCACCTCATCGACCTCGTAGCCATGGTTGAATTGCTTGTGCCGCATATTGCGACCTGTCGCATAAGCCATCTCATCATCTTGCAAGTGAAATTGCGCAATAGGAAAACTGTCAAAGGTACCCACATGGTCATAGTGCAAATGCGTGATGATTACATCTTTCACTTGATTGACATCTACGCCAATTGCAGCGAGCCCTTCCGCCGGTGTACGCAACAATGTGCGCCCGCGCTTGGCGGCCACTTCTGCACCAAAGCCCGTATCCACAACAAACGTATGCTGGGCGTTACGCACTACCCAAACAAAATAATCCATCGGCATCGGGCCATCGTGAGGGTCTCCGCCGATAAAATGATTTTTACGCAGCGCCTCGCGCGTGGCGTAACGCACGGCGAACACTTCATAGGTTGGCAAGCCGCTCGGGCTGCCCGTCTGGCTGTTGGTCATACTCTTCGTCCAGAAAAAGGTTGTTGATCAATCCCGAGGGCTACCATCCAGCCATCGCGAATCGCAGATAGAAAATCGCCGGGCGTATGGCAGTCACCGACCCGAGCATAAGGCACGCCGGCTTGCTCAATGGCTGCAACGACATCGATATTTGAGCGCGGTCCATTCGCAAAAATCAGCACTTGTCCGATAGGCAATTGCATAGAAGCTGACTGACCAAGCTTGACCGTCAAATGTCGATCGCTCAGACTTTCGATGCGGCATTGTGTGATCACCCGCACGCCGGCCGAAGCAATACGCTCAAGTAATTCGAATTTATTGTTGCGCGCCATGCCATTTGCGGCAGTCGCTTGCATTTCTAGCACTTGAATATCGCAACCTTTCAGGCGCAGCACATCAGCCACTTCAACGCCTACCATGCCACCACCGATGACAGTCACCGACGTGCCTGGCGCGATACGCTCTGGCGAGGTAAACACGTCCCAAGCATGCATCACCGCGATATCGCTCGCAAGAGCGCTGGTGTCAATTGGAGCCTCTCTAGGCACAGAGCCCGTTGCCACCACGACAAAATCTGGCTTAAACGCCTTGATCATTGCCGCGTCTGCATCAATGCCACATTTCACCGGCACCTTCATTTCCATCAACTGTGACCAGCGATAATCCCAAACCGGTTGAACCTCAGTCTTATCGGGTGCTGCGACGGCCAAATGAATTTGTCCCCCCACCCGTTGCGCTTTTTCCCAAATCTCAACTTCATGACCACGCCCACGTGCGACGCGGGCGGCTTCAATACCAGCAACCCCAGCCCCCAACACCAAGACCCGTTTGCGTGGTGTTTGGGGCTGTGCAAACAATTGCGGTTCGGCAAACTCGAGAGCTTCGAATTCTGTGCCGACCATTGGGTTCTGAACACAGGACACATCTTTTTCAAGCGTTAAACGTTCAAAACAGACATTGCAGGCAATACATTCACGTATAGGTGCCTTGACCTCACCAAAGGCTTTGAGTGCCCAATGCGGGTCTGCGTACAACGCGCGCCCCACTGATACAAAATCAGCACTGCCACTGGCTAGCACGGCTTCAGCGTCTGCCGGCGTCACAATACGACCCGCCACAAAAACCGGTACCTTAACGGCCTCTTTAATCGGCTTGGCAACAGGGGCCAAACAGCCGCGCGCAAACGATGGTGGTTGAATACAATACTTTGACAACTGCGGGCTCTCATTGCTGCCGCCAGACAGATCAATCGCATCGGCTCCTGCCTGCTCAACGGCCTGAGCCAGAGCAATGATCTCGTCTTGCGTATAACCGCCCTCAACGAACTCGCTTGCGCTTAACCGTACCACCAAGCACAAATCAGGTAAGGCTTGTTTGACCCGATCAATCGTTTCAAGCAGCATGCGCATCCGATTTTGCAAGGTGCCACCATACTGATCGGTGCGCTGATTGACTCGTTCAGTAAAGAACTGTTGAAACAAATAACCATTACCTGCATGGATTTCGACGCCGTCATAGCCTGCAAGCCAAAGACGACGCGCTGCTGCAACAAATAAACCCTGTAATTCGTGAATCTCTGTGACGCGCAGCGCTCGCACTGCGTCACCGGTGTTGGGATTGATCCAGTCGCTGGGGCCAACCGGTTCCATGTTGAGTACAGCTCGACGCAGCAAGGCACCGCGATGGTTAATTTGACCAAACACATGGCTGCCGTGCTCTTTGATGCCCTGCACCAAGCGAGCAAGCCCTGGAATAAAACGGTCGTGATAACAACACAATGAATTGTGATGCGAGCGGGCCGTCTCGGTCACGATCATGGCCTCAGTCATAATCATGGCGACCCCGCCACGCGCGCGCTCGGCGTAATACTCGCAGTCGCGCTGGGTCGACAGCCCGTCAGTCGTACTGTAGTTCGTCCCCATCGGCGCCATCACGATGCGGTTCTTTAAACGCAGATTGCCAATCTGGCCCGGTTGTTGCAACAACATAAGTCACCCTCTCGCCTCGCCAGAATTTGCGCGACGTTGTCTCTGCCTCGAAAAAGCGAGGCCTGTTATAGATCTTCAGCCCGTATGCTAACTACTGATTATTTATAGGTCAATCCGGTAAAATGAAAAACAATACTGAATTGCAGTCAAGAATAGGGCTTTCACAATGCGAAATCTCAACGCCTTACTGGTGTTCGCCAAAGTCGCAGAGACGCGCAGCTTTACCGTTGCAGCCCAGCGCTTAGGGCTCACCGCTTCGGCCATCAGCAAGTCTGTCGCCAGACTTGAGCAAGAGCTTGGGGTCAAACTGCTACAGCGCTCGACACGCTTAGTTAGCTTGACAGACGAGGGTTCAAGCTTTTACGAACGCTGCCGGAACATTTTGGCCGAGCTCGACGATGCGGAAAGCGCCGTCACTATGAGCAACGCCACGCCAAAGGGACGGCTGCGCATTCAAATGCCAGTCGGCTTTGGTCGACGTGTGATCGCACCAAAACTTTGGGCGTTCACACAGCAGCATCCCGAGTTGGTGGTAGACGTTGAGTTAAGCGATCGCGTGGTTGATCTGGCCTATGAAGGCATCGATGCCGCGATTCAGATCGGACCGGTGAGCGACTCGCGCGTGGTGGCGCGCAAGCTTTGTCGCTTAAGCTTCGCCGCCTGCGCTTCACCTGAATATTTAACCAAACACGGCGAACCAACAACCCCCGAAGAGCTTCAAACACATCACTGCCTGGCTTACCTGCTACCCATGACAGGCGGTCATCGCGAATGGCAATTTGCCAAAGATGGGCAGAATTTTTCTAAGTCGTTTTCGGGCGCCTTGAATATCAATAACGCAGAATCTTTGCTTGAGGCTGCGGTTGCTGGCGCTGGGATCACCATGATCAGTAACTTCATCGCAGCAGACGCGTTAAAAAGCGGAAAACTTAAGACTATCTTGCCCGATTACATCGTCGAAGGCCCCGAGGTGTTCGTAGTGTATTTGCCACGAAGCAATCTTTCGGCGAAAGTAAAGGCCTTTATTGAATTTTTAACCCTGACTGTCGAGGGAATCGAACGTGCTTAGGGCGAACCTGGCCTCAACGCCAAACCCAACCTCGCCACCTGATATTTTCTGTACTCTCCGTTTCTTGACCTCTGTTTTTTCACACACTTACAAAAACTGATCATGACAACCCCTAAAACCACACTCAAACTCATGTCATCGATGGCGTTACGTAGCGTTCTTAACGAAGTCATCCCTGATTTTGAAAAACAAGCGGGTATCGCCGTTGAAATCAAATATGGTGCCACTGCAAAACTAAGCGAGCGTATTCGTGGCGGCGCCCGCGGCGATCTCGTGATCGCCGTCGCAGGTTCAATCAACGAACTCGAGGCCGAAGGCATTTTGCAACAGGGCGCGCGAGTCGATCTCGTCACCTCGGAAGTCGCCATGGCTGTCAAGCTTGGTGCACCCGTACCAGATATTTCGACCCAAGAGGCGTTTATTGCAACCCTACGCGCGTCGCGTTCATTCGTATTTTCTAAACAAGGGGCAAGCGGGATGTACTTCGCAAGCCTGCTCAAACGTCTTGGGTTAGATGAAGAACTTCGGCCTAAAGCAACTGTCTTGGCTGAAGGCCTCACGGGCGAACTTGTAGCCCGCGGTGAGATTGAACTCGCAGTACAGCAAATGAGTGAGCTGATGCAGGTGTCTGGAATCAATATCTTTGCCAAACTCCCTCCTGCCGTCCAACAATCGACCACGTTTTCAATTGGCGTATTTAAAGACCCAACCAAGCCTGAAGTGATCAGCGCCTTCAACGCGTTTATGCGCACACCGGCGGTCGCAGCGGTATACAAGCGTCAAGGTTTAGACTCAATCACTCCAGTCAAGGGTTAGGACCACTCAAACACGTCTAGGTTTTGATCCATTCACGCGTTAATCTTTAAGAGACCCTTTCATGACCAATGCCTTGCATGACCTAACTTTGGCACAAGCCGCAGAGCTTCTGCGCACGCGCAAACTCTCGCCACTTGATTACGTGAACCATCAAATCGCGCGTATTGAGGCGTATGACGTTCAACTGAGTGCGTTTATTACACCAACCTTCGACTTGGCACGCCAACAAGCCAAGGCGGCTGAGGCTCAGATCATGGCGGGCGACTATCGCGGGCCCATGCATGGCGTGCCCTTTGGGGCAAAAGACATCTACGAAACCGCAGACATTCTGACGACCGGCGGGTCACGTACAGCGCAGCACTATGTGCCTACCAAAGATGCCACGGTCGTATCTAAGCTCTATGGCGCCGGTGCTGTACTGATGGGCAAACTCAATACACACGAATTTGCACACGGCGGGCCCTCACTTGATTTACCTTGGCCGCCAGTGCGCAACCCTTGGGGGCTCGATCGATTCAGTGGCGGCTCATCTAGCGGCTCGGGGGCCGCAGTCGCCGCGGGGTTCGTGCCTGCAGCCTTAGGCACCGACACAGGGGGTTCGATTCGTGGACCAGCCTCACTGTGTGGCATCGCAGGCTTTATGCCTAGCTCAGGGCTAGTGAGTCGCACGGGCGTCATGCCTAACTCTTTTACGTTCGATCACTGTGGTCCCATGGCCTGGACGGTTGAAGACTGTGCACTGATGTTGCAAGCAATAGCCGGACACGACCCGAAAGACGGCAACAGCTTCGCTCAACCCATCCAAGATTACAAATCTCAGTTGGGCGGTGGCGTCAAAGGGCTGCGTATCGGAGTGCTGCGCCACTGGTGGGAAGAAGAAAACCCAGCCAATCCTGAACATCTGCAAGCACTTGAACGGGCCATCGATATCTTCAAACAACTAGGTGCCCACGTGGCAGACTGCCGCGTGCGTTCGATGCAAGACTACATGGATGTCAAGGTGGTTATCGCTGAGACAGAAATTTTTGCGGTACATCAGCATAATCTTATCAGTCGTCCAAGTGACTTTGGGCACGATTTCTTGAGTCGCATCCTACCCGCCTCGCTATTTCAATCCGTTGATTACTTGGCAGCGACGCGCGAGCATCGGCGGATGATCAACGAGATGCAACCCATTTATGAAAAGTTTGATTTGCTCTTGATGCCCACCTTCGGCCCAGCCAGCCCAATCACAGCGCATCGCCCCATCACCTTTTGGCAACGTGGCAACTCACAGGTGCTAGCCAACGTCTCTGGGGGCCCTGCACTCGCTGTGTGCTGTGGCTTTAACACTGCGGGGTTACCCATGGGCTTGCAACTCGTCGGTGCCCCGCAGGCTGATGCCTTAGTGTTACGCGCCGGCCACACCTATGAATTGGCAGCCGGCTTACGCGCAAAACGCCCAGCACTCGTTGCGGGTAACCAAGTACCGGTACTCGCGCCGCAAAACTTAACACCTGACACCTCGGGCTGCGATGCTGCCACGCGCGAGCTTGCCCTGCGCATGGCAAAAAATGCTGGGCTTAAGTTAAACGAAACCCAAACCGAGATCTTGCTTGAGGCTGCGCCGTATGCCTTCGCAATGACTCAACGTTTGCGTAAAAATCGAAATTGGTTTGAAGAGCCTGCAAATGCCTTCAGACCTTAATTTTTTTACATAAAAACTCTAGAGATACGTTCATGATCAATCTTAAAAGCCGCCTCCAACAACCTGAAATTTTATTGGCACCTGGCGTGTATGACGCCTTGTCAGCCTTGATGGCAGAGCAAGCAGGGTTTGAGGCCGTGTATATTTCTGGTGCCTCGGTGGCATATACGACGCTTGGGCGTTCTGACGTCGGACTCACCACGTTTACTGAGGTCAATGAAAAAATCGTACAGATGCGTGATCGCATCAGCCTGCCCATCATCGTGGATGCCGACACGGGCTTTGGTAACGCATTGAATACCGAGCGCACCGTGCGTGGCTTTGAACGTAATGGCGCCAATATCATTCAGCTTGAGGATCAAAGTTTTCCGAAGCGCTGCGGCCATCTTGAGGGCAAAACGGTGGTGTCCACCGCTGAAATGGTTGGCAAGATCAAAGCTGCTGTGAACTCACGCCACAGCAGTGACACATTGATCATGGCGCGCACCGATGCCGTCGCCGTTGAAGGATTTGAGCAAGCGCTCGAGCGTGCTGAGCACTACCTGACAGCGGGTGCAGATATTTTATTCATCGAAGCCGTGCGCAGCGACGAACAAATGCGCATCGTCAATGAACGTTTTAAAGGTCGCGCACCTTTGCTGGCGAACATGGTCGAAGGCGGCAAAACCCCGGTTAAGTCAATCGCTGTGTTGCAAGAGCTTGGCTATTCAATTGCCATTTTTCCGGGCGGTACAGTGCGTTCAGTGGCAATGACCTTGCAGGCATACTTTGCAGAACTGAAAGCGACAGGTAGCACAGACGGTTTTCGGGACAAGATGTTTAACTTTGACGGCTTAAATAATTTGATCGGCACGCCTGAACTTTTGGCACGCGGTAAGCGCTATGAAAGTGGTGGTGAATAACAATCGCCTCACCGAAACTGCTCGACCGCACTTAAAAACTAATTTTGACTATTGATTGGAAACCCGCATGAAAACGTATCGCATCGCCACGATTCCAGGTGACGGCATTGGTAAAGAAGTGGTCCCTGAAGGGCAGAAAGTACTTGAAGCACTCGCACGTCAAAATCCCGCCTTGAAGTTTGAATTCGAAAACTTTGACTGGGGTGGCGACTATTACCGCAAGCACGGCATGATGATGCCTGAAAATGGCCTCGATCCTTTACGCAACAAAGACGCGATTTTGTTTGGCTCGGCGGGCGATCCGCACATCCCCGACCACATCACTCTATGGGGCCTGCGCCTCAAAATTTGCCAAGGCTTTGATCAGTACGCCAACGTACGCCCTACCCGTATCTTGCCCGGCATTGACGCACCACTTAAGCGCTGCACCCCGGCCCAACTCGACTGGGTTATTGTGCGCGAAAACTCAGAAGGTGAATACTCTGGCGTGGGTGGTCGCGCACATCAAGGCCACCCGATTGAAGTCGCAACCGATGTCAGCATGATGACGCGTGCCGGTGTCGAGCGCATCATGCGCTACGCCTTCAAATTGGCACAATCACGCCCGCGCAAACTGCTGACTGTCGTGACAAAATCAAACGCCCAACGCCACGCCATGGTGATGTGGGATGAGATCGCGGTACAGATTTCTAAAGAGTTTCCGGATGTGACCTGGGACAAAGAGTTGGTGGACGCCGCCACAGCACGGATGGTCAACCGCCCCGCGACATTGGATACTTTGGTGGCGACCAACCTGCACGCCGATATTTTGAGCGATCTCGCAGCCGCCTTAGCAGGTAGTCTGGGTATCGCTCCGACAGGCAATATCGACCCCGAGCGACGCTATCCATCGATGTTTGAGCCGATCCACGGCTCGGCTTTTGACATTATGGGCAAAGGCTTGGCAAACCCGATTGGTACCTTTTGGTCAGTGGTGATGCTGCTCGAGCATCTGGGCGAACAAGCCGCAGCCGATCGTTTGATGGCTGCGATCGAAGCGGTGACCGCCAACCCAAGGCTGCACACGCGTGATTTAGGCGGTTTAGCCACCACCGCACAAGTGACCGCGGCGGTGTGCGAAAAAATCGCCTAAGCCGCAACCGGTGTTCACGGGCCTAACAGTGTGTCCACTTCAATGCTAGGGGCCTATCGATATGACGAACGGCAACTCAATCGAGCTTGGCATCGGATCACCCTATTTCGCCTTACCCATGACATAGTCTGGCAGCACCGTCACCACCTCAGGGAAAACCGTAACGATCACGATACAAATAACCAGACAGATAAAAAACGGAATCGCAGCAAGCGCAATCGTATTGCTGTCTTTGCCCGTCATGTTTTGCAACACGAATAAGTTAAACCCCACCGGTGGCGTGACCTCGGCGATCTCAACCAACAAGACGATAAAGATTCCAAACCAGATCAGATCGAAACCCGCTTTTTGAATCATCGGCAAGACGACCGCTGCAGTCAGCACAATCATGCTGATGCCATCAAGCGCAGTCCCTAAAATCAGATATACCACCACCAAACAACCAATCAGGGCATAGGGCGAAAGTTGCATAGCATTGACCCACTCAGCCAATTCGCGAGGCACGCCGGTAAACGCCATTGTTTTGGTCAAGAAGGCCGCGCCAGCCAAGATGATCATAATCATGCAACTGGTACGCGTCGTACCCATCAAGCCTTCCCAGAAGTTTTTCCAGGTCAACGAACGGCCGTAAGCTGCGATCGCTAACGAACCAAACACTCCGTAGGCCGCGCACTCGGTTGCTGTGGCATAACCAGCCACCAACACCCAAACGATAAAGATAATTAGTAGCGCACAGGGGATTAAGTTACCGCTTTTACGCACCTTTTCAAGGAAACTTGACGGGGGATCGGCGGCAGGAACTTTTGACGGATTACGGATCGACCACCAAGCGATATAGCCCATAAACAAGGCCATCAAAATCGCAGAAGGAATAAAACCCGCAAGAAAGATTCGAATAATTGAAGCGTCGGCAGCGACGGCGTATACCACCATCGTGATCGAAGGTGGGATCAGAATCCCCAACGTGCCAGACGTAGCCAAGGCACCCAAGGCCAGCTTTTCGTCGTAGCCGCGTTTTTTAAGCTCAGGCAAGGCCACTTTTGCGATGGTGGCACAGGTGGCCGCAGACGAGCCGCTGACTGAACCGAAAATCCCGCAACCTAACACCGTCGTGTGCATCAGCCGGCCCGGCACGCGGTTTAGCCACGGGCGCAGACCTTCAAACATTTCTTCACTTAACTTGGTTCTGAACAGAATCTCACCCATCCAGATAAACAAGGGTAAGGCTGCGAGCTCCCAAGAGGCGTTTGTTTCCCAAAAGGCTGAGAACAAATTTTTACCGGGTTGTGTATTCACAAAAAAAGCCTGCCCGACCCAGCCGCAAATCGCCAAGGTCATGGCGATCCAGATTCCACCCGATAAAAACAACAACATGATGATCAGTAAAAACAGACCAATTCCGAGCGTATCCATAAAGTATCTCTAAAAATTGCAGACTAAACGTCGGAAAACATGACAGCCTCTTACCCGAGGGCGCAAAAGCTTTCCAAAAGGCCACGCGCGACCGCTACCTCTACCTAAACAGTCACACGCCAAGCGCGCGAAAAACGTTAGACATCAGAAGAAAAGTCACCCTTCGCATGACGCTCTTCAACAGCAACGACAAAGGTTGGGCGATTACCGCGCGCGACAATGACAAGTTCGTCGACCACAGCAATAAAAAATAACCAGGCCCCGATCAGAAAAGACATTTGTGGGATCCACATTGGCATGGGCAAGAGCCCGCCAGCAACGTCTTTAAAGACATAGCTTTCGTAGGTAAACAAGGTAGCGGACCAGGCCAGATACCCCACCGCAACCGCGGCACAGGCAAGCGACACCAATTCGAAAAGGTGACGCGGCTTGGGTGCAAGTTTTTCGAGCAGCAGGGTGACTCGCACAAAATCGCCGTGCTTAAAGGCATGCGCCATCGCTAAAAATGCTGCTGCGGCACACAACCAGGCCACAACGTCGTTGACGGCCCCTGTCTTCACACCAAATTCGCGCAGCACGCTTTGCCCAATCATCAAGGCGCAAATCGCGCACACGCACAGAGCGGCAATGCCGCCCGCCACGAGGTACAACGTATCAAGAAACTTTCTCATGGGGCGACATCACTATGGTCTAAAAAATCAAAAAACAAAATTACTTAGCAGATATAAGTTTGCGATACTCAGCAATCAAAGCGGTGCCTTGAGCGCCGGATTTCTTTTCCCAGTCAGTCAAAAGTGTGGCGCCAATTTTGTTGAATTCAGCTAAGAAAGTGGCCGACGGAACCGTAATGGTCATGCCGTTGTCAGTCAGGATTTTTTTCAACGAAGCTTCTTTGTCTTCGCTGGTTTTCCAGCCACGCGTTTGGGCTTCAGCCGCAGCTTTCGTGACTGCGTCTTGAGTGGCTTTATCCAAAGCGTTGAAGGCTTTCAAACTCACAATGACAGCATTCTTTGGAATGAAGGCCTGAAAGTCGTACCAAAACTTCATGCTTTCATACGTTTTTGTATCAACGCCCGTCATGCTCGAAGACAAATAGCTTTCTACCACGCCCGTGGCAAGCGCCTGGCTTAGCTCAGCGGCTTGAATCGTGACCGGAACCATATTCATTAACTCAGCCAGACGGGCCGTAACAGGCGAATACGATCTCCATTTCAGACCTTTCATCTCTGCGACCGAGTTCACAGGCTTTTTGGTATAGATCCCCTGCGGATTCCAAGGCACCGTAAATAGAATCTTCATCCCTTGAGCTTCTAAATATTTGTCAAGTGCCGGGCGCTGTACCTGGTCAAGACTTTTGGCTTGGGCATAATTGCCAACCAAATTAGGCATGCCATCCATACCGAACAGCGGATTTTCATTTTCGTAGTTGACCAGCAGAATCTCGCCTAACTGAGCCTGACCACCCTGCACGGCCCGCTTGATTTCTGGAGCTTTAAACAACGACGCATTGGCGTGCACCACAATTTTGAGCTTGCCTGCGGTGGCAACATCCACTTGTTTGGCAAAATACTCAAGGTTCTCAGTATGGAAGTTGGCCGGCGCATACGCCGAAGGCAAATCCCATTTGGTTTGGGCCTGAGCCAAGCTGGTCAAACCAACACAGGCCACGGCGGCAGCCAAGCGAATAAAAGGTAAGCGGGACATGATGTCTCCTGGGCAAAGGATAGTGGTTAAAAGGACAACTTAGGGGTAACAACTAAACTACTCCTGAATGGCGCAGACCGCGACTGCGGCATTGCAACATTACAGATGGAAAACATAGTAACGAAGAAGTAAGATTAATGGTCAAAAGTGACCAAAAAAATTCAAAAAACTTGGAGAGTAAAGTTGAACGCACGCTACGAATTACTGCTGAAAGGAAACAGTTTAAGCTTCAAAGGGGGCTTTTTTGGGCTCTGCAATGTGGCGTTGCTCACCGCAGCAGACGGCACTCGTATTCTGTTTGATACCGGCCACTATTGCGTGCGCAAAGCCTTGTTGGCAGGCCTCAAAGAGCGCGGGCTGGCGCCTACGGATATCGACTTGGTGTTTTTATCCCATCTACATTTTGACCATTGTCAGAATCTGGACTTATTCAAAGGCGTTAAAGTCTGCGTCAGTGAAACCGAATTGACCTACGCACGCAATCCGCACCCAGATGACCTGTTCGTCCCCTGGAAAATTCATGAACTGCTCGCCGAGTTTGATGTCCGTGTGTTGCCCAAGCGCGGCGAACTCGTACCGGGCGTTGAACACTTCGAGGTTCCGGGTCATACCACCGGCTCGCAAGCACTGCGTTTCACGCAGGCCGACGGGCGTCGTGTGGTCTTGGCCGGCGACGCGGTCAAATATCCTAAAGAGGTATTAGCCCAAATGAGCGACATGTGCTTTGGCTCTCCAGAAGACTCAAAGCGCTCAATTGCCAAGATCTGCGAAGGCACCGATGTGATTGTGCCAGGGCATTTCCCTGAGATTTTCAAGCGCAATGGCGGCTGGATCTGGGATGAACCACCCACGATCGAACTGATTTTGCGCTAGCAACAACGGCTTGTTCAATAATATTTGAAGCCGTTTGAATTTTGCACATTTTTAATTTTTATTTGCCTACCTTGTACTTTTGTTTGTACATTTTTAATTTTTTTAGGTATATTAAAGTTTCGATGGGGAGTAGCTCCAGTTCTTTGTGATCCGGTTCGAATTTAATCTCACAAAGGGCACGTCAAGTCGTCATTACGAAGCGAAAGCTTCCGGCTTGTCGGGCACATAACTGAACCATAACAAGCCGAGCAAGACCTTCGATCAGTGGCCTAACAAGGCGTGTTTTGTCAAAAGCGTTCTGTTGATTTTTCAACGCGTGCTGCGGCATTTCACTTTTTGTTGAGCTTGTGATTGATTGTCCTTTTAAGGCTTGAACAATGGAACTATTTTCCTCCTCCTGGTGGTCGGCGCTGCTCGCCATTATTTTAATTGACCTTGTACTCGCGGGCGACAACGCAATTGTGATTGCGCTGGCTGCTCGCAAACTCCCCCCTGCTCTACAAAAGAAAGCCATCTGGTTTGGCACCGTTGGGGCAATTGTCGTTCGCTCTAGCCTGACCGTTGTCGTTGTATGGCTGCTCAAAATCCCCGGTCTCATGCTGATCGGCGGGCTCGGGCTTCTTTGGATTGCCTGCAAATTGATTCTCGATACCGGAGATGACAAAGAGCACGACATTCGCGTCACCTCTTTTTGGGGTGCCATGAAAACCATCATCGTGGCCGATGCCTTAATGGGCATTGACAACGTTCTTGGTGTCGCTGGCGCTGCGCAAGGCTCGTTTGATCTTGTTGTGATCGGTTTGCTCATCAGCGTTCCAATCGTTGTGTTTGGCAGCACGCTCGTACTAAAACTGGTTGAGCGTTGGCCCGTCATCATCAATATTGGCGCTGCGGTTCTCGCCTTTACAGCAGCCAAAATGATCACTGACGAGAAACTACTCGACCCGATTTTTGACGGCACCGCTCGCATCAACGAAATCGCGCGTTGGGCAACCTATGTGGTCGCAATCGCGCTCGTGCTCATTGTAGGTAGGGTCGCAGCGCGCAAATCAGTTACCGGCAGCAACACACACTCTTCAACAACACTCGCCAATTAAAAAACCTAGGAGATTGTCACATGGAAACCTTTATCGTTTATATCAATGATTCTGAATACGCCCGCAATCAACTGGCTACGATGATTGATGCACGTCAGCCCACAAAATGCGTGCTGGTTGGCTGCCCCCCAAAGCTGAACCGCCATATTTCAAGATGGATTTCAGGCGGTGCCCGTAAAAAATGGCAAACACAGTGGTCAGAGAATACTTGCACTGAAATCTCTCAGGCCTTCACCCCCGAGGGCCATCAGTTCGTTCATCGTGTCGCCTTTGGCCCCTTGATCAATATCACCAAACAGCTTCAAGGTGAGTTTTTGGGGGCCCGGGTGCTTGATGCCCGCAGACCAAAACTGGCACAGACCCCAGAACCTCTGGTTGAAGGACAACAATCTCAGCCCGATCTGGCGACAAGAGCGATGGGAGTCGCGGCCACCACTGCCATTTTGGCGCTAGCAGCCGATTAACATTTTTTAGTCCTCACGAATGCCCCTTCGCTTCGGCGAAGGTAAGAATTCGAATTTCCAACTATGATTGACAGGCTCAGGCTCTCTTTTGAGAGCCTGAGCCTTTGTTCGACCTGAACCGATCAACGACCCGTACTTTGGGTCGACCTCAGTCAAAAAGTTAGTCTGATTTGTTATCCCGTCAGAGTCACGACGGGATACCCACCTGATAATTGATAAAAATGACAGAGACAACTCAATCTTCGCCCCCCCCTGTTGGCCCGTTTGCCGGACTCACCGTCATCGAACTCGGCCATAGCGTCGCAGCACCCTTTGCCGGGCAAATCCTAAGTGAACTGGGGGCTCGCGTCATCAAAATTGAGAAGGCCGACGGAGACGACGCGCGTCGTTGGGGGCCTCCTTTCTGGGAGGGTGCCTCGGCTTTTTTCCAATCGTTGAACCGTAACAAGCAGTCTGTGGTCTGTGAACTACGCGACCCAGAGCAAATCACCGCACTCAAAGACTTCATTTGCAACGAGGCGGATATCGTCATACAAAACCTGCGTCCGGGTCACGTCGAACAGCTGGGGCTAGACGGTAAAAGTCTGCTCGCTCGCCAACCACGCCTGATTTATTGCAGCTTAGGGGCTTTTGGTCGCGAAGGGCCGCTCAAGACGCGCCCAGGGTACGACCCACTCATGCAGGCGTTTGGCGGCATTATGAGCACCACCGGAGAGCCCGGGCGCCCAGCGGTGCGCGTGGGTGCCTCGATTGTCGACATGGGCACGGGCATGTGGGGCATTATCGGTATTCTGACTGCGCTCTATGAGCGTCAAGTGTCGGGCGTGGGTCGCATCATTGATGTCTCGTTATTCGAGACCGCCACGAGCTGGGTGTCTTTACTTGCATCTCAATACCTAGCATCAGGCCAATTAGCAGGCAAGCAAGGCTCTGGTGCACCGGGCATCGTGCCCTACAAAGGTTACCTCACCAGCGATGGCGAGATCGTGATTGCGGCAGGCAGCGACAGCTTGTTTAAGTCGCTTGCTAAAGTCTTGGGGCGCCCCGAATGGCTTGACGACTCTCGCTTTGTCGATAATCCCAAACGCGTAGACAACCAGACTGAGCTCTATGGGATGATCGAAGTAATCGTTGCCACTCAAACGACTGCCCATTGGACGGCTCTACTAGAGGCCGCAGGGGTACCCTGCGCTCCGGTCAATGACTTGGCCCAGATGCTGGCCCACCCGCAAACCGAGGCGCTTGGCTTGGTTCAAGACGTACCTGGCACCGGCATGCGGTTTCTTGGCCTGCCAATTAGCTTCGATGGCGTACGTCCAAAACCACTTGCGCCACCTCCAAAACTTGGTGAACATACCGCTCTGTTATTAAAAAGGAAAACCCCATGACTGCCATACCAAACTACGAGACAATTGCCACAGAAGTGATCGGCGCGCATGTCTTGAAAGTCACGATCAATCGTCCACAAGTGGGCAATGCCGTTAATACCCAGATGGGCCACGACATGTTGGATCTCTGGAACCGCTTAACCGCTGACGCGGGTGATATTCGCTGCGTCGTCTTAACCGGCGCCGGAGAAAAAATATTTTGTGCCGGTGGCGATTTGAAAGAGCGCAACGGCATGACGAAAAAGCAATGGACACTGCAACACGAACTGTTTGAGCGGATGTACTGGACTCTGGTGGATTTGCCCGTGCCAGTGATTGCTGCGGTCAACGGACACGCCTATGCGGGCGGCCTTGAAATGGCTTTGTCGTGCGATTTTATTTATGCAAGCAACGCTGCGCGCTTTGCGTTAACCGAAGTCACGCTGGGCATCATGCCTGGTGCGGGCGGTACGCAAAACCTGCCGCGTGCGATTGGCGAGCGCCGCGCCAAAGAAATCCTGATGACTGGCAAGCCTTTTAACGCACAACAGGCCAACGAGTATGGCTTGGTCAATGCCGTACTCGAGCCAGCTGACGTCTTGCCTCGCGCACTTGAAACAGCCGAAGCCATTGCCAGCAATGCTCCACTATCCGTTCGTCAGATCAAAAAATCCGTACGCTTTGGAGGTCAAATGGAGCTGCGGACAGCCTTCAGATTTGAGATTGAGGCATACAATCATTTGATTGGTACTGAAGATCGCATGGAAGGGATCGCGGCCTTTAATGAAAAACGTAAAGCGATTTTCAAAGGGTGTTAAATGAAGTCAACGCTGCGCGCCGCTATCGACCCAGCGGTGAGCGCGGCAAAAATTTAACAAAATAACAAAATAAAGAAATAAAGAAATAAAGAAATAAAGAAATAAAGAAATAAAGAAATAAAGAAATAAAGAAATAAAGAAATAAAGAAATAAAGAATGAACAGCACAGCAAATAATAATTTTGATACGGAGCACCTAACATGACTCAAACAACCCACTCACTCACCATCGACACCGGCTTGGATTACCCAGAGATTCGCGAGGGCGTGAAACGCGTTTGTGCAGATTTTCCTGGGTCATACTGGCGCGGTCTGGAAGAAAAACTTGCATATCCCACAGAGTTTGTCCAGGCACTCACCGCTTCGGGTTACTTGGGCGCGCTGATCCCTGAAGAGTACGGTGGCAGCGGCATGCCGTTGCGCGCGGCCATGGTGATTCTTGAAACGATTCATGAATCAGGCTGTAACGCAGGCGCCTGTCATGCGCAGATGTACACCATGGGTACAGTGATGCGCCATGGCAGCGAGGCTCAAAAGAAAAAATACCTACCCGATATCGCTGCTGGCAAAGTGCGCTTACAAGCCTTTGGTGTCACCGAACCCACCACCGGCACTGATACAACCAAGCTGAAGACTCGCGCCGAACGTCAAGGAGATCACTACGTGATCAATGGGCAAAAGGTCTGGACGTCACGTGCTTTGCATTCTGACTTGATGCTGCTGTTGGCGCGCACCACACCTGTCGATCAATGCAAAAAGAAAAGCGATGGCCTGTCAGTCTTTTTGTTAGATATTCGTGACGGTCTGGGCAAGGGGCTTGAAATTCGCCCACTGAAGGCGATGATCAATCATCATGCCACCGAAGTCTTTTTTGATAATTTGAAGATACCTGCTGACTGCCTGATCGGCGAAGAAGGCAAAGGCTTTAAATACATTCTTGACGGCATGAATGCCGAACGTATTTTGGTGTCTGCCGAAGCGATTGGCGATGCTCGCTGGTTTACGAAAACAGCCGTCGCCTATGTCAACGAGCGTCGTGTCTTTGATCGTCCAATCGGTCAAAATCAAGCGGTGCAGTTTCCGATTGCACGCGCACATGCCGAAACTGACGCGGCTGATTTGGTCTTGCGTCGCGCGGCTGCGCTGTTTGATGCGGGCCTGCCTTGCGGCGACGACGCCAACATGGGCAAGCTGCTCGCCTCGGATGCAACCTGGCACGCGGCAGAAGCCTGCTTGCAATGTCATGGCGGTTTTGGCTATGCGAAAGAGTATGACGTCGAACGTAAATGGCGTGAGACGCGTCTCTTTCAGATCGCGCCCATCTCGACTAACTTGGTGCTCTCGTACATTGGTGAGCACATGCTAGGTATGCCTCGCTCATTTTAAACAATCATCACAACAAAGAGACAAACATGACTGGATTAACCCAAGCCCTCGCCGCCTTTGTCGCCGCACCCACCTTTGGCAGCAATGAACAAAGTGCACTCGCCGTTGCTAAAACAGGTTTTATGGACACGATCGCCACCATGTTGGCCGGCCACAACGAGCCGGTTGTCAACATCGTGCGTCAGTTTTTTGCCAATGCGACAACACCTGCTGAAGCACCTGTACCCTTTTTGGGGACGATGCACCCAGCGGCTCAGGCGGCGTTCATCACCGCAGTCGCTGGCCATGCGCTTGACTACGATGATGTTGCGTTGTCCGGTCATCCAAGCACGGCCCTGGTACCCGCCATTTTGGCTGAAGGCTATCTGCTCAACAGCTCGGGGCTTGACGCCCTACGCGCGTATGTCGTGGGCTATGAAGTCTGGGCCGAACTCGTCAGCCGCGAGCCTGACCAGTACCACTTGAAAGGCTGGCATCCAACTGGCGTGTTTGGCGCTGTTGGCGCCGCCGCTGCCGTCGCCTACCTACGCCGCTTAAATGTGGCGGACACACGCCAAGCGTTGGCGATTTCGGCCAGTCTGGCCAGCGGCCTGGTTGCCAACTTTGGCACGATGACAAAACCCTTTCATGCTGGGCGCGCAGCGGCGCACGGCATTGAGGCGGTTCGTTTGTCGATGCTTGGCATGACTTCAGCACCCGATGTCTTTGAACACCAAGCGGGTTATCTCAATGCCTTATCCAAGGCTGGACGTGTTGATCGAACCCGCCCTGCAGACACCTTAGGCAAAACCTTGCGTATCTTAGAGACTGGGTTATCGATCAAGCGCTACCCCGTGTGCTACTCCTCACACCGTACCATCGACGCAGTCATCAAAATTGTCGAAGCAGAAAATCTGCAACCTAGTGAAATCAAGAACGTCCATGTCATCACTGGTGTTGCCCAAGCTTCGATGCTAAGAAACCATCGTCCTGTCACAGGGTTAGAAGCCAAATTTAGTGGAGAGTTCGCAGTGGCCTCGGCGATTGTTGCCCGTGACGTCGGTTTGTCTCAGCTCACCGACGAATTTTCGACCCGTGCGGACGTCTCAGGACTGTATAGCAAAGTTTCGATTGAATCCGTGGATACCGTGTGCCCACTCGATCCGGCCTTTGCATTCACAGATCGTGTCAC
Source organism: Bordetella parapertussis (assembly GCA_945895265.1). Taxonomy (GTDB): domain Bacteria; phylum Pseudomonadota; class Gammaproteobacteria; order Burkholderiales; family Burkholderiaceae_B; genus Zwartia; species Zwartia parapertussis_I. The sequence continues at coordinate 111,410 of CAMDEF010000003.1, read as the reverse complement.
CATTGAAACCAATGACGGTCGCAAGTTCGATTCTGGAGAGATTCGGTTTCCGTTAGGTCATGCCTTGAACCCGATTGACGCGGTTGGTCTCAAACGTAAGTTTATGGATTGCATTGAAACCGGCAAGACTGCAAACAGTGCGATCAAGGGGGCGGATGCCGGACTATATGATCGTCTCGCAACCTTAGAGACTCTTCCGAGTCTGCGAAACCTTTTTAAATAATTGCCTGAGCCGCCGCGTCTCGTCAGAGGCGGCGGCTCATGGCCGTAGACAGGCCGCTTGCCCCAGTATGAGTTACAGCGTTGTGTGGTTTAAACGTGATCTGCGGCTCAATGACCACGCAGCTCTGAGTCAAGCGCTCTGTCAAGGCCCTGTCTTGTGCCTCTACATCGTCGAGCCCTCTTTGTGGCGCAGCGCCGATGCTGCGACTCAACATTATCACTTTTTGCTCGAAAGCCTGCGTGACCTGTATCTTGAGTTCAAACGACGCGGTGGTCTGCTTCGGGTTGTGACCGGCGAAGCCGTCGACGTGCTCGATAAACTTTACGCGCTCCAACCCTTCCACACCCTATATGCGCATCAAGAAACTGGTAACGCCCTGTCGTATGCGCGCGATCGCGCCGTTGCGCGCTGGTGCCGAACGCATGCAATCCCCTGGCGACAAAGTCAGCACTTTGGGGTCAGCCGCGGGCTAAAGGATCGCGACCTCTGGAAAGATCTTTGGGATCAACACGTCGGGCAACCCTGCTTACCGGCGCCGACCTCAATCGCTTGCGTTGCGCTGCCTTGGGCTGAGCCTGCACTGCCCACGGCCGCAGCCCTCGGCTTGGAACCCAGCGAGCCCGCGCAACGACAACGTGGCGGGCGCACCCTCGCCCTAGACGTTTTGAACAGTTTTTTAAACGATCGAAGCCAACAATACCGCGGAGGGATTTCTTCCCCCCTTTCAGCGCCCACCGCCTGTTCACGTCTGTCAGCGTATCTGGCCTTTGGCTGCCTGAGTCTGCGCGAAGTCGTGCAAGCCACTACCCAACACTTACAGGCCTTGAGCCCTGCGCAAACCTGGCATAAAAAGGGCTTAACGGCCTTTATCAGCAGACTGTATTGGCACTGCCACTTTATCCAAAAACTAGAAAGCGAACCCGAGATTGAATTTCAAAACATGCACCGAGGCTACGATGGTCTGCGTGAAAACGACTGGAACCCTGCGCACTTTGAAGCTCTGAAGGCGGGTCAAACCGGTTGGCCAATGGTCGACGCCTGTGTCGCGATGTTGCGCGAGACTGGTTGGTTGAATTTTAGAATGCGTGCAATGTTGGTATCGACTGCCGCCTACCCGCTTTGGTTGGACTGGCGCCCGGTGGGGCATTGGTTGGCGCGTCAGTTCTTGGATTACGAACCCGGCATCCACTGGAGTCAGCTACAAATGCAATCTGGCACCACGGGGATCAATATCCCACGCATCTACAACCCGATTAAACAGGCGCAAGATCACGATCCAAACGGTATGTTTGTCAGACGATGGCTACCCGCGATGCGCCGCGTGCCTGACACCTGGTTGCTTGAGCCTTGGAAAATGCCCCACTCGCTTCAAGAGCAACACAACGTATACGTCAGCAAAGACCTCAGTGTGCCGATCGTCGAGCTTGAGGCGAGCACGCGAGCAGCCAAACAAAAGCTCTACGCCCTGAGGGCTCAGGATCACGTGCGCGCCACCAAGCGCGAGGTGGTTCAAAAGCATGGCTCTCGCAAACGTCCGGGATCCGTCAAACAAAAACGTGTCTCAGCACCCGCAAGTCAACAACAAACTCTAGACTTCTGATGTCAAACGACTCTTCGATGCGCGGCGTCAACAAACACAATCTGCCCAGTAAAAACTGTCTGACCTGCCTGCGCTCGTTTACCTGGCGCAAAAAATGGGAACGCGACTGGGACAATGTCAAGTATTGTTCTGAACGCTGCCGGCGCACGGCGATCGGAAAAAAATAATGACTGCCATCTATTGGTTTCGCAACGATTTGCGCCTATGTGATCAACCGTCATTTAAAAACGCCTGCGCGCAAGCCACTCGGCTCTTGCCGGTCTTTATCCATGACAGCGCTTATGTTGCACCAACCCGCTGGGGCTTTGAGCGCTTAGGGCCTCACAGAAAGTACGCTCTGCGCTCGGCGCTTCAAGCACTTAAGTTGCAACTACGTCAACAACAGAGCGATTTACTTGAGTACAGGGGCGACCCGTGTCAAACGCTAATTGCACTGGCCAAACAAGTTGGTGCTGAGACAATTTTTTGTGAAGACATCGCTGCACCCGACGAGCAGCAGCAAGTCATGAGCCTCAGGCGAGCGGGCTTGACCGTCAACACCCTTTGGCACTCGAGTCTGTTGGATCCACATGACTTGCCGTTTGCAATTGAACAACTGCCTTTAGTTTTTACAGAATTTAGAGTAGCCGTTGAGAAAGCAAACGTGCTTGTGCGGCCGCCTGAAGCCGCGCCGGCAAGGGTGCCGCCGCTTCCCGACAGGCTTGTACACAACAGAACAACAGAAAGCGACCAGACATCGTATTTGCCATCTGAGCGGTTTGGTTCGCTTGATTCGCTTGATTCGCTTGATTCGCTTGATTCGCTTGATTCGCTTGATTCGCTTGATTCGCTTGATTCGTCTGATTCGTCTGATTCGTCTGATTCGTCTGATTCGTCTGATTCGTCTGATTCGTCTGATTCGTCTGAGTCAACTGAGTCTTTCGTTAAACTTGATGCGCGCAGCTCACTGACTTTTTCAACTGCAAACGATTTTGCCGGCACACTGGGAGGGCTCAGGCACACCCAGCAATATTTTGAACGCCAACTGGCGCACAACTATAAAGCTACCCGTAACCAGCTGTCAGGGTTAGATTATTCAACAAAGTTTTCAGTGTGGCTAGCCTCGGGTGCACTCTCGGCCAGAATGCTTTACCAACAGTTGCAAGACTTCGAAGCTGAGCATGGCGCGAATGACGGCAGCTATTGGATTTGGTTTGAATTGCTCTGGCGCGATTACTTTAGATTTTTACATCTGAGATTTGGGGCTCAACTCTATCGGCGCTCGGGCTTGCGCCAGCCCGCAGCTGTAGAGCAACAGAGCCCGCGTAGCGTCGAATCAGAGTTGAATGAACGCATCACACACGCGGGTGGCGCTGTCATCACTGCGCCGGCACAAGTTGAACAATTTAAACGCTGGTGTCTAGGACAATGTGGTGAGCCCTTTATCGATGCTGGGATGCGTGAGTTAAAACAGACCGGCTATCTTTCGAACCGAATGCGACAGGTCACGGCAAGTTATCTCATTTATACACTGAAGCTCGATTGGAGGGCCGGCGCTGCGTGGTTTGAGGCACAATTAATCGACTACGACGTATATAGCAACCAAGGCAACTGGCTCTATATCGCGGGGCTTGGTACCGATCCGCGGGGTGGTCGCGCGATGCGTACCGACAAACAAGCGGTCGAGCACGACCGCGACGAAACCTACCGTAAACAATGGGGCACACTTTGACGACCTTAAGACTCATCCTCGGCGATCAACTCAACCCTGAGCATTCGTGGTTTTTAAGACCACGGGCCGATGTCGTGTTTGCCTTAGTTGAAATGCGCCAAGAGACGGATTACGTTTTGCATCATGCACAGAAAGTCATTGCGATTTTTGCGGGGATGCGTGATTTGGCACGTTTGCTACAAGAGCGCGGGCATCGAGTGCACTACCTGACGATTGATGATCCGACCAATCAACAAAGCCTGACGGCTAACCTTGATGCGCTAATGGCTCGGTACACCTGCACCCACTTTGAATATCAAGAGCCTGATGAGTGGCGTCTTGACCAGCAACTTCAGCACTATGCCAGAGCCAGTCCACTTCATTGCGCTGCAGTGTCGAGCGAGCATTTTTATACGACACGCCTAGAAGTGGCAACTTTATTTGCCAAACAAAAAACCTGGCTCATGGAACGGTTTTACCGCCACATGCGCACGCAACACAAAATCTTAATGCTCGACACGAAGCGTCCGGTCGAAGGAAAATGGAACTTCGATCACGACAATCGTAAGGCCTGGTCAGGCTCACCAGCCGAACCGGCAGACCGGCGCGTCAGGCATGATCATTCAGCGTTATGGTCGAGCATTGACGCTGCGGGTGTACGAACCTTTGGCGTACCGAACGCTGCACACTTTGCGTGGCCGTTAAATCGCGCTGAGGCGCTGGTCTGTTTGGCTGATTTCATTGAGCACGCGCTACCTCACTTTGGCGACTTTCAAGATGCGCTGAGCACAAAGGGCTGGCGACTGTTTCATTCGCTCTTATCCTTTGCGTTAAATACAAAAATGCTGAATCCGCGCGAGGTGGTCGAACGCGCACAGCAAGCCTGGCTCGATAAAAAAATTACGATCGCTACTGCCGAGGGCTTTATCCGCCAAATTTTGGGCTGGCGTGAATACCTCCGTGGTGTGTATTGGGGCAAGATGCCCGACTACGGCGAGCAAAATTATTTTGCACAGAGCACAGCCTTACCAACCTGGTTCTGGACCGGAAACACCAAGATGCGCTGCCTAGAACAGTCAATTGGACAATCTCTAGAACACGCCTACGCACACCATATTCAACGCTTGATGGTGATTGGTAATTTTTCTTTGCTAGCCGGACTCAATCCAGACGAAGTGCACCAGTGGTATTTAGGCGTCTATATCGATGCCTTTGAATGGGTTGAGCTCCCCAACACAATCGGGATGAGCCAGTTCGCCGATGGGGGCATGCTGGCGACTAAACCCTATGTGTCGAGCGCAGCGTATATTGACCGTCAGGGCGACTACTGCAAGGGCTGTCATTACGACAAAAAGAAGCGCGAAGGCGAACGCGCCTGCCCCTTCAATGCCTTGTATTGGGATTTTTTTGATCGTCATCGCGCTAAGCTCGCAGACAACTTTCGTCTGGCGATGGTGTATCGCAATCTAGACAAAATGGATGACCTCGCGCTGAACGCCTTACGCGCACAGGCAAACAAGACTCGTTCGCAACTAGAGTCGCTATAACTCAAAGACTGAGGTTTTTTAGAATACGTGGTGTTTGTTTGACTACACTAGCGTATCGCCCAACAAATTTTTTGAATGAACGTATCGCCCAACAGATTGTTCGAGTTCAGTCGCTGATTTGTGCGTCAAACCTCTCCCGACAGGGTGAGTAGTATTTCAACTGTTTTTGTGTGAACCCTTTATATGCTTGAGCACTCGCCCGTCACTGTGTCTTTATCTCAACTTTTACCTCAACTTGAGGCAGAAGGTTATGCGGTGCTCGACGCAACGACGGTTGCACAGTGGGCCCAACACCCGCTCGCTGAGCTCACAGCGCTCGTACCAGACTGGGAAGGCATGCCCGAGGATGCCTATCTAAAAGATGGCGGGCACTATCGCCTGCGTCGCCACTCTTGTTTTGTATTTGAAAATAATCAACTCACGCTTGCGCCTGCACGCGCGCATTGGCAGTCTTTATCCTACAACGCCCTGCATGGCGGCATGCAACGCTGGTTTGAGCCTATGCGCACGCAAACAATTGAACAAGCTGTCTGGATAGACTTGTTGAGTGCCTTTGCGCGTGCTGCAGACTCTCTGCATCGTGCAAAGCAAGCCACCGTTGCAGTCACGCGCTGGTGTATTGAGGCGCATCAATTCAGAATCGACACCAAAGCGGGTATTGGTCGTCCGACGCCCGAGGGCGCGCACCGTGATGGCGTCGACTTGGTCGGTGTATTCATGATCAATCGTAAAAATGTCAAAGGCGGCGAGACGCGTGTTTTCGATGCCACGGGTACCTCGGGGCAGAGATTTACGTTAAGCGAATCATGGTCGCTACTTTTGCTAGACGACGCGCGGGTGATTCATGAGACGACACCCATTCAACCCGCCCAGCCTGGCGGCTATCGCGACACACTGGTCTTGACCTGCCGTGCCGGCAGCTTTCAGGGCGAGTAATTCTTTGCAGCCCAAACGCTCAGATTTCTTAATCGTCGGGGCAGGTATCGCCGCAGCCTCGACAGGGTATTGGCTTGCCAAACACGGCAAGGTGACCCTGCTTGAGCGTGAAGCGCAACCCGGCTATCACTCTACCGGACGCTCGGCGGCGTTATTTATGGAGAGCTATGGCACACCACAAGTTCGCGCGCTCACCATGGCGAGTCGTGCCTTTTTTATGCAAGCGCCGGCAGGGTTTTCGGCTCATCCGCTCGTGTCGCCACGCGGCGCGCTGATGGTGGCAGAACATGGTCAAGCGTTACAGCTTTCTGAGCATTGGGACATTTTGCGTAGCGTGACCAAACTGGCGCGACAACTGTCGACGTCAGAGGTGCTGGACATGGTGCCAGTGTTTCGCTCAGACAAAATTCTAGGTGGCGTCTACGAACCCGAAGCCTATGACATGGATGTGCACAACATTCATCAAGGTTTTTTACGTGGGCTCAAACAAAATGGCGGTGAAATTGTTTGCCAGGCTGAAGTCAGCAGACTAGAACGCATGGGCGCAGACTGGCTAGTGCACACGGCCGATGGTAAGCAGTATCAAACCGGCGTTGTGCTCAACGCCGCAGGGGCCTGGGCAGATCAGGTCGGCGCACTTGCTGGCGCTCAGCGTTTGCATCTTGAACCTCGTCGACGTTCTGCCATGATCTTTAACCCGCCGCCCACGCTTAACGTTGCGAAGTGGCCAATGGCCATCGGGGTCAACGAAGACTGGTACTTTAAGCCCGATGCGGGCATGCTGCTGGGCTCGCCCGCCAACGCCGATCCAGTCGAACCACAAGATGTGCAGCCAGAAGAGCTCGATATCGCGCTCGGCATTCATCGCATCCAAGAGATCACCACCCTGCAGATTCGTCGGCCCACACGCACGTGGGCGGGGCTCAGATCCTTTGTGGCAGATGGTGATTTAGTCGGCGGCTTTGATGCCATGGCGCCTAATTTTTTTTGGATCGCAGCGCAAGGCGGCTATGGAATTCAGACTTCGCCAGCGATGGGGCAAGCCTGTGCGGCCTTGGTGCGCGGCCAGCCCTTACCTGAAGCCTTGCTAGCGTTTGGCTTGACAACGCAAATGCTGGCCCCCACATGCCTAGCGTGAAGAACCAAGCCTTCACGCTTTGAAACTTCAGCAACGGTTAGGGTCTGACGCGCTCTTGGTTCGCTTGGTAGGCGAAACCATTCAAGCGACTTAAGCCTTCGACTGCTTCGCTTTTTTTGTGGCCTTGGGGGTTTTAGTCTTAGGGGCGGCTTTTTTTGCCGTCGCTTTGCGCACTTTAACGCCACCCCAGTCTTCGACCACTTTACAAATTGACGTAAAGTCAGAGTCAGGGCCATAAGTCGCGTTCGTCACCGCAAGCATCTGACGTACAGCCGCACCGACTACCATTGGTACGCCCATGGCCTCGGCTTCGTCTACGCACAAACGCACGTCTTTATAAGACAAGGCCGTGGCAAAACCAAAGTCAAAAGTCCCTGTCAAAATTGCACGAGGAAACTTATCTTGCGTGGCACTATTTCGACCAGAGCCACTGTTGATCACGTCGAGCATCACTTGTGGATCAAGCCCTGCCTTGACGCCCATCACCATCGCCTCAGAAGAGACCGCCAAGGCTGCGCCCGCTAACAGGTTATTAGCGAGTTTCATGGTTTGGGCTTGGCCTGCGCCCTCACCCAAGTGAAAGGTTTTACCGAAGGTTGCCAACATGGGGGTCAGCTTAGCGTAGAGGGCTTTGGGACACGAGACCATCACCGCCAACGTACCGGCTGCAGCACCTGTGACGCCACCGCTCACCGGCGCATCGACATAGCTCACTTTTTTCGCGCCCAAGGCCTTCGACACCACGACCGCAGTTTTCGGGCCAATCGTCGAGAAGTCGATCACACACTTCGCTTTTTTACCTTCGATGAGGCCGTCTTTACCCAGCGCCACGGCATTCACAATCTCGGGGTTAGGCAGACTTAAAAATATGGTCTCAGCACGATTGGCGACATCGGCGGCGGACTTGGCTGCGATGGCACCCTTTTTCACAAGCGCCTGCATCGCTTTTTGATCGCGATCATAAATGCAGACATCGTAGCCAGCTGCCAGTAAACGCAATGTCATTGGGCCGCCCATGTGACCCGTGCCAACAAACCCTACAAGTTCTTTTGCCATGAAATATCTCCGAGTGTTTGGGTAGGTAATCGATTCAGCGACCTAGCGGTCGCTCGACCTTTGTCACAGCTTACCCGAAGATACGACGGCAGATCAAAGGCTATTGATACGTTGTGCCAGATCAAGATCGCGGGTAGACAAGCCACCTGCATCGTGCGTGGTGAGTGTGATAGTTACGCGACTGTAAACGTTTGACCACTCAGGGTGGTGATTGTGCTGCTCAGCGAGCAGCGCCACCCGCGTCATAAACCCAAAAGCTTCGTTAAAGTCGAGGAACTTAAAGTCACGCGTAAGACTGCCGCCGCGCTCTGGCTGGTAGCGCCATTGCGGCAACCCCGCCATCAAGCTAACAATCTGTTCTGGGGCAATTTTTTGAATCATTGCACGCTTTCGGTTTTTAAGTTGGATTCGCTGGGCAACCAAAGTACGACAAACGCCGTGCAGGCAGAAAATCCAGCCATCACTAGCAGCAAGGTCTCAAACCCCAAGCCCTTGACTGCTGGGCCCAACAACCAAACCGCCAACGAACTGATCCCGAGCGATACCGCAAGGCGAATCCCCGCCACACGAGAGCGCGAACGATCATCGACGTAGCGCACAATCATGACATCAACGAACGGGACTGCACCAAAAATAAACACCATCACGCCAAGCAGAGCAGCAAACAGCCACCATCCTTGGGCATACGCAGACAGAACAAACAGGGGAATCTGCACCAGAACAATTCCCAGAAAAATCGGCCGTATCGCGAAGTGATCCAGCAACTTACCGACCGCCACTTGCATGAGCGACGCCACTGCGTAAATAACGGCCAGCAAAATCCCTAGCAACGCAGGGTCAGCCACAACGCCCTGAAACCGCTCGGTCATCAGTTGTCCGTTACCATTAGTCGTGAAGTTAAATAGCACACTGCCCGTGGCAGCACTAACCGTCATGACAGCAAGCACGCGTGCCAGCAGCGCAGGGGTCAAACTCACTTTGGCCGTACCTTTACGCTTAGCCGGGGCTTCAGTCTCAGCCGGGCAGGCTAGCGCAAACCACAAGCCGCAAAGCAAACATAGCACCGCAGGTACGGCGAAGGCGGCGCGCCAGCCGATCCATTTAATCAAGAATCCAGTCAGCATCGCAGCCAAGGCCACGCCAAGGTTGCCGGCTAGGCCATTTACACCAATCGCCAAGCCGGGATTGGCTGACTTTTGAACCAACATAGGAATACCAACCGGATGATAGATCGAGGCAAAGGCCCCAACCAAGGTTAGCGTGATTGCCATTTGCCAGGCATTTTGCGTTAGCGCCGTCAATAAGGTCGACAGTCCAATACCCACAAAAAACACAATCATCATGTTGCGCCGCCCCCACAAATCGCCTAAACGACCAGAGGGAATCGAACCCAACCCAAATAAAACGAAGGCACCCACGCCATACGGCATAAGATCTTCCCAGCTTTGAAAGCCGAAGTCACTGGCGATCACACCCACTGCGGCCGCAAAAATCAGCAAGAACATGTGGTCAAGGCCATGACCCACATTCAACAGCAAACGAACTGACAACGAGTGATCTTGAGTATTCAATTGATCGTCACCTTTTTTTAATTTGAATATCTTTATTTAACTTAATGTTCAACACGTTCAAACGAGCGGCTTCTTAGGCCCGTCCGATGATTGACGCTGTTAGCATCAACTCTTCGAGTAACGCCAGCGACACCGCGCCTGAGACCGAATAGGGATCAAGCTCGGGCTTTTCAGAATATTTCAAAACAATCGAGGTGTTGAGCTTGGCCAGATTGACCTGGCCCATTGTCCAGCCACCAAAGCGACGTTCAGTGATTTCTTGATAGTCAAGCAAGACAACATCTTGATGACGTTTATCGCGAACAATGTAGCCATAGAGTTCGTTGACCTGTGTGCGCCCGCCTTCGACAGCTTGCAGATATAGTCCGCCACCATAGCAAAGTATGCCGGTGATGCCGTTGGCCGCATTGTATTTGCGCGCCGAATCTAAAATCGACTGCGTGTCGGAGTCCGACTCGGGATCAAGCGCACGACTCACATACAGTAAACGAACTAACATGTTTAATCCTCTCGACGTATCAGAGATAAAAACTCACGACGCAAATTTGCGTCCTTTAAAAAGGCACCGCGCATCACTGAGTTAATCATGCGACTGTCTGGATCTTTGACACCACGCCACGACATGCAGTAATGCGTGGCATTCATCACCACAGCCAAGCCGTCAGGCTGCGTTTTTTCTTGAATCAGATCGGCCAACTGCACCACGGCCTCTTCTTGGATTTGCGGACGACTCATAATCCAGTCAGCTAAGCGAGCGTACTTTGAGAGCCCGATCACGTTGGTGTGCTCATTTGGCATCACGCCAATCCACACTTTACCCATCACCGGGCAAAAATGATGGCTACAAGCACTTCGAACCGTAATCGGCCCAACGATCATTAATTCGTTCAGATGCTCGACGTTTGGAAACTCGGTAATCTTCGGTTGCCCCGCGTAGCGCCCGCCAAACACTTCGTGTAAATACATTTTGGCCACACGCCGAGCGGTGTCATTGGTGTTGTGATCGGCCTCGGTGTCAATCACTAGACTTTCAAGCACGCCCTTCATTTTGGCCTCAACCTCGTCAAGCAACAACGCAAGTTCACCGGGCTCGATGAAGTTAGCAATATTGTCATTTGCATGAAAGCGTTTGCGAGACGCTTTTAGGCGGTTACGAATAACCTCCGACACAGGGGTGCCTTTGTCTTGCTCTAACTCGCTCATGCTCTTTGACTCTTAGTCTCAAAATTAATAGCTTATCTTACTCGGTTGCCCTTAGTTGTATTGAAATAACCATAAGGCAGTCTACTTTACTCTTAGATTAACCGAACCTATTCAAAGGGACGACGACCTTACTCGGAGACGAGTCTAACAAAAGGCTATCGACTTTACTCGGAGGTGAGTCTCACTGACCTCGAGTTGAAACCGCTTGAGTCATGCCGCCTTTGCGCTTAGGTCAGGCCGCTTTAGGTATGATTGCACCAAGATTTTCAGGAGACTGTGTTGGCTCAATCTATTTTTGGTATGCGCGGCATTGCCGTTGCCCCGCATTCGCTGGCGGCCGAGTCGGCGGTTGCTGTGTTACGCGAAGGCGGCAACGCCCTTGAGTCTATGGTTGCAGCGGCCGCGACCATGGCGGTGGTCTACCCTCATATGAACTCAATTGGCGGAGATGGGTTTTGGGTAATCAACGGCCCGAACAACCGCCCAGGCGGCATCGACGCGAGCGGTCGCAGCGCTCAGGCTGCCTCGCACGACTGGTACGCCTCGCGCGGCATCACCTCTAGCATACCGTTTCGGGGCGGCGTTGCCGCCTTGACGGTGGCCGGCACCATCTCTGGCTGGGGTGCCGCGCACCGACTCTCACAACAATGCCTAAACGGCAAGCTACCGCTGTCGCGCCTGCTGTCTGATGCCATGTATTTTGCCAAAAACGGCATCGCGGTCACGCAAAGCCAAGAAGCCTGTACCTCTTTAAAACGCAGTGAGCTTGAGCCCCAAAGTGGCTTTGCCAGTACGTTCTTGCCTCAAGGCATGGTACCGGCCAAGGCCAGTATTTTTAAGCAACCCAAACTGGCTGACACGCTTGCGCTCATTGCAAAAGAAGGCTGTGACACCTTTTATCGAGGCAAGCTCGCCAAGATGCTGGCTGCCGAACTCGCTGAGGTGGGCAGCCCTTTGACACTGGCGGATCTGAAGGCCCATCAAGCAAAGCTTGTCGATCCCCTTCACACAACGGTCGCTCAGGGCCAACTCTTTAACATGGTGCCCCCTTCACAGGGCCTGCTCTCTTTGTTGATTCTAGGCATCATGGATCGTATCCATGGCTGGGATCAAGATCCTGAGGGTGCTGCCTTTATTCATACGCAAGTTGAAGCGACGAAACTGGCGTTCAGTATTCGGGATCAATATCTCACTGACCCGGCATTCATGTCGGTGGCACCGCAAGACCTCTTGAGCCGCGCACGTATCGACGCCTTAGCAGCCAAGTTAGATACCACTCGAGCTGCGCCCTGGGGCCAAAAGACTTCGCCAGGCGATACGATCTGGATGGGTGTCATCGATCAGGCTGGCATCGCCGTCTCGTTCATCCAAAGCATCTATCACGAGTTTGGTTCGGGGCTGGTCTTACCGCACACAGGGGTAAATTGGCAAAATCGCGGATGCAGTTTTTCACTGAATCCTGGTCACATCAACACCCTTGAACCGGGCAAAAAGCCTTTTCATACCCTGAACCCAGCTCTGGCACAACGGGCCGACGGTGGCGTGATGGTGTACGGTGCCATGGGGGGCGATGGGCAACCACAAACCCAGGCGACAATCTTTAATCGTGTGACACGTTTTGGCGATCACCCGCAACTTGCGATCGAGCGTCCGCGCTGGCTGCTCGGACGCACGTGGGGGCAGTCGAGCGACTCACTCAAGCTTGAAAGTCGCTTCAGCGCAAATACGATCGATCAACTTCGAGCGCTGGGCCATGACGTTGAAACAATTGGTGCGTGGGATGAGGGCGTGGGGCATGCCGGGATGTTGATCCGCCATGCGAACGGCGTACTCGAGGGGGGCTTTGACCCACGTTCAAATGGGGCGGTAGCGTCGTTTTAGGTCACAGCCACTTCTGCATAAACAGCGCCTGCCCCGTCAGTGCGCTCAGTGTGTATTGCTCAAAGCCAAAGCGTGCATACGACTGTTTGGCCACGCTGTTGCCGCTCAAGACCTCAAGCGTCAGCTTGCAGCACCCCAACTGCTGGGCGTGCTCTTCTAGGGCCTTGAGTAAAGCTTGACCGATGCCCTTACCCCGCTGAGCAGGGTCGACTGCGATATCGTGCACATTCATCAAGGGCCGGGCCTTAAAGGACGAATAGCCTTGCAAGGCGTTGAGCAAACCGACAGGTTGTTGATCAAGCCAGGCCAGCCAGCTAACCGCCCCTGGCAACCGAGCCAAGTCATCACATAAGCGGGCTTTCACGTCTGCGGCCAAGGGTTCACCTCCGCCCATCGGGTCGCGCGCATACATGTCAAGCACACTGAGCAAGGCCAGACGATCGGTCGGATCCAGATAATTCACTTTTTTAATCACAATGCTGCGCTGCATAAAAGAACCTCACGCGAAACAACAAGAATCAAGGGCAGCCTCAATGGTATAACAAGCGGTTACCCGTTTTGAACACAAAGGATTCTGATGTCAGCACCGCTACCACTCGAAGGCCTCCGTGTCATCGAGTTTACTCATATGGTGATGGGCCCGACCTGCGGCATGATTTTGGGCGACCTAGGAGCGGAGGTCATTAAGGTTGAGCCCTTGGCTGGAGATAACACCCGTAAGCTGCTTGGTTCGGGGGCTGGTTTTTTTCCGATGTTCAATCGCAATAAAAAAAGCATTGCAATTGATGTGAAGAACCCGCGCGGCCGAGAGATCGTTTTAAAGCTACTGACCGACGCAGACGTCTTTAGCGAAAACTTTAAAAGCGGCACAATGGATAAGTTAGGGTTTGGCTATGACGCCCTCAGCAAACTCAATCCAAAACTGATCTACGTGTCACACAAAGGTTTTTTACCTGGCCCCTATGATCATCGCACGGCGCTTGACGAGGTCGTGCAAATGATGGGTGGGCTCGCCTACATGACGGGCCCCGAAGGGCAACCGCTTCGCGCGGGGGCGAGTGTCAATGACATCATGGGTGGTATGTTTGGTGCAATTGGCGTTTTAGCCTCGTTGCAGCAACGTGCGCGCACCGGCGAGGGGCAACCAGTTGCCAGCGCACTCTTTGAGAATAATGTGTTTTTAGTGGCGCAACACATGTTGCAGTACGCCGTCACCGGTAAACCAGCCAACCCCATGCCAAGCCGTATTAGCGCCTGGGGGGTTTACGATGTCTTCACAGTCAAAGACGGCGAGCAAATATTTTTAGCCGCGGTCAGCGACACGCAATGGGCCATTCTATGTGAAGAATTTGGCTTTGATGATTTAAAAAGCGATCCACGTCTGGGTAGTAATAATGACCGCGTACGCGTGCGAGCGTGGCTGACGGCAGAACTGCGCAAAAGATTTGTCGGTTTCAGCGCCGCCGAACTAAGCCAGCGCTTTGAAAAAACGGCTCTGCCCTATGCACCGATTACCCGTCCACATGATCTGTTTGACGATCCGCACCTATTAGCCACCGGCGGCTTGGCCCCGATGACGGTAGCGGCTGACAACACGGGGGCCGGTCGCGACATCGACACCCGCGTCGCCCTGCTCCCGATCGCACTGAAAGGCGAGCGCTTACGGGTGCGCAAAGTCTCGCCCAAAATTGGCGCAGATACGATTGAAATTTTGCAATCGGCAGGCTATACCCCCCAAGAGATCGAAGATCTACATCGGGCAGGGGTGATCGGGACGCAACCTGAAACAGAGACCGAGACACCCCACATCATTTAGTCAGTACCTTTCACCTTTCACTTTTTCATTTTTTCGTCGGAGCACTCATGGACTTACATCTCACCAATCAACACGTTTTAATTACGGGCGGCAGCAAAGGCATTGGCCTGGCTTGTGCGAAAGTTTTTTTAGAAGAAGGCGCGAAAGTTAGCCTTGTGTCACGTGATCAAGCCAACCTCGAAGCCGCGAAAGCTACCTTAGTGGCACAAATGCCAGGCGCTGCTGCACGCATCGCCGTGTTTTCGGCTGACTTAAAGAGCGATGCCTCTGCCTTGGCTTGTTTGGATGCTGCCGAAAAAGCGATGGGCCCGGTCGATGTATTGGTGAACTCTGCCGGCGCAGCCGCGCGCAAGGCCGCGCCCGATCTCACACCTGAAGCCTGGCGCAATGCCATGGATGCCAAATTTTTTACTTATGTCAACATGATGGATCCCGTGATCAAGCGCATGGGCGCGCGTCGCAAAGGCGTGATCGTCAACGTGGTGGGTGCCGGCGGTAAAGTGCCATCGACTGTTCACATTTCTGGTGGTAGCGCCAATGCCGCCTTAATGCTGGCAAGCGCTGGCTTAGCAGCAGCCTACGCACCGATGGGAATCCGCGTGAACGCTGTGAACCCTGCAGCGACGCTGACTGAGCGCCTGAAAGAAGGCATCAAAGTCACCGCTAATCACGAAAAAATCAGCGAAGCTGAGGCGTTAAAACAAGCGACAGCCAAGGTGCCACTTGGACGCTTAGCGACACCAGAAGAAGTCGCTGATACTGTCGTGTATTTGGCGTCTGATCGCGCCAGTTATGTCACCGGCACGATCATCACAATGGACGGCTCAGCCAATCCAATCGTGGTGTAAATCGCGTCTGATCGAGCCAGTGCTTTCACGGGCTCGATCATCGCCATCAAAGGCGTGGTCAACCCGAGCTTGCTCGAACAACATGCGGCAGCGTCCCGCTCAAGGGATTGGTGTCATCCTCGCTGCATGCGGATATATTGCTCGATCACAGCCTGATACGACGTGTCGGGCTGAAGTCCAAAACGGTGGGTGCGCTCGCAATCAAACTTTGATGGCCAGCCACCCACAATTTTTGTAATGGTCGGATCAGGTTTGACGGTCACAAGGCTGGCGACGCCTTTACCCGCGACCCTCTCAAGCGCCTCAAGCATTTGACCCACCGTCACAGTCAAGGCCGGTAAATTCAACGCCGTACGACCACCAAAGGCCTCGCGCGTCGCTTCAGCAACAGCCAAAATCCCAGCAATCGTCGTCTCGGGCGAAGATAACGCCACAGCAGTCGACAGCTCAACGGGGCACACCGACGCCACACCCGCCAAAGGTTCGCGCACGATACCGGATAAAAAGCTTGACGCCGCGCCGTTGGGCTTGCCCGGACGCACCGATACTGTCATCAAGCGCGCGACACGACCATCAATAAACCCTTTGCGTGTGTAATCAGCAATCAGTTGTTCACAAATAAATTTGTGAATACCGTAGCTTGACTGGGGCGTTGGTAAGGTGCCATCGCGCACCACTGCGCCTAAGGGGATCGCAGGGTCTGAACCAAATACGGCAACCGAGCTGGCAAAGAAAAATACCGCCGTCTGACCTGTTCGAGTGTGTTGGACACGAACCGCATCAAGCATGCGCCGGGTAGCATCTAAGTTTGAGCGCAAGCCTAAATCAAAATCCGCTTCGCATTCGCCCGATACCGCTGACGACAGGTGAAATACGGCGTCATAGTCTTTTTCAAAGAGGCCGTCGATGCGTTTCAGTAAATCACCGGTGTCGATCTTAACCAGCGGGTGGTTAGCGATGTCTGCATCGCGAGGCGCCGCCAGATCTGTAATCGTCAAAGAGGTCAGTGCGCGGCCTTGCAGTGCGCCGCGCTTGAGCAACGCGCGGGTCAACAACGTCCCTAAAAAGCCAGCACCGCCAGTAATGAGGATGTTCATCGTTTTCTCCATGTTTGTGCGCCCTAACAAATGCCTTGAACGTTTCACGCAAAGCTCGATCTTACCAAGACACCTTGAACGCTTCGCGCAAGGCATGAATCTTACCAAGACGCCTTGAACGTTTCGCGCAAGGCTTGAATTGCGGCTTCGCTGAGTGGTTGTGCCGTGCACTGTCCGCGCAGCCAAAGCTTAGCGGTTTCTTCAAGTTCTTCAAGTGTGGCCATAGCAGCAGCGGGAGTCGCACCCCAGACCTGAGGCCCCAGGCGATCACACATCACCGCACGCAGCGTTAAGCCTCGCGCTTGGTATTGCGCAACACGTTGCGCAAGGTGCTCGGCTACCTGAGCATCGCCGGGCAAAAAGTAGGGGATCAGAGGGACATGCCCGACTTTCATCACGTAATAGGGCGTCAAAGGCGGCACGATATCATCAGGGTGCCATACCCCACGCAACGTCAGATCAACCAAATAAGATGAATGCGTGTGCACCACGCAGCCCGCGGTTGGCACACAGGAATAGATGCGACGATGCAACGTTAAGGTCTTACTCGCGCGCTCACCTGAAATTTGTTGGCCTTGCTCGTTGACCCACGCCAATGCCTCCGACTCAAGAAACCCTAAGCACGCATCAGTGGGGGTAATTAAAAATCCACCCCCCTGATCGGCCGGCACGCGCACACTGATGTTGCCAGTCGAGCCATGCACGTACCCACGTTCGAACAGGCTTTTACCAACGCGGCAAACCTCGTTTCGTAAAAATTCGTTTGGTGCCTGGGTAGATTCAGTCATGCTGTAAACATTTGTTCAAGGCGTGGATGGGTTTAGAGATACCGCAAAAAATTGAATGTTTGGATGAGTCAAGTCGTGCTGCCAAAATTTGTTTAAGGCATGACTGAATTCAATGCGACTCAAACAATGCACTGAAAGGCTTTTGTAAAAAAGTCAGGCGTACCAAAATTGCCCGACTTCAAGGTGATGTGTAAAGTCTTGTCAGACACCGCAGTATTACCGGAACACCAAGGCACACCAGGGTCAATCTGTGCACCAATTTGTAATTGTGTCATGCCCAACGCTTGCACGACAGCACCAGAGGTTTCGCCTCCGGCGACGATTAACTGACCAACGCCTTGTTGAACCAAACCAACGGCAATCCGTGCCAATGTTTGTTCAACCAGTTGTCCAGCCATCTGCACACCAAGTTGGTCTTGAATGCTTTTTAGTGCGTCGGGTTCTGCGGTTGAATACACCAGCACCGGCTCCTTGCCAAGCTGCGGCTGGCATACGGCAAGCACCTCATCCACCACCCGTTGAACTGCCTCAGCCCCTCGCTGCAAACGCAGGGGATCCACTGCAATGGCGGGCAGGCCTGTTGCACGAAAAGCCGCAACCTGTGCGTTTGTCGCACGCGAGCAACTACCAGACACAATCGCCTGCAAGCCAGCAGTGGGAGGCAAACAAGAGGCCTGCGCATTAGGCGCAATACCAAAATTAGCGGGCAAACCAATCGCCACACCTGAGCCTGCAGTCACTAAAGGCATATCCGACAGTGCAGCACCCAAGCGCAGCAAATCAGCATTGCTCACAGCGTCAACGACTGCGATGGCCACCCCCTCGGCACGCAAGGCCGCAATCCGCGCGCGGATCGCGGCTTCGCCTTGTGCCACGACGGTGTAGTCAATCAGACCAACCTGATGGCGCGTTTGGGGCTTCAACACACGCACAAGATTCGGGTCTGTCATGGGGGTGAGCGGATGATCTTGCATACCGCTCTCGTGGAGCAGTACCGAGCCAACAAATAAGTACCCTTTAAAGACGGTACGCCCTGCGTCCGGAAACGCCGGTGTTGCAATCGTAAAGTCAGTTTGCAAAGCAGCCATCAAGGCGTCAGTCACTGGGCCGATATTGCCCTGAGCCGTTGAATCAAACGTTGAACAGTATTTGAAATAAATTTGCTGCGCGCCTTGCGCCTGCAGCCAGTGCAAAGCGGCTACCGACTGCGCGCAGGCCTGCTCTGGGTCAATCGTACGCGACTTCAGAGATACCACTACAGCATCAACTTCGGCTTGCAGCGGTTGTGTGGGTACTCCGATGGTCTGCACCACCCGCATCCCTGCTCGCACGAGATTATTGGCCAGATCCGTCGCGCCTGTGAAGTCGTCGGCAATACAGCCAAGTAAGATTTTTTTCATGATGTGCGCAGACAGGATTGAACAGAGCTTGGGGTCAAAGTATAGCCTTGGAGCCATACTGCCTTTGGCTCGGGTATTCCCCTGTCAGGATTGAGCGAAAACTGGTCAAAATTAGCTAAACTAAACCTAAACCTAAACCAAACAAATAAACACCTCGCTGCGGTTGCTGCATTGCAGAATGACCACAAGCACGGAGACACAACACTATGACGGCTATCACCTTTGCCCCGCGCATTTTATATCTCAGCCAAAGTCTAGAGGCGGTTCGGGTGCAACTCGCTGGCGTTCGACTGACCAGAGCCGCTGCAAGCCCCCTGCGCGATGACATCTCAACCGACGAAATCTCTCCCCTGCCAGTCATGGTGCATTTCGATGAAGCGCTTGGACGCTATCCCTATACGGGATACACCGTTGCTGGTCATCAGCCAATCGGCGTTGGCGCCATTCAACAAGCGCAAATAGAAGTGGTGGTGGGCGGCAAACGCTATGGCAAAGGCAGTTCACGCGAACATAGCCCGGTTGCTGAACAGGCGGCTGGGGTGCGCTTAATCATCGCCGAAAGCTTTGAACGCATCTATCGACAAAATGCCGACAATCTTGGCCTGTTTACCTCAACCAATTTTTCTTTGCTTGAGCGCATCACGCGCGGTCAGGCCATTGAACTTGAAGAGCTTCTGGAAGGGCGCGATGCCGTTGCCGCAGCGATTTTGCGTGCAGGTGGCCTGCTCAACTATGGGCAGGCGCGCTTAAAAGCAAAACCTAAAAAAACACTGGCACTGAAACAATCCCTGACTCTTTTTGAAAAAATCATTGCACGCCATTTGCTCTCGACTGAAGACGCGCCGGCTTGGTTGCTGCCGGGTGAAGGCGGCTTTGTACAAGCCGATTTGCGCTTCATTCATGAGTACTACACAGGGATGTGTGCGCACGCCTTGAATCAGAAATTTGGCCAAGCCCTCGCGTTACACGACTCAGCGAGCATCGTATGTTTTGAAGATCATCTGTCTTATGTCCATCGAAGCCCAGCGCACCTCAAACAGGGCTTGGTCCCTGCCGTGAATCAACTTTCGAAAGCACACCGCGCGTTTGTCGCACGACATCATTTGAAAGATCACGGCTACCTGCAGGCGCTTGAGGCGGGCGACGTCAACAACACAGGCTCTGAGGGCATCTCGCATGCGTTGATGGCCGAGAACTATGCCTTACCCGGGCAATTGATCGCAGGCACAGATTCGCACACCCCACATAGCGGCGCGCTTGGCTGCGTCGCGTTTGGCGTAGGCACCACCGATATGGCAAATGCCTTTGTCACCGGAGCCGTGCGTTTCACCATGCCTGAGAGTTTACGAATCACTGTGTCGGGACCCCTACCGGCAGGAGTCTCAGCAAAAGACGTCGTCTTGCATTTATTAGCCGAGCCAAGCATTCGGGCCGGCGGTGGCGTGGGCAAGGTCTTTGAATTTGGTGGTGAGGCAGTCAAAGCGATGTCCATCGACGAACGTGCGACGCTGACGAACATGGTGGCCGAGCTAGGCGGCTTTACCGGGATCGTCGAACCTGATGAGCAAACAGTACGCTTTATCAAAGAACGTCGTGGCGTTGAGTGTGTGCTCGAGCCTTGGATGAAAAGCGACCCTGGGGCGGCCTATGCACGCACCATTCATATCGATGGCACACGCTTGGTACCCATGGTGGCTCGCCCAGGCGACCCAGGCAATGGCATTGCGCTTGACGCGCTTGCCGAGCGCCCCAAGATCGACATCGCCTATGGTGGCTCTTGCACTGCTGGCAAACGTGAAGATTTCGACCAATATCATGCTGTCTTGGCTTGGGCCGCCAGTAAAGGGCTCAAAGCGGCCCCAGGCGTGACATTATTTTTGCAAGCGGGCACGCAAGGAGTGCGCGACTACTGTACGGCAAAGGGCTACCTTGCCACCTTCGAAGCTGTCGGTGCCGAGTTTTTACAGCCTGCGTGCGGCGCCTGTGCAAACTGCGGCCCGGGCTCATCGTCTAAAGCCGAGCAAATTACCGTGAGCGCCATTAATCGTAACTTCCCCGGGCGCTCTGGGCCGGGACAGGTGTGGCTAGCCAGCCCAGCCACGGTCGCGGCCAGCGCCATCGCTGGCAAATTGGTGTCTTTTGCTGAACTTCAAGCAAGCCATTTAGAGTGAAGACAGCCACGCCAACAGCATCGGCTATCTCATGGCCTGCCATCGCAAAGTACGAAACAACGATGAGTGGGGTCAGTTTCTCTGGGGCGCAGAGCCAAAAGTACGGGTGCTAGACTGAGAAGCTGACCAACTTGCGAGCCTGCTCGCGCCCCGTTAGCATTGGGTCTATCTATCAATTACAGGAATACACTCGCATGAGCCAGCTTTTTACCCCCCTCCAAGTCGGCCCACTTAAACTGGCCAATCGCATCATCATTGCCCCGATGTGCCAGTACATGGCCGACGAAGGGCTCGCGACCGATTGGCACACTATCCACCTTGGCCAAATGGCGCTCTCCGGTGCTGGCCTGCTGATTATCGAAGCCACTGCAGTCGAAGCTGTTGGTCGAATTACGCACGGCTGTCTGGGTTTGTATTCAGATGCACACGAAACAGCGCTCAAAAAAGTCATTGATTCTGTGCGCAAGTACTCGTCGATGCCCATCATGATCCAGCTGGGTCACGCCGGTCGCAAAGCCTCAAGCTATCGCCCCTGGGAGGGCGGTCAGTTGCAAACCCCGGCAGACGGCGGCTGGGAAGTCGCTGGCCCCTCTGCGATCCCACAGATCCCCAACGAAGCGACCCCGAAAGCCTTTGAACTCGCCGACTTAAAGCGTATTCGCCAAGCCTTTGTCGATGCTGCCAAACGCTCAGTACGAATTGGCTTTGATGGCATTGAGTTGCATAGCGCCCACGGTTATCTGTTGCATCAGTTTTTATCCCCGATTGCCAACCAACGCACCGACGAGTACGGCGGCTCGCTTGAAAATCGCATGCGGTTTCCGCTTGAGGTCTTCAAGGCCGTGCGCGAGGTCACGCCTGCCAATGTGTGCTTGGGGCTGCGTATTTCAGGGACAGACTGGGTCGAAGGCGGTTGGACAGCCGAAGACAGCATCGTCTTTGGTCGTGCAATCAAAGCACTTGGCTGCGATTTTATCGACGTATCAAGCGGCGGTGTATCGCCCAAGCAACAAATCACTCTCGGGCCAAAATATCAAGTGCCCCTCGCCACACAAATCAAAAATGGCACTGGCTTACTCACGATGGCGGTTGGCTTAATTACTGAGCCTCAAGAGGCTGAAGACATTATCGTGAATGGCGAGGCCGACATGGTGGCGCTTGCGCGTGGCATGCTGTTTGATCCACGCTGGCCCTGGCATGCTGCTGCACACCTTGGCGCACAAGTGCAAGTCGCCAAGCCTTACTGGCGTTCGCAGCCACGTGGTTTAAGCACCTTGTTTGGCGACATCAAAACGGGTGGTCGTTAATAGCTAGTTGCGCCAAAGATCGTTCGTTGCGCAGGTCGCACGAACGATGTGCATCAATCTCTAAAGTTGTTGAACTGCAACGGTAACTCGACATCTGCTTTTTTCAGCAACGCGATGGCGCCTTGCAAGTCGTCGCGCTTTTTACCTGTGACGCGTAATTTTTCGCCGGTGATTTGGGTTTCGACTTTGAGTTTGGCTTCTTTAATCGACGCAATCAATTTTTTAGAAATGGGTTGCTCGATCCCTTGCTTGATCGTCACCTTTTGACGCGCGCCACCCAAATTTTCGAGCGGGTCAGCCACATCCAAACACCGGGTATCAATGCCCCGTGCACTTAATCGGGCACGCAAGATATCCAGCATTTGCTTAAGTTGAAAAGCACTGCCTGCAATTTGAGTCACAACAAAGCCTTCAAGCTCAAATTTGGCATCCGTACCTTTGAAATCAAAACGCGTACTGAGTTCACGGTTGGCCTGATCCACCGCGTTGGTCAGTTCGTGTTTATCGACTTCAGAAACAACATCAAAAGAAGGCATGGTCGTATTCCTAGCAAAAGAATTAAGGCACATTTTAGGATACATTGGCCTTAGAATGTCGTGAAGCTCACTTCTATCAAGAGATCTCTATGGCCGACTGCACTGGCGTGATTGCCCAACTGTTCATTTACCCAATCAAATCGTGTGCGGGTATTGAAGTGACTCAGGCACAGCTCACAGCAACCGGTCTGAGCATGGATCGCGAATGGATGATCGTCGACCATGAGGGCATGTTTTTAACCCAACGACAGATCCCACATATGGTGTGGATCACGCCGGCGCTCTCGAGCACCACACTGACGCTTTCAGCCCCTGGGTTTGACTCAGTCAGCATTCCTCTTGAGCTCCCTTCGGCCCCGAAACAGGTCACCGTCTGGCGCGACACGCTGCTAGGTGACGACCAAGGTGATGTGGTCGCGCAATGGCTAGATGCCTATCTTGCGGTACCCGGCAAACACTATCGCTTGATACGCTTTTCAAAACAAGCGCGACGGCTGTCGGCTCTTGACTGGACAAAAGGCGTTGAAGCCGTCAACAAGTTTAGTGATGGCTTCGCCGTTCAAGTGGTGACGCAAAGCGCTCTCGATGAACTGAACTCGCGTTTAACAAGTCAAGGGCACGAACCTGTCTCGATGTCGCGGTTCAGACCTAATATTGTGTTGAAGCAACTCGAAGCGCACACCGAAGACCATCTCGGTGAACTCATGATTCACACCAACCAAGGTAGCGCACAACTGAACTTAGTCAAGCCCTGCCCTCGTTGCGCGATTCCGGATATCAACCCAGAGACTGCGATCTCGTCACCCGAGGTCAACGACACCCTCCGACCCTATCGCACGCTAGCCCGAGTCGATGGTGCGATCTGTTTTGGCATGAATGGTATTGTTCATGCAGGAATTGGGCAGACCCTCTCAGTTGGTCAACAGGCCGAGGGTAATTATTCTTTTGAATAGCGTTGTCCGTTTGACTCACGCTATTCGATTCATCCGTTCGAGGGTCAGTCGACATCGCGTGTGTGCTACAGTCAAAAAACCCTATTTCCTAACCACACGCGACACCTTTTAAAAGGATTCAAGTCATGATCATGATGTTGCCCTTTTTCACCACACTCATCGCGATTGGGCTCGGCATGCGAGGGCTACGTCAACAGGCGATTGGCGTCTGGGTCATCTCGTTTGTTATTTTTTTGGTCTGGATGAAATTTCATATGACCGATACGCTTAACATTTCTCTCTAGAGGTTGACATGATCAGCCTGACCAACTCGCGCAGCAATCTTTCTACCGCCTTTTCAAGTCAGCTCAATCTGCTGGCCTTACTTGCCATCTGCGGCTCACTCCTTGCAGCTTTTTACTATCAAATTGCCTTTAACGAGCTTCCCTGCCCGCTCTGTCAGTTGCAGCGCGTCGCGCTCACTCTCGCTGGTATTGGCATGCTGCTCAATATCCGTTTTGGCGCCTCAAATATCCACTACGCAATGATCTTGGCCTCGGCCTTAGTGGGCGCTGCCACTTCGATGAGACAAATTCTTTTACATATTGCCCCCGGCGATCAAGGGTATGGCTCTGCCTTGTTTGGCTTGCATTTTTACACTTGGGGGTTTATCTCTTTTGTTGTCATGATGGCCTTTTGCGCACTGATGCTTTGTATCGATCGCCAACCGAACAAACTGTCTAATCGTGGCACCTCAGGCGTGATTGCCACCGGGGTCATTATTTTATTTTTTGCACTGGCGGCAGCTAACACGATCAGCTCGGTTATGGTGTGCCAGTTCGGGCCCTGCCCCGATAATCCCACGCAATACCTCTGGAAGTTTTAACCGGCCTGTTGCTCGATATGCACGTTTCCTTATTGAGCGATCCGCCCACTCACTCCATCATTGTTATGTGTGCGCTTCTTAAATCACAGGTCTGCCTAACTCTTGAACGATCAGAGCGTGAAGCCTTCTCCTTTTGAATGTTAAAGAATGTCAGCATACGCGCCAAGAGATACCTTTCGTTTTTTTAAAGTGCGTTTGATGGGCTGCGTTGCCGCAGTGCTAGCCCAACTGTGCCTGAGTCTTTTTTCACTGACTCTGCTGCCCAGCGCCCAAGCCACCCCCTTAACACTTCAAAGCCTGCACCAACCGGTTCCTGGGGGCGTGGCGATCGTGCCTCTGCCCAGCGCCAGTCGCACCCCACCCAAGGTCACCTTTCTTCAGAAGCCTGTTCTAGTCGTGGCAGGCCAAGAGCAACGTTGGGTTGCGGTGGTGGGGCTGCCGCTTGACATAGCTGTTCAAACACAAGTGCTGATCGTGACCGAGCAAAAAACCAGCACTGAGATTAAGTTTGAAGTTAAAGATAAAAAATATCGCGAACAACGCATCACCGTTAGCAACAGTCGCCATGTCAACCCCTTAGCCGACGATATGACCCGTATCACGCGCGAACTTGAATTACAAAATGCTGCCTATCGACAGTTCAGTCCAAATACACCCAGCAATATTCTGCTTGATCCACCCGTCAAAGGACCACTCTCAAGCCCCTTCGGCCTGAAACGTTTTTTTAACGGCGAACCCAGAGCGCCACACTCGGGATTAGACTTTGCTGTACCAACAGGTACTCCAGTCGTAGCACCCGCTGCCGGCAAAGTCATCTTGACTGGAGATTATTTTTTTAATGGCAACACCGTATTTTTGGATCACGGACAAGGTTTGATCACCATGTACTGCCACCTGTCTGTGATTGACGTCAAGGTGGGAGACACTCTCGCGCGCGGACAAGTGCTGGGCAAGGTAGGAGCCACCGGTCGGGTAACCGGGGCACATCTGCACTGGAACGTCAGCTTAAACGATGCCCGAGTCGATCCGGCGATTTTTATCGGGCAATTTAAGCCTTAATTTCAAGCAGTAGGCGCGACGTATTCGCCGTACTGATTGGCGGCCTTTTCAGAATCGGTTGCGTACCAAACAATCAACACAATGATCCCGATTATGGTGAAGGCAATGAGTATCCACCAACCGGTACGACCGATATCATGCAGACGGCGTACGGTAGCAGCCAGCAAGGGCAAAAACAACACCAAACTCACCACACCAGCGACCCCCGCGCCTACAGCCATTTGCGCGAACCAACTGAGCAACAAGGTAAACAAATAAAACCACCAAAATTCACTGCGCGTTGCACGACCGCTGAAGGTGGCAAACTTTGAGAAACACGTGGTAATTGCTGTTGGAAAATTCACTTTGACCTCAGCTCGAAAGTTGGTAGAAACTGCGAATCACTATATTACGTTTTAGCCCTCGCGCACCAAATATTGGCTTAGCCGACGCAATTTCTTGTATATTTAGCAACACTTGGTTGCGATGCGTGAGACGATCTACGCCATGCAGCATGCATTTACGTACTGGGCGTCAGTTGTTGGCGTCACCCTTTTGGTTGCCGACCATGGCAATTAAGACAATATGCGCCTCAGTGCAGGCGCCGGAGATCAAATGAAAGCTCGAATTCTTGCCGTCCTGGCTGCCCTAGTGCTCAGCGCCAACTGCTCGGCCGCCTTTCCTGAGCGGGCAGTGACACTGATTGCGCCGTTTCCGGCTGGTGGTGCGGCTGACGTGATCGCCCGCTTGCTCGCCAGACAACTTGAACTGCAACTCGGCAAACCGGTGATCGTCGAAAACAAAGCAGGCGCGGGTAGCGTGATTGGCGCAGCTTACGTCGCCAATGCCAAACCTGATGGCTACACCCTCTTACTTGGCTCAAACTCAACCTTTGTCTTGAACCCGGCTTTAATGGCTCAAATTCCTTACGATGCTGCGGTGGATTTTGATGCCATCGGTAAAGTTGGGACTCTTAGTTTAGCGTTATTGGTCAATCCTCAAGTCCCTGCAAACAACGTCGCAGAGCTGATTGCCCTAATTCGTGCCAACCCCGATAAATATTCGTACGCAAGTTATGGCAACGGCACAACGTCAAACTTTGCCGGCGCAATGTTCAATTCAGTCACTGGCTTGAACGTGATGCATATCCCCTACAAGGGCAGCACACCCGCCATGAATGATACGATTGGCGGGCAAGTACCGATATCTTATGACACGGTTTTGGCGACGACACCACAACATAACGCGGGTCGCGTTCGGGCGCTCGCTGTCACCAGCATCAAGCGTTCACCCTTGTTGCCTAATATCCCCACCTTAGCTGAGTCGGGCTTCAAGGACTTCAATATTGTGGCTTGGAATGCCGTTGTCGGTCCAAAAGGCTTACCCGCTGACGTCAAAGCTGTATTGCAAAAGGCGTTGAAAGCAGTCATTGAAGACCCAGCCGTCGTCGAGAAAATGGCCGCTACTGGTTTTGATATCAGTTGGAACCCCGCTAACGACTGGGCGCAAATGATTCGGTCAGAAATTGCTGAGTCCAAAGACATAGCAGTCAAAGCAAAAATAAAAATTGAGTAAAATTCTTTGATGTCCGATCGCGACAAGTTCTTTTGCGTTCTGACAAACTCAAAATCAGGCCCGCTTAACGCTTCTTTGGATCGTACATGTCACTTTTTTTGATTCGCCACGGCGAAACTTTGCTCAATGCCGCACGCACGGTTCAACCTGCCGCAACCCCTCTTGCGCCGCGCGGGCTTGCGCAGGCTGAACTCGTCGCCGCGCGGGTGGTTGGCCTCAAACCTGCAGCAATCTTATCAAGCGATATGCCGCGCGCCTGGCAAACTGCTGAAGCAATCGCACGCCATACGGGGCTCGAACCTCTAAGCACTGAACTATTACGTGAGCGTAATTTTGGTGATTTGCGCGGCCGTCCTTACGACACGCTGAGCTTTAACCCACTTGAGATGATTGAGGCACCCGCAAACGGTGAATCTTTGGCCGAGTTTCACGAACGCGTTACCGAGGCGTTTGAGTATGCAGCGCGACTGCGTGTATCGCTAGATGGCCCGTTAGTTGTTGTTTGCCACGGCTTAGTGATTCATGCCATGCTGGCCAATTGCATTGACATCAGTAAACAGGCAATACCAGCGCGCATCGGCAACACCTCGATCACCCGCGTCGTCGCGCAGCATCCCTTTACAGCCGAACTCGTGAACTGTACAGCGCACTTAGACGGCACCGATTTAGCTGAAGATACTAAAAGCTTATCGGGCGGCTAAACACGTCGAGCAGTTAGCGCCCCACCCACTTGAGCGTTGTCAGTTAGCGAACCCCGACCAGACTTTTGATTTTCTGCCAGAGGATACTGAACATGACACCAACAGGATTGATAGCTTGAGACTGCGGTGTCTCGAGAGTGTCTGGGTATGCTAAACGCTGCGACACATTCCTACCAAAATCCGCCACCATTCGTCGCACAAACTCTTGCACTAAGCCAGAACGTGAAAACTGTGCCAACGGCCCCTGCAAGGTGTAAAGCAACTCCACAGCAACACGTGTGTTCGCAGTACTAAGCGCTTCAAGTTGATAGCACACATCACCGGTCGCACGCGACTGGCTAACCGAATCCTGGCCCGCACCTTTCAACACCGCAACACGTTGAGCCGCATCACGCTCAATCGTAGCGCTGCCTTTGAAGGTTGCAGCCATTGGGCCGAATTTAATCGCAATCTTGCCCGCAACCTGCTCAGGCGTCTCGCTCTCGATTTGAGCGCCTGGCAAACAACTCGCAACGGCTTTTAAATCGGACATGAAAGCCCAAACTGCGTCAACGCCAAACGGAACGTCAAACGACGCGTTCACCTTCGTGCCTTTTTGCTGAACCTGTTGGTCTGCGCCTTGTGTCTCTGAAACACCGCCAATGATGACGGGGCGTACCGGCAGTTGCTCACTCGACTCAGAGGGTGAGCCCAGCTGACGCTTGGCCTCAAAACTCGTGAAACCTTGCGCAAGCTGTGGGGCGTCAATTGGCTCTGCTCTTCCCTCGGTAATCGCTACGCGCAACAACTGAACCTGAGCATCGGGATGCTCGCGCAAGTCTTGTAACACCGCTAAGATCGCCGAGACAATTCCCATGTAGCCCGTACAACGGCACAAATTGCCCGCCAATTCAATGCGCACGCGCTGCTCATCGGCTTGTGGCAAACGCAAAATGATGTCGCGCGCGGTTGCGAGCATGCCGGGTGTGCAGTAGCCACATTGCAAAGCGTGATGGGTTTGGAAAGCAGCACGTAGACGCGACATCACTGGGTCAGACTCATAACCCTCAATCGTCGTAATGGCACGACCCTCGCAGGCCACCGCGTAAGTGATACAAGCCCTGACTGGTTCGCCATCAAGCAGTACGGTACAGGCACCACAGACACCGTGTTCGCAACCAAGGTGGGTACCTGTGAGCTGTACCGTGTCACGCAAGAAATCACCCAAGTGGGTACGATCAGAGACCGCCTTCTGAATCGTGTTGCCATTCACCGTTAACGTAATGATGTTCATGCGTGTGCACCAAAAGCCTGTTTGAGACAGCGCATCACAGCCGCAGCGGCCATGCGGCGCCCGAGTGTGTCAAGTTGGTCGATATTCTCTCTTAAGGCAGCGTCAATCGCAGCCTCAGATGCGGCAACCACACCGCTGCGGGCGACTGCACTAGCAAGCGCCTCAAGTGCTACCGGCGCACCATCTAAGGCGCCTACAACAATCTGCGCTGTTGCACTTGCGGGATCAAAATAAGCCGCACAACTGGCTTCGGCGAATTCGCCTGTCTTTCGACAAAATTTGTAATACCCCCAACGGGCTTGAGCACTCAAGAGCGGCAGATAAAGCGCGGTAATCGCCTCGCCTTCTCCCAAAACAGTCGTGTAGGCTGCCAGCATGAAGTCTTGCATATTGATCAAACGCGGCGCTTGCTCAAAGGCACACACTTCAACCTGCGCATTGAGCGCTCGCGCAGCAAGAACCCAGTCGGCTGCTGGATCGGCATGCGCCAAACTACCACCCACCGTGCCACGATTGCGGACTGAGCGATAGGCGATACGCGCAGCCATCTCTTGTACTGGGTGCCCGCGCAAAGGTTCAAAACGCCCATCTTCAATTTCGGCATGCGTCACCGACGCACCGACTCGCACACGCCCTTGAACCAGATCCACGCTGCGTAATTCATTGAGGCGCGACACATCCAGCACTTGCGTAGGACGCGCCAGTCGCAAGTTCAGCATGGGGCCCAAGGATTGACTCCCCGCCATGAGTTTGGCTTGACCTCCAGAGCCGGCAAGCGTTTGCAAGGCCTGCGCCAACGTAGCGGGTTTGATATATTCGAACTGCGCCGCTTTCATCGCACCACGTCCGTTTTTTGTTCAAGCGCCTGAAGCACTCGTCTTGGCGTCAGTGGGGTACGCGTCAATTCGGCCGCACCGACTCTGCGCAGCGCATCATTGACCGCACCAAAAATCGCCGCGGGTGGTGCAATGGCACCACCCTCACCCATACCCTTCGCACCAAACTCTGTGTGAGGCGAAGGCGTTTCAAAATGATCCATTCGTATATTAGGGACCTCAGTGGCGCCAGGCATCACATAGTCGGCAAGAGTCGAGGCCAGTGGTTGCGCAAGTTCGTCGTAACGCATTTCTTCATACAACGCCGTACCAATCCCCTGCGCGACCCCACCGATAGTTTGCCCTTCAACCACCATCGGATTGACGAGCACGCCACAGTCTTCAACGACCACATAATCCAAAATTTCAACCCCACCCATTTGCGGATCGACCGCCACCAGTGCCACGTGTGTGGCATAACTAAAGGCACCCGTATCTACGCGCGGTTTATAGCCAACGGTCGCCTCTAAACCGGCAGGATCCACGTCGGGCGGCAAGAGTTGTGGGCTCAGGTACCAGGCTTTTGCGATGTCACTCAAAGACACTCGACGTTCACCGCAACACACCGAGCCGCTTTCAAGAGTGACGTCTGTTACTTTGGCTTTCAACAAATGCGCGCCAATGTTCAATAACGGCGGGACCAGTTTTTGGCAAGCTTGCGAGACGGCTCCGCCAGACATCACCAGTGAACGCGAAGCGTAGGTACCACTCGAATAAGGGGTCTGCCCCGTATCTCCGTGCATCACACGCATCTTAGACAGCTCGATCCCCAAGACTTCGTGCGCAATCTGAGCGAAGGTGGTTTCCATCCCTTGCCCGTGCGAATGCACACCCACTCTGATTTCAAGACCACCATCAGGCGTCATGCGCACCATGGCCTGATCAAAGCCAGGAACAATAGGCATCCCCCAAGCGGCAAATACCGAAGTACCATGCGCCGATTGCTCGGTATAAGTTGCCAAGCCAACACCAATCAAACGCCCATCGGCCTCGCCTTGTTGTTGGCGCGTACGCACGGCTTTGACATTAATCATCTCAAGTGCGCGTCTGACACTGGCGGGATAATCACCGCTATCAAAGTGCTTATTTGCAACGTTCACATAGGGCATCTGCTCGGGTTGCACGAGATTTTCAAGACGAATCTCCCAAGGCTCGCGACCCACCTCAAGCGCCAGTGCGTTCAGGGTGAGCTCCATGGCAAAGCAAACACCGGTGCGCGCAACGCCTCGGTACGGGACAAAACCAGGCTTATTTGTGGCGACACATTGCGTGACGCAGCGATAGCCATCGAAGGCATAAGGACCGGGCAAATTACCGATCGCCTGGCCCGGTTCAATCCCAATCGTAAAGGGCCAGACTGAATAGGCGCCACCGTCAATCGTAATCTTCGCATCGAGCGCAAGTAAACGCCCGCGACGATCTGCGTAGGCAGTCATTTCATAATGATGCTCGCGGGTATTAGCACCCGCGATCAAATGTTCACGACGATCTTCAAGGTAGCGAAACGGCTTACGATATGTCTTGGCAAGCCAGGCCACGCACAACTCTTCTTGCTGCAGCACGCACTTGTAGCCGAACGCCCCGCCCACGTCAGGCGAAATCACACGTACCTGCCCCTGATCCATCTGCAAATACTGCGCAAGCGCTGTACGAATCAAATGCGGCACTTGGGTGGCGCTGACCACCACCAACTGATTGGCTTGATGATCCCAATATGCGAGTACAGCTTTACCCTCAAGCGGCACCATACACTGACGTGACAAGCTCATCTTTCGATGGACCACAACTTCAGCCTGAGCAGCGAGTGCATCAAAATTCTTATCAACCGACAACGTCACAAAGACGTTGTCTTTCCATTGCTCATGCACCAGATTATTTGCGGCCTGCATCGCAGTGACGACATCCGCATACGCTGGCAACTCTTGATACTGCACCTGCACGGTTTCGAGTAAGTCTTCAGCTTCAGCACGGGTTGGCGCAAACCCCATGACAATCGGCTCACCCACAAAGCGCACTTTATCTCGCGCCAAGGGCGGATGAGCCGACAACTGATACGTCGGTAAAGACGAGTCAGCAGCAATATCTAGCACATCGCTCAAGTGCGCACGCGTGAACACCGCATGCTTGCCCACGGGTGCAATCTCAATCGCCGTCAGCCGGGCGTGCGCAAGCGGGCTGCGCATGAAAGCTACTTCAGACAACCCGGGCATCACCATATCTGCAACAAAATTGGCTTTGCCATGCAGATGACGATCATCTTCTTTGCGCAGTACTCTTGCCCCGATGCCTTGGGGTTTGATGCGCGCCGTGCTACCTGGGTGTCCCATGCTTCACACTCAATTCAAACAAGGTTTAAAGCGTAACCATCGATGATTAAATATTCAAAAAAACAGAATCACCGATGGCTAAACGTTCAAAGCGTAATCACCGACGATTCACCGCTGCGAAGGTGTAGTTATCCAGCGTTGCCTCAGCCAAACGGAACCAGCTGGCTTCGCTCTGCTGAAACTTCTGCCACTCGGGGAAAATCGCAGCGAAATCTGGATTCTTAGCCGAGAGTTCTTTCCAGAGATCTTGCGAGGCTTGATAGGTCGCGTCCATCACATCTTTAGAGAACAGATTCACCTTGGCACCGCCGCCGATCAATTTGCGTAACGCCTCTGGATTTTTAGCGTCGTAATTCGCAAGCATCTTGAGTGTTTGCTCGTTGCAGGCAACCTCGAAAGCGGCCTGATACGAAGGTGGCAAGGCTGCAAATGCTTTGTCATTGACCATCGTCGTAATCGATGCGCTACCTTCAAACCAACCAGGCGCATAGTAAAAAGGCGCAACTTTATTCAAACCAAGCTTTTCATCATCGTAAGGGCCAATCCATTCGGCTGCATCGATCGTCCCTTTTTCTAGAGAAGAGTAAATATCAGCTGGGGGGATCTGCTGCGGAACGGCGCCAAGTTTTGAAAGCACCATACCGCCGATGCCACCAACACGAATTTTTAAACCTTGAAGGTCAGCAACGGACTTGATCTCTTTGCGATACCAACCGCCCATCTGCACACCTACGTTGCCGCAGGTGAAATTAATGATGTTGTACTTTTTGTAGACTGCGCGTACAAGCGCCAAACCACCACCGTACAATAACCAGGCGTTATGCTGTCGCGCATTTAGGCCATAGCTCAGACCCGTATCAAATGTCAGTGCGGTATTTTTGCCGATGAAGTAAGTGCTTAAGGTGTGGTTGCACTCAACCGTGCCGTTACTGACACCATCCATACTTTGAGGTGCCGGCATGATTTCGCCGCCAGCAAAGACGCGAATCTCAAATTTGCCATCGGTAAGTTGAGCAACACGCTTACCGAGTTCTTCGGCCGAGCCATAAATCGTGTCCAGCCCTTTAGGCCAACTCGTTGACATGCGCCATTTGACAGTAGGACTGGTTTGCGCGAAGGCTGGCGCGCCGATTGCAGCTAAGCCAGCGCCAGCGGCTGTAGCAGTTTTGGTAAGAAAACGACGTCGTTGCATGCGAATCCCCTAGAGAGAAGTTAAGTGAGCATACTGATAGGTCAAAAAAATATCAACAACTGTACATCTTACGGCGTCAGGGTTTGACGCCGTAACCACCTCCGCCCGGCAAGCCTAGCTCGAGGATATCGCCCTCGACCATATCGACTACGCCTTTTGGATGTTCGACTGCCTGACCATTGAGCAACACATGGCCAGTGCACCCCGCTTGTCCGCCTTCGATACCTTTAGCGGGCACGCGTGTTCGTTCTGTTAATAAAGACACGCGCAGGCGACCGGGCCAGCGCGACCGAAACGATACTTTTTGCCCCATACCGCCACGATGGATACCTTCGCCACCCGAACCTTCGATCAGGCTCTTGCAACCAAAGAGCACCGGCGAGAGCATCTCGGCGACTTCGATGGGAGTGTTTGAAATATTGGCCGGAAACCCCGAAGTCGGTGGGCCGTCGCGATCACGCATCGCCCCCATACCGCCATTAAAAAAGAGAATGCTGGAAAACGAGGTGCCAAGTGCAGGATTCACGCCGCGCATCAGCACCGACCACAGCGGCGTGCCACTGTCGGCCTGCACACGCTCAGGCATCACCTTGGCAAGCGCTTCAAAGACCGCAGCTTGTAGTTGATGTCCGATCAAATGCCTTGCACCCACTGCGGCGGGCGGCTTCGCATTGACGATGGTCCCTTCAGGGGCGATCACCTTAAATAACCGGGTGAAGCCGTCGTTGTTCGGAATACCTGGCGACAACAAGCATTTGAACGGGTAGATCGTATAGGCATAGGTATGGTTGAAGGTCTCATTGATACCAAATCTCACCTGCGCTGTACTGCCGCTGTAATCGACCGTCACGCCCTCGTGGCTGACGGTAATCTTGGCTTGAATCTTGATCCGCTCATCCCAACCATCCGACTCGACCGAGCCATGATAGACACCCGGTGGAATCTTTCGTAACTCACGCAAGGCCGCATCTTCAGAGGCCTTAAAAATTGCGCCAGCAATCTCGTTGATATCGCTTAAGCCGTACTCTTCTAATAACTCTGTTAAACGACGCTCGGCGACGCGCAACGCCCCTACCTGGGCTTCGATATCACCACGCACTTGTTGCGGCAAGCGCACGTTGGCTTCAAGCATCTGCATGACCCACGGATTAAATACCCCAGCCTCGGCAAGCTTGATCACCGGAAACCGAATCCCTTCTTCATACACTTCGCCCGCATCGGCAGACCACTGACGACCACCCACATCCGACAAATGTGCCACCGCCATCGCGAACGCCACTAAGCGGTCACCAAAAAAGATGGGCGCGACCATCGTGGCATCGGGCAAATGGCCTGTGCCAATCCAAGGGTCATTGGTAAACAGAATATCGCCCGGTTTCAAAGACTCTTGGGGAAACACTTTCAAGATCCCTTTGAGAGACAAAGGCGCTGTGCCGATAAAGCCGGGGATACTGAGAGCCGACTGCGCGACTAACCGCGCTTCGGGATCGAGGAGCACGCAGGCAAAATCGTTCGACTCTCGTACGACTGTTGAGAACGAGGTACGTTTAAGTGTTGCCCCCGCCTCGTCGGTAATCGCGATCAGTCTGTTCCAGTAAATCTCAAGATCAATCGGGCTCATGCCAGACTCCTTCGCTGATTCATGCGAGCGTCGCGACTCGACGCAGGTTGGGCATTTATTAGTTTCAGACAAACCTCTTTTGGCATTGCATGCCAGTGCTCTATTTGTTTCATGCTGCACGACCTTGGCGGGCACCGAGAGTGATTCTTAGATTACCGTGAGCATCTAACGTAAACACGTCGCCTGGGCCAATCACCACAGTCGAACCGGGTTGTTCAACCAAAGCGGGCCCTTCGTAACGCTGCTCTGCACGCAACTGCTCGAGCGACAGCACCGGTGTTTGAATAAATCCCTCGATATCCGGAAAAAACACCTGACGCGAACGCTCGGCCTGTGGGGGCTGGCCGGCTGGCGCTTGTGACGAACGCACTTCGGCACCGAGTGCGGCATTCGCTGAGGCCTCAACTCGCCAGTTGACAGCCTCAACCCGCTGTCCGACCAGTTTTCCGCCAAAGCGGGCTGCGTACGCCTGAGCGAACGACGCCTCGATGGTGCTCTGTTCAGTCTGCAGCAACTTCGCGGGTAACTCAGTCTCGACCTCAAACCCTTGGCCGACATAGCGCATATCCGCGCTGCGACGAAACGCGATCAGGTCTCGCGTAACGCCCGCCGAAGCCAATTCTTGACTCAAGGCATCTTCCATCCCTTGCAATAAGGCATCGATCGCAGGCCAGTCCATCTCGCTTAAGCGTGCATAGCGTGTGCGAACCATGTCCATTTTCATTGGCGCGACCAACAACCCAAAGGCGGAAAACACGCCCGCGTTGGCTGGCACCAATAAATCAGAGCAACCACTGCGGCGTGCGACTTCGCGTGCGTGAATCGGGCCTGCGCCACCAAAGGCGAGCAAGGTATAGCGTCGAATGTCGCGCCCATTCTCGACCGCGTGAATTTTGGCGGCCACTGCCATGTGTTCGCAAACAATCCGATGAATCCCGTTGGCCGCTTCGACAATACTCAAACCCAACGGGCGAGCAATATGTTCTTCGATCGCCTGTTCAGCTAAGTCGAGACGCAAACTCACGGCGCCGCTTAACGTACCTTGTGGATCCAGATATCCCAATACCAGCGCCGCATCGGTCACCGTGGGGCGAGTTCCGCCCAAGCCATAACACGCAGGCCCAGGACTTGAGCCTGCGCTCTGCGGGCCGACTTTCAACAAGCCTGTCGTATCAACGTGAGCGATACTGCCTCCGCCTGCACCGATCTCAATCAGGTCGATCGTGGGCAAACGAACCGGCAGCCCGCTACCTTTTTTAAAGCGTTGTTGACGCGCTGCTTCAAACTCTGTCGTAATCGACGGCCGTCCATTCGAAATTAAACAGGCTTTGGCCGTGGTGCCTCCCATATCAAAGGCCATCACGTTCGGAGTCTTTGACACGCGGGCAGAATGCGCCGCGCCCAAGGCACCAGCTGCGGGCCCCGATTCAAGCATCCGAATCGGCATACGCTCGCCAAGTTCGCGAGAAATGACACCACCGTTTGACTGCATGATGTGCAAGGTCGCGTTCAACCCGATTGCCCGTAAGCCGTCTTCAATCGCCCCGAGGTAACTGCCAACCATAGGCATGACACAGGCGTTGAGCACCGTCGCGACGGTGCGCTCGTATTCACGGATTTCACCTAACACTTCAGACGATAGTGAAATCGACAGCTCGGGCGCAATCCGTTGTGCGATCGCTTTCACACGCTGTTCGTGAGTGGGGTTAGTAAAGCTATGCAAAAAACACACCGCAATCGCACGTACGCCAGCTGCACGTAATTGATTCACGACTTGCTCGACCTCTTGGTCTTGCATAGCAATCACGACTTGCCCCGCAGCATCTACCCGCTCGCGGACTTCGGCACGTAAGGCACGCGGTACGATCGCGTCAGGCCCTGGTGCCGTCAAGTCATACAGGTCGTAGCGCAACTCGCGTGCGATTTCGATCACATCACGAAACCCTTCGGTTGTAATTAAGCCGGTGACAGCACCCTTACGCTCAATCACAAGATTGGTGACAGCAGTCGTGGCCCCCACCACGACGTCGGTGACTTGCGAAAGAGTCAGGCCGTGCTCTTTTAGCAAAGCCAATAAGCCCAAACGAATGGGCATTACAACATCGGGCGCACCGGTCAAAACCTTTGAAGTGAAGATAGTGCCATCAGTACCGAGCAACACCAAATCAGTGAAGGTGCCCCCAATATCAAACGCAAAACGATACTGCTGGCTAGAAACTAATGCCTGAGCACTCATGCTTAGCCCTTAACTTTTGAAAGCTTAATGCCGCGTTCAAAGCCTTTTTCGAATTTCTTAGACTCAAACACATTGTCTTTAATCGCGAAAAACTCTTGTAACGCCCGCTGCTCTTCGGTAGTGGTGTGCATCGTGGTGGCATCAAACGGGCAGGTTTGCGTACACATTTCGCAGCCAATACAGTTTGCATGAATCGATTCGACCGAACCGTCACCTTGCGCCAAGGCATCGTAAAAACAAGTTTGAATACAAATCGTGCAGCTTGGATTCTTACAGGCCTCAGAGGCAATTTCACTGTGCATGCGTGGCTTACGAAATTGCTCGCCATAATCCTTCACCGCGGCGCGCGAAGCAATGCCCGTCATCGAGGCGATATCTGGATAGCCGTGGCTATCCATAAAGTTGTCAAGCCCTGTGATCATGCTGGGCAGGTACTTGATCCCCTTGAGCATCAGCACCGATCCCACTTGAACGAGTGGCGCACCCGTCATAATGAACTCGACGATATCTTTGTGATCGTAAATACCGTTCGAACCCGTAATCGGCATCCCAAGCTCGGTATAGATCCGATTCACCCAGCGAAGTGATAAAGCTTTTGCCCATACCCCACCGATTCCGGCTGGACCGCCCAAGCGTGGCAAACCAGTTTCAATGTCAACCGAAAAACCGGTGTAACGATTCGTGGCGGTCACACCCGCCGCACCCGCCTCTTTCACAGCGCGTGCAACATCCAACACACGCGATTGATCAGGCGTAAGCTTGATCACGACTGGGATCTTGACGGCCTCGCAGACGCGCGCAGTCACCTCGCGCGCAATCTCAGGCTCTTGCCCGATCATCGAGCCGCCATGCACGCCAGGCATCATGGCAGGATGCGGGCAGCCAAAGTTAAGCTCAACCATGGGCAAGCCACAATCTTCGATCGTACGGCAAATATCGATCCAGCTTTGCACAGTTTTGCCACCGGCACTACCGATCAAATGAGAACCCTGATCTTGCGCGTACTTGTTCAAGTCTTTTAAGTGCGGAATCCATTCGCGCAAAGGCGTACTTGAGTATCCCGAACGGCTATAGAACACAAAATTCTTGTTGACCTTACCTTTAATCAATTCATT
The DNA here is from genome assembly GCA_945895265.1 of Bordetella parapertussis. Classification (GTDB taxonomy): domain Bacteria; phylum Pseudomonadota; class Gammaproteobacteria; order Burkholderiales; family Burkholderiaceae_B; genus Zwartia; species Zwartia parapertussis_I. The sequence goes on along the minus strand of CAMDEF010000003.1, from coordinate 72,831 downwards.
CTTTTCATTCAAAATTGCGTACTTTGAATTTTGCGTCAAACGCGCCATGTCCTCGATATCGGTCAGGGTCTTGATGATCATGCCACCCGCACCCGCATCGACACATTCGCGAATCACTTCTGGACTATTGGTTGTTTCGAGCGACGCAATCACCACCGGATTTTTAAATTTGATGCCACAAAAATCTAAAGAGAGATCAGCCACGTGTTGCCCCTAAATTAAGCGAAATTGAATAAATGAAATAAATGAAAGACCTCAGAGCCCTCAGGGCTCACCCACCCGACGCCCGCGCGCCTTTAACGCTTCGCCGCCCGGACGCAGCGAGGTTCGGCCATTTTCATTATTGCCCTCGACCAATCGTCCGAGAAGCTCCATGAACACCCGTCGATCTGCGGGATTGAGCGGACTAAGCAATTGCTGTTGCGACAACTGCATATCTTTTTGATAGCGTTGTACGAATTTTTTTCCGTCTGGCGTAGCCAGACATAATTTACGTCGACGGTTCTGCGGATCGACGACTCGGGTGAGCAAGTTGCGGTCTTCAAGACGCCTAAGAATCTCTGCAACGTTGGCTGGATCGAGTCCAAGCTCAGCACCAAGGGTGGCCTGATCGATACCTGGGCGGCGGATCAAAATACTCAGTAAGCCAAACTGCACAGGCGTAACCTGCCCATCTGCCACGCGGGCCGAAAACATCGCCACATGAATTTGATGCAATCTGCGCACCAAGTAACCAGGGCGATCCCAAATCGTGTGGTTAGTTGTTGAGGAGTTGGCGGTTACGTTGGAAACAGTCGGCACGACCACCAGAGCGGGTTGCCTGCGCACGGCAGGTTTAGTCCCTAACTTGGCTGGCACAGCAGACACATTTTTACGCACGGCTCGCCTCGTTTAACGGTTCGTATACTGATTGTTCGTATACTGACAGTTGATTGTCAAACCAACCCAACCGTGTTGTCAAGTAAAAATCAGGCAGGGTTTACGCGCATTTGGTTACAGCAAACTATCGGCCCAAATATTACGGGCCCAGCCCCAGGCATACACGCCTTCTAACTCACTGGGGGCCGCCGACACGCCGCCCGAACCCGCTACAGTTTTATACGTCTTGTCTGACGCACTGTACTGATGAACGCTGGCCACATGCACGACTTTTGTGGCATCGACAAAGCTATAGCAAGTGTTGTTTAACACCGGTTGAGGGTTAAGGGCAAACCCTCGTAACTCAGCCACAATGGCGGCCGCAGCGACCTTGGCATGCTGATTTGCCATGTGCGCCGACTTGGGCATAAACGCGGCGTTTTGTGTCGAATCCCCCAAAATATGGATATCTTTGACCGCCGTTGATTCGAAATTCAAAAAATTTACCTGCGCCCAGCGTTTATTTGAGTTCGCTAAGCCCGCTTGCACAATTAACTCAGCCGCACGCATGCGTGGCAAAACATTTAACACGTCAGCCTGGACTGAGTCTTGAATATCAAAGCGAAGCGTCTTGGTCGCAGCCTCGACTCTGACCAGATTATGCGATGCGCGATATTCAATCATGCCAGGGTACAAATCGGCCCAAGCCTTCTTAAACAAGCCGGGCTTTGACACGACGTCTTCGTTCGCATCGAGAATCAAGACCTTAGATTTAGGTTTATGCTTTTTAAAATATGCGGCAACTTGGCAAGCTCGCTCATACGGGCCGGGCGGACATCTAAAGGGCGCCTCTGGAATGCTCAGCGCAAACACGCCACCGTCTGGCATGTCATGTAGTTGCTTCTGTAATGTAAGCGTTTCGGACCCGGCCTTCCAGGCCTGCAGTGTCACCCCCGCTTGATTCGCCTGCACCAAGCCTTCAATGCTGTCCATCATCAGGCCGATGCCTGGCGACAACACTAATTTATCGTAATTCAGAGTCGTGCCAGAGTGTAATTGCACAACCTTTTTAAGCGGCTCAATCGCAGTCACCCAGTCGCGCACCAACGAGACACCGTGCCGCTTTTGCAACGCATCGTACGAAACGGTCAACTCAGGCAGCGTGCTTGACCCCCCCAGTACCAGGTTAGAAAGAGGGCAAGACACGAACGACAACTCGGGTTCAATCAAGGTGACGTTTGCAGTGCCCTCAGACCAAAGGCGAAGATATTTTGCCGCCGTCGCCCCGCCATAGCCGGCCCCAACCACCAGCACTCGAGCCGCCTTCAAATCGGCACGCACAACAGCTGGAAACGCTAGGCTAGCAGCCAACAGAGCTCCGGTGCGATGTAAAAACTGACGACGCTTCATGGTTGTTGACCTCGGGGTAATCTTCTAGGGGCGAACGCCTGGGCTTTCGAGCAGCATGGCGCGTGCACGCCAAGCTAAAAACAATTCAAGCTCAAGCAACTCGGTCGAGCCAAACGCAAAAGGCTCTGCGCGAACCCCGACCAGACAATTACGCAAGCGTCGCTCGAGCGAACCCACCGCCTGCCATTCAAGCCGGTAGATTGGATACGCTGTTGGATGCGCTTGAGGAATCGGATTACCTGCAAGTTTTTGCCCAGCGCGCTCGGCATGGCATTGAGCACAAGAGGGGTTTAACTGGCCCATACGCTGATTAAACAAGCGTTGGCCTGAGGCAAGTGCCGACTCATTGGCCGGCGTGCGTTCAACAGTGATCGGCATGCCTTTAGACTGGTTGGCGACAAAGGCTGAAAGTGCCAGCAATGGTTTACTCTCAAACGCAAAGGGCTTCGCGCCTTGCTGCTCGGTGCGACACTGATTGATGCGCCCCGAAAGGCTGAGTAACTGACCCGCAGCGTTGACCTTAGGGAAGCTGGCTGCAATACCTTTCATCGATACCGTAGCATCACCATGACACGAGGCACAAGATTGATTTTTTTTGCCCGCGATCTCTTGCCATAAAACCTGGCCGTCTAACACTGCAAACGTGGCCGGATTCAACAGCGGATCATCTTGCATCGCCTTGGTATCAGGCGACATCAAGACGTAACTTGATTGACGCTCAGCCCCAACTGGATCAGCTTGCGACGAGGCGTGAAAGGGCAGCAAAATAGCGAGCGAAAACGGAATAGCTAGCGACACCCGCTTTTCGAGCAGGCGAAACAAAAAAACTTGCCACACCCAAGACATCACGTCACTGTGAGCGTACTGGTTGTACTCGAAGCGTAGCCATTGTCGCCAGACCACTTGAATTCTAGTGAGCCGCTTTCTGTCGCAGTGGTCGTAAACACAATCAACGGGTTCGCACCCATAGCGGGGTGCAACTCGACACGAAACACTTCAACACCGTTATAGGTACAACGGAAATCGCGAATGATATCGCGAGGAATCCGTTGACCCGTTTCGGTATGCCGAAAACCAGACTCCATATCATGTTGCACAATGATACGGATCTCAAGAATTTCGCCTTTTTTAGCCGTCGCGGGCATCGTGACAATCGTACGAGAGGTCTTGCTCACATTACACCTCAGTGCAGGCCGCAAGCGTCACTAAGGTCGCTGCGTCACCTTGCCAAAAAGACCCATCACTCATTTGCGCGATTGCCCGCACGCGCTGCGAATCACCCAAACGAATGCGGGTGGTAATCGCTGCGCGCCCAGAACGAGGCGACAAGAAAAAGCTCACCACATTGGGCAAGGGATTGCCCTCAGCCACGACATGAACGGCTCGCACGTAATCTGCTTCGGTCATCGGGCTTTGCACAGACACCTTCATGGTAACCAGATTACCGTTCTCAACCAGTGGCGGAATTTCGAGCGTCACGCGACCGACCTGTGCCGAGCGACCACCCAAAATTTTGTCAACGGCTTGTGTGGCATCATCGACCGTCGCAAACGCATTCAATGTTGGCAACACGCTGGCGGCTGCCGCACTTATCACAAAGGTTCTTCGAGTGACTGTCACGGTTTTAAGCTCACTAAAAAAGCTACAACGTCTTCGATGTCTTGCGCCGTCAAGATTGCTTTACCTGCAAACTGCGGTGCAATCCGCGTAAAACCCTCTGCACGAAAATAAGAGGGCATGATGGTATTTGGATTAAAGCGACTCGCATCGACGATGCGAGCACGCAACTGCTCTGCCGACAAGGCTGCCGAACTGGCAGCCAAATCTGGGGCAAGCGTGCCCTGAAAACGTTCTTCAGGAAACGGCCCGCTATGACACAGTATGCATAAACCGCCCTGACGACTCAAGACCAGAGCACGTCCACGTACTGTATCGCCTGGTTGCCCCGACAATGAATCGTTGATCGCATCACCGACAAAGACCTGAGCTTGCAGGGGGCTGAGGCAGGCAAGCCAGAAACTGGCCACTAACGCCCACCCAGCACCCCATTTCGTCATACCAAGGTCATACCACTATTTTTCAAAGGCACAGTGCGCAAACGCTTACCCGTTGCACGGTAAATAGCGTTGAGCACAGCGGGCGCTGCCACACAGATCGTGGGCTCGCCAATACCGCCCCAGTCTTTGCCACCGCCTTCGAGAATAATGGTTTCAACTTTAGGCATCTGCGCCAAGCGGATCGAGCCAAACGTATCAAAATTTTTCTGTTCGATACGGCCGTCTTTCACTGTGCACTCTTCTTCAAACAGCGCCGACAATCCGTACACAAACGAGCCAGACACTTGACGCTTAATTTGCGCAGGGTTCACGGCGTAGCCGCAATCGGTAGCTGCCACGATGCGATGAATCTTAACCTTGGTGCCGTCGGTCACGGACAGTTCGCACGCTGCGGCCACATAGCTACCAAACGCCATCATTTGCGCAACACCCCGAAACACGCCAGGCGCAGCAGGTTTTGTCCAGCCAATACCATCTGCCACCGCGTTGAGCGCAGCAAGATTACGGGGAAACTTGCCCATAAACTTACGACGAAACTCAACTGGATCAACACCGGCAGTTTCAGCAAGCTCATCCATAAAACATTCGATGAATATCGCGTTTTGATTGATGTTCACACCCCGCCAAAAACCTGGTGGCACGGCCGTATTACGCATGGCGTGATCAATCAACTGGTTCGGAAACTCATAACCGAAGCCATGCTCTCCACCATCGAACACACCTTGAAAGACGATAGGATCACGGCCTTTCTGTTGCGCGACGATTGCAGGGCGCACCGCCGCCAAGATCGATTGCCCCGACAGGCGCATATGCACGCCGGTCAAGTTTTTATCCTTATCGAAGGCGCCTGTTAGCTTGCACATCATGACCGGATGATAGCGACCCTGAGTCATGTCTTCTTCGCGTGTCCAGATGAGTTTGACCGGGGTGCCAGGCATTTGCTTAGCAATATTGACCGCCTGGGTGGTGTAGTCTTGAAATGCGCCACGACGACCAAACCCGCCACCTAGATTAATTTTGTAGACCTCACACTTTTCAGCGGGCAAGCCTGAAGCCGCAATCACAGCAGCTAACGAGGCCTCGCCGTCTTGCGTTGGTACCCAGGCTTCGCAACGTTCTGACGTCCACTTCGCCGTCGCGTTCATGGGCTCCATCGGAGCGTGATTCAAGAACGGATAGAAGTATGTTGCCTCGGTCTTTTTAACAGCAGCGGTCAGAGCAGCTTTGGTATCACCACGCGTGTTACCGACAAACGCCTGCTCTGCAGTCAAGCCCTCTTCAAGCGTCTTGGCGATCGAAGCACTTGATAGTGTTGCATTTGGGCCCTCGTCCCACACAATCGGAAGTTGATCGAGCGCTGTCTTAGCAATCCAAAACGTCTCGGCCACAACGGCAACGGCGGTCTCACCGACCTTCACCACCTTCTTGACACCCTTCATGCCAGTCACTTTGCTTTCATCAAAGCTTTTGACCTTGCCACCAAAAACGGGGCATTCTTTGATGGTCGCAACCAACATGCCAGGCAATGTTAAATCGATACCGTACACCTGCTTACCGGTCACCTTATCGGCAAACGTATCGATACGGTCCATCGACTTGCCGATGATCTTCCACTGTTTGGGATCTTTCAACGTGATCTCGGTGGGCACAGCAATCTTTGAGGCGGCCTCAGCCACTTTTCCGAACGCCACTTTACGGCCGGTTGGCGTGTGGGTGATGACACTTTCGGCAGCCACACACTCTGCAACCGGCACTTTCCATTCGTCGGCAGCAGCTTGCACCAACATCATGCGAGCGGCCGCACCGCCCTTACGCACATATTGTTCTGAGGTGCGAATACCGCGGCTACCACCAGTCGAAAAATCACCCCAAATACGCTTGCGCTTGAGGCTTTCACCAGGCGTTGGATATTCAACTGTGACCTTGCTCCAGGCGCACTCAAGCTCTTCGGCCACCATCTGAGCCAAACCAGTAATGGTGCCCTGCCCCATCTCTGAGCGCACGACGCGCACGATGACAGTGTCATCTGGCTTGATCACAACCCAAGCGCCGATTTCTGGGGTGGCACCTGCGGCCAGCGCCGAGCCAATAAAAGGGATGTGTAAACCAAGTGCCAGTCCACTACTGACGGCTGTCGTGCCAACAATAAACTGACGACGTGAAGGATTCGGGACGCGTGCGTTCATAGTTGACCCCTTAAGCTTTAGCGACTGAGTGAATCGCGGCGCGAACTTCTTGAAAGCTGCCGCAACGACAAATGTTGGTGATCGCCGCATCAATATCGGCATCAGTAGGTTTAGGCTTTTTAGCCAGCAAGTCAGTTGCTGCCATCAACATACCTGACTGACAAAAACCACACTGAGGAACCTGATGATCGATCCCGGCTTGCTGCAGCTGAGTCAGTTTGCCATCTTTGGCAAGGCCTTCAATCGTTTGGATTTGTTTGCCCACGGCGACACTCACAGGCAAGACGCATGAGCGAATGGCTGCGCCGTCCATCATGATCGTACAGGAGCCACATTGAGCAATACCGCAACCGTACTTGGTGCCGGTGAGGCCGACTTGCTCTCGAATGACCCACAAGAGTGGGGTATTTGGGTCGACATCCACGCTATGCGCTTTGCCATTTACGGTCAACTGAATCGCCATCGAGAGACTCCTAGAAATTAAGCAGTGATGTTTAGAAATAAATAACAAGTATGGGCCGAGTGCATCGCCAAAAAATGAACCCGTCAGTCACAACCTTACAGAACAAAACCCACGCCTCAGAGCAGGGTCAAACGATGTTTGCGCAAGGGCAAATTTATTGCGGGTTTACCCTTATCAACAAAGATTGCCCGAGCGTCACGCTGGTGCGTGCAATAGCGGCAACATGCGCATCGGTCAGCATATTGCACACAAACGACTGCTAACATAACGAAAATCTGCTGTTACAGCAGTGGTTACATTGCTATCCACCCTTCCCCTAACTGGGGCGGCTTTGAGCGAGATTATCTTTGCGCGCTTTTGTCAAAGATCAAGCAAAAACAACTAAAGACAGCAAACATGAAAAACCAACACGTCATTCTGGTCAGCCGCCCAACAGGTTGGGTTACCCCTGAAAACTTCAAACTCGTTGATGCAGACATGCCTGTGCCAACCAATAATCAGGTCTTGATTCGTAACCAATGGTTATCACTGGATCCTTATATGCGGGGTCGCATTTCTGATGCAAAGTCGTACGCACAGAGCGTCAATCCAGGAGAGGTCATGGTGGGTGGTGCGATTGGTGAAGTCATTGAATCCAACTCGCCAGACTTCAAGGTTGGTGAAACTGTTTTAGCTGCGACTGGATGGCGCCTCTATGGCGCGATCAATGCCAAAGGTGTCACCAAAATTGATACCAGTAAAGTCAACTCAACCGCCTACTTAGGGATCCTTGGTATGCCTGGCATCACAGCCTGGACCGGTCTGATTGATATCTGCCAACCAAAAGCAGGCGAAACCGTCGTGGTTGACGCTGCCTCGGGCGCTGTGGGTAGTGTGGTGGGGCAACTTGCCAAACACGTTGGCTGCCGAGTTGTTGGTATCGCAGGTGGCGCTAAAAAGTGTCAGTACGTTGTAGACGAGCTGGGCTTTGACGCCTGCATTGACCACCGTGCCAGTGACTTTGCCGAACAGCTTGCGGCAGCCTTACCTAAAGGTATCGACTGCCTGTTCGAAAACGTCGGTGGCGAAATTTTTGAACGCTTACTCACTCACATGAATACCTTTGGTCGTATCGCGCTGTGCGGCATGGTGTCTGAGTTCAATCGCGATGCCCATGCCTACCGTACGCTACGCGCCATTTTAGTCAGTCGCCTGCGCGTACAAGGTTTTATCGTGTCAGACAAACTCGACACCTGGCCAGCCATTCGTTCGCAGCTTTACGACCTAGTGGTCGCAGGCAAGCTGAAGTTTCGCGAATCGGTTGCGGTCGGCCTTGGCAGCGCACCCGAGGCACTTGTCGGTATGCTCAAGGGCGAGAATTTTGGCAAACAACTTGTGAAGTTGGTGTAACGCACTGACTGTGGCTGCCATGATGCCCTAACGCCGTTTGGCGCTCAGCGCGCATGGCGTTTACCCAGGGCGAGCTGTGCTACAACACGCCGCCCACATTAAATAGTGCCATCAAACCGAGTACAACAAACAACTCGGCTGCAATCAAATGCACAGTGCGCATGGGCACGATGCGTGTCACACGCTCGCCCAAAAGCACGGCCGGCACGTTGGCCAGCATCATGCCAAAGGTGGTGCCAATGACCACTGCAACGAGTGACGAATACTGAGCCGCCAAAGCAACAGTCGCAAATTGCGTTTTGTCGCCCATCTCGGCTAAAAAGAAAGCGATCAACGTTGTGAGAAAGACCCCGCCCTTCTGTACCGCTTGCGTGTCATCGAGTTTGTCAGGGATCAGGATCCAACCCGCCATCGCCAAAAACGAGACACCTAAAATCCAACGCATCACCTGTGGCCCAACCCAGTGCATCAGCCATGAACCCAAGGCACCTGCGACACCATGATTGAGTAGCGTTGCCACCAGAATACCCACGATAATCGGCACAGGTTTACGAAAGCGTGCCGCTAGCACCAAGGCCAGTAACTGCGTTTTGTCGCCCATCTCTGCGAGCGCGACAATACCAGTGGACATCAAAAAAGCTTCAATCATTTTTACCTGAGTGGCGACTTAAGTTGAAATGCTCGTTGAACGAATAAGTCGAAAGACCCGTTGAAAGAATGAGACGTCGATCAGCAGACGCACTTACCTTATAAAAATCGATCTAGGATACGGCGGCTATTCTTATCAAGTGCCTGCATATCAGGCAATATAAACCTCAAGCCATGACTATCAGTAATGATCAGCGTCGAACCAGTTAAACGTCGGATATCTTCTTCGCCCTTGAGGATCAGCTTTGTTGCACCCCGATCGGTCACGATATCCCAAGTACTGGGTGTTGAAAGCGTTGACACACTGACGATGCGTTGAATCGACGGCATCATCTCGCGCAAAGCGATCTCTTCAGTAATCAACTCACGCATGTCTTGGGGTAACGCACTGAGCTCATCTACCCAAGCAATTTCTTTGCCTTCTGTACTCATGAACGCCACAAACTGCTCGGGTGCTTGCAACGGAAACGCACGCACCGGCACCACCCCTTCGAAGACACGCCCGTCTTGAAACGAGATCAACAGGCGACCCGCCTGATTACGCGATAACAAAAAGTCAGACATCAGCGGCCCCTTGTCGATTGTCGGGCGTGACGACTGGCGAAGACACTGGTTTGACGTCTGCAACAACCTTGCTGGCAGAGGTTTCGAGCGGACCCGGGATCGCAACACCTTCAACTCCGGTCAGGCGCGACTGAGCCTGATACAAATCGTGGTACGCGCCGCCGCGAGCCAGTAAATCGTCATGGTTACCAATCTCGACAATCTCGCCACGATCAAGCACCACCAGACGATCGGCCTTTCGCAAGGTACTTAAGCGATGTGCGATCGCAATTGTGGTGCGACCTTGAATCAGGTTATCGAGAGCTTCTTGGATCTCCATCTCGGTGGTGGTATCAACCGATGAGGTCGCCTCATCCAAAATGAGAATACGTGGATCAATCAGTAGCGCACGCGCGATTGAGATACGTTGACGCTCGCCGCCTGACAGCGCTTGACCACGTTCGCCAACGAGCGAATCGTACCCCTGCGGCAAACGCAAAATAAATTCGTGCGCACGCGCTGCGCGCGCTGCGGCCACGATCTCTGAACGCGTTGCCTCAGGTTTACCGTAGGCGATGTTTTCAGCAATGGTGCCAAAAAACAAGAACGGCTCTTGCAACACCAAGCCGATGTTTCGCCTAAACGAAGCAAGAGAGTACGCGCGGATATCAACACCGTCCACTTTGATCCCACCCTCGGTGACATCATAAAAACGGCAAATCATGTTGACCAGTGAACTCTTGCCAGAACCGCTGTGGCCCACTAAGCCGATCATCTCGCCAGCGCCGATACTTAAATTAACGTTGCGCAGTACCGTTCGGCTGCCATAGCGAAAACCAACGTTACTCAACTCAATCCGGCCGTCCACGCGCTCGAGCGGCACAGGGCGCTGCGCGTCGGGCACACTCGAGACATGATCCAAAATATCAAAAATACGCTTGGCGCCAGCAGCCGCTTGCTGCGTATGCGACACAATGCGGCTCATTGAATCTAGTCGCGTGTAAAACCGGCCGATATACGCCAGAAAGGCGGCCAGTACGCCAACCGTTATCGCGCTACTTGCCACCTGTGAAATACCGAAAATCCAGACCACCAGCAAGCCGATTTCAGTTAAGAAAGTCACTGAGGGTGCAAAGAGCGCCCACACTTTATTGATACGATCATTGACCGCCAGATAACGGTCATTCGCTTCGCGAAACCGCGCGACTTCGCGTTGCTCTTGCGCAAACGCCTTCACCACCCGAATGCCCGGAATCGTGTCGGCCAATACGTTGGTCAGTTCGCTCCAGGAGCGATCAACTTTTTCAAAACCAAAACGCAACCGGTGGCGCACGAGGTGAATCATCCAGATGATGACCGGCAAGGGGATCAACGTGGTCAAGGCCAACCACGGATCAATCGCGATCAAGATACACGCCGTCATCACGATCATCAACACGTCGTTGGCAAAGTCAAGCAAATGCAACGACAAAAAGATATTAATGCGATCGGTTTCACTGCCAATGCGCGCCATCAAGTCACCGGTGCGCTTACCGCCAAAGTATTGCAACGACAGCGTTTGCAGATGACTAAAGGCAGCGGTGCGCAGATCGGCGCCGATTCGTTCACTCACCCAAGCAAGCAAGTAGGTACGCGCCCACCCAAGTAGCCAAGCCAACAGACCCGCAACCACTAGCCCAGTCAAGTACAACGCCACCAAGTCATAGTTAATCGGCTTGCCATTTTGAAACGGAATCAAAATGTCATCCATTAACGGCATGGTCAGATAAGGTGGTACCAATGTTGCCGCAGTGGAAAGCAAGGTCAGAATAAACCCGACAATCAGAGGCAATTTGTAAGGTTGGGCAAAACGCGCCAAACGCAGTAGCGCCCAAGTATCACTCGGCCCCGTCTGCTCAGTGTCACAAACAGCACACTCATCCTGATCAAGCGCGAAAGGCGTACCGCAGGTTGGGCAAGAGGCAGCAGTGCTCTGTTGTGTATGCAGGGGGTCTGCTAGTTTTTGCTGAAGTTGAGTAAAGAGCTCGATCAGGCGAGCCACCGCAGGCGACATGCCAAGCGTGTGGTGCCAAACACTTAAGCGCAGCGCCCCTTCAAAGAGCTCGAGGGTACCGACCCCCGCGTGGTCGCGATGCTGCAACAGTTGCGAAGTGGTAAGCGGGAAAACAGTCCAGCCATGCGCCAGCGATTCGCGCGACACCAAGCGGCTGGGCGTCAAAAACAAGATACCCGCTGCGAAAAACAAATTCGAATCGAGATCGGGCTCGAGCCAAGCTAGGACTTTTTCGCCGGGTTCGAGCAAAGACCTGATCTCAACGGCCCAAGCCGTCGGCAGCGTTGACTCAAACGCAGGATCGGCGGTTGGAAGGGGTGTCATCTAGGCGGCACGCGTTGCCCATCAGTCGGCACGAACAACTGCAGCGGGAAGCGCTTCATTAGGGGGCAACAAGTTCGATTGAAAAATTCGATTGAAGTGAATCCCGCAAGTATAACGACCAACGCTCACCGAAACTACTCTTAGCCTCGTAAGTTGCTCTGGTTTAGCGATTTTGCTGCGATAATGAAGGATTCAAAGTTTTGTTGCACTGCAATAAATGATGTGATGACAACTAAAAGCAAGATCGTGCTTGAGCAAATCGTCAATTTGCTTGGCCCCAACAGTTGGACCTATCGCCCGGTGCTCGAGGCTTGGGTAGATTTTGCTGCGATTGAAGACTACCCGCAATCGCACAAGACTGCAGCCTTAGCACGATTGCTCGCCTGGGTGCCCGAGTTGGCACAGTCGCACCTCAACCCCGAAGCCTCGTCCGGTACGCAAGGCACTCTGGCCGCAGGGCACTGGTCGCCCCAGATACTCGAGCATCTGACCCTCACCTTGCAGTCGCTGGCTGATATGCCTGGTGGCTTTGGTGATACGCATCAAACCTCTGAGCTAACTGTGTATAAAGTCGTCGTACGCGCGTGGCATCCGGGCGTAACCACCTTCGCTCTGCATGCCGCTCGCGATCTGCTCGAAGCGGCTTTTAACGATACTCAGGCCGACGTTAACGCCACGATCGTGCGCTTGCAAGACCTGCGCCACAAGCATTGTCTGGGGCCCAGCACCGCCTGCATTGTCGACGCCGCCGATGACCGCGATATTCCCGCCATCAGGCTCAACACTGGCAACCTCTTGCAACTTGGCTACGGCATCAATCAACGTCGCATCTGGACAGCCGAAACCGATCGCACCGGAGCCATCGCCGAAACCATCTCGCGCGATAAAGATCTCACGAAATCTTTGCTGCAAGCCTGCGGCGTACCCGTCCCCAGCGGTCAGGCTGTCGACTCGGCCACTGACGCTTGGGAGGCGGCGCAAGAGCTTGGCGTCCCGGTTGTCATCAAACCGAGCGACGGTAATCATGGGCGCGGGGTCTTTACTAATCTCAGTACGCAGCAAGAAATCGAACAAGCCTACAGCGTTGCCGTTCAAGAAGGCTCGTGCGTGTTGGTTGAACGTTTTATTTTGGGACAAGAGCATCGCCTGCTAGTGGTGGGTGGCAAGCTGATTGCCGCGGCCAAAGGTGAATATGCACAAGTCATTGGTGATGGCGCCAGTTCGATCGAAACCCTGATTGACACCCAACTCAACGCCGATCCGCGTCGCGGTCACGAAGAAGACCAACCCTTAAATTATGTGCGACTCGACTCGGCGGCTCAACTAGAAATTGCCCGGCAAGGCTATACACCGCAAACGATTTTGTCACTGGGGCAACAGGCTGTCATTCAACGCAACGGCAACGTTGCGGTTGACTGCACCGAGCTGGTGCATCCCGATGTCGCCGCCCTCGCCTGCACGGCAGCACGCATCGTGGGGTTAGATATCGCCGGGATCGACCTGGTGGCACTCGACATTTCGAAGCCCTTACAACAACAAGGCGGAGCAATTGTTGAAGTCAATGCAGGCCCCGGCTTGCTGATGCACTTAAAACCTGCCACTGGCATACCGCGTCAAGTTGGGCGCGATATCGTCGCGCACAGTTTCGCGCTTGGTGACATGGCGCGTGTGCCAGTCATCGGCATCACGGGCTCGCAAGGCAAAACCATGACCGGCAAGCTATTGTTTCGCCTGTTGACACTACATGGTTGGCGCTGTGGTCTCGCGAGCAGTGCCGGGCTATTTGTCGACAAGCTACTCTTGCATCGCGGTGACTGCGCCAATTTTGAAAATGCCAGACGGGTTCTCATGAATCGAGAAGTTCAAACCGCCATCATTGAAAATGGAGCGCACCAGTTGCTTAGCGAAGGCCTGGCCTACGAGCGCTGCGAGGTTGGCATCATCACTCAGATTGACTGGACAGAAGACCTAGACGCCTACAAGATTTACAGTCACGCCGAACGCGTCAAGGTGTATCGCACCCAGATGGATGTCATCTTACCCAAAGGCATGGCGGTGCTGAATGCTGACGACCCGCACATTGTTGAGCTTGCGCGTCATTGCGATGGAAAAATCACCTGGCTCTGCCTAACGGGCAACGCCCCACTGATTCAAACGCACCTTAAACAGGGCCAGCGTGTCGTGTCGCTCATCGACGGTAAGCTGACCTTGCTTGAAGGCACGCGGCAGCATGTGCTTTGCTCAATCGACGCGATCGGTATCACCAAATTCGGGACGGATATGACGCAAACCTATAACGCGCTGGCCGCTGCTGCGGCGGCCTGGGCGCTTGGGCTGACACCTGATTTAATTCGCGCTGGCTTACTCAGTTTTGATCCGGATACCGCAGTACCTCAATAATCACAGGAAATTGTTATGGATGTCTCTCGTATTCGCGCCCTCCGCGGCCCAAATTTATGGACACGGTTAACTGCCATTGAGGCAGTCGTGACCTGCACAGATCGCGAAGCCGACTTAGACCAGTTGCCCGAATTTTTGACGCAGCTGCGCGCGCGTTTTCCAGACGTCAAGCCTTTGCGCCCCTTTGGTCACAAAGACCCAATCACGATGGCCCATGCACTCGAGGCGGTTAGCTTAGGCTTACAAGCCGCGGCCGGCTGCCCCGTCGCCTTTGGGCAAACCATGTCTACGCCCGAGCACGGCGTCTTTCAAATCGTCTTTCAGTACACCGAAGAACCCGTCGGCAGACTAGCGCTGGATCTGGCCCAGGCTTTATGCGTAGCGGCAGTGAACAACGAGCCCTTTGACATTACTCAGGCACTATCTCGTTTGCGTGAACTAGACGAAGACGTTCGACTCGGACCCAGTACAGGTTCAATCGTCAACGCTGCGACCGCGCGCGGGATTCCGTATCGTCGACTCACTGAAGGCAGTTTGGTGCAGTTTGGCTGGGGCAGCAAACAACTGCGTATTCAAGCAGCAGAAACCGGCAACACCAGTGCCATCGCTGAGGCGATTGCACAAGATAAAGACCTGACCAAAATGTTGCTCGAAGCGGCTGGCGTGCCAGTACCACGAGGCTTTGTCGTCGAAGATGAAAATCAAGGCTGGGACATTGCTAATAAAATTGGCTTACCTGTAGTGGTCAAACCACGCGACGGCAATCAAGGCAAAGGGGTCGCTGTCAATATCGAAACCCGCGAGCAATTAAACGCAGCGTTCAAAGTCGCTTCAGAGATCAGTCGCGATGTGATTGTTGAGCAATATATTCCTGGTCACGACTTTAGGATGTTGGTGATTGGCAATCAACTTGTGGCCGCAGCACGACGAGATCCCCCAACCGTCATTGGTGATGGCAAACACACCATCACGCAACTCGTTGATCAAGTCAATACAGATCCTTTGCGAGGAGACGGCCACGCCACTGCCTTAACCAAAATCCGCTTTGATGAGATTGCTTTGGCTACACTCGCGACGCAAGGCTTCAACGCTCAATCTATCCCCGAGAAAGGCAAACGCGTCTTACTGCGAAACAATGCCAACTTAAGCACTGGCGGAAGCGCAACCGATGTCACCGATGACGTACATCCCGAACTCGCGGCGCGCATGGTCACAGCTGCCCAAATGGTCGGCTTAGATATCGCGGGTGTAGACCTTGTCGCCGAAACTATTTTGAAACCCATGGAAGAACAGCGTGCCGGCATTGTCGAAATCAACGCGGCACCGGGCTTGCGCATGCATTTAAGCCCTTCGTTTGGCAAACCGCGCCAAGTCGGCGAAGCGATTATTTCAAGCATGTTTGCTGCAGGCGACAACGCGCGCATACCCGTCGTCGCAGTCACTGGCACCAACGGCAAAACGACTACCGTACGTCTAACGTCACATCTGCTGCGTACCAGCGGAAAACGAGTTGGCATGACCAATTCAGATGGCGTCTATATCGAACAACGCTGCATCGACACGGGCGACTGTAGCGGGCCACGCAGTGCGCGCAACGTATTGCTACACCCTGATGTTGATGCCGCTGTGTTTGAAACGGCTAGAGGCGGTATTTTGCGCGAAGGCTTAGCCTTTGACCGCTGCGATGTCGCAGTTGTCACCAATATCGGCGTGGGCGACCATCTCGGTATGAACTTTATCAATACCGTTGACACACTTGCCCTGCTCAAGCGAGTCATCGTTCAAAACGTGGCACCCCACGGCACAGCGGTGCTCAACGCCGCCGATCCCATGGTTGCAAAAATGGCAGAGGTCTGCCCTGGCACAGTCATCTTTTTTAGCCTTGACCGCCTTCATCCGGTTCTGAACACTCATCGAGCTCAAGGTAAACGTGTGGTGTTCTGCGACAACGGCCAACTCGTTTGCACCGAGGCGGGGCAAGACCATTCAATCGCGTTAAGTGCCATCCCCCTGACACGTAACGGCACGATCAGCTTTCAAGTCGAAAATGCCATGGCTTCGGTTGCTGCTGCCTGGGCCCTGGGGCTCAGCTGGAAAACCATCGAAGCGGGCTTGGCCACCTTCGTCAACGACGCCCAAACCGCCCCCGGCCGCTTTAACGTCTTTGACTATCGAGGCGGCACGATCATTGCCGACTATGGTCATAACCCTGATGCTGTTCAGGCGCTTGTGCAGGCGATTGAGAGCATGCCCGCCACCAAGCGCACCGTCGTTATTAGTGGAGCTGGCGATCGGCGCGACGAAGATATCTCTCGCCAAACCGAGATTTTGGGCGAAATTTTTGACGAAGCGATTTTGTATCAAGATCAGTGCCAACGCGGACGTGAAGATGGCGAAGTTTTAGCATTGCTGCAACTGGGCTTAAAACATGTCTCGCGCACAAAAGAGATTCAAGAGATTCGCGGCGAGTTTCTTGCCATTGACACAGCGTTAGCCAAACTGAAACCGGGCCAGCTTTGCTTAATCTTGATTGATCAGGTGCAAGAGGCGCTTGATCACATTGCTAAAAGAATCGCCGAAGATCAACATTAAAAAACCACGCTCTCTTCGTATTGAAGAGAACGTGGCGGGATGACCTGTTCAAACCTCGTTGGCTAAAGAGAACCGCTAGCCACCATCACAAAAAGCAGTGACGCGTAGGCTCGCTTGCTCGTCAAGTTTGCGCGCTAAAAAAGAAGCTTTCAAGATTTCGCTTTTCCGCCGGCAGCACCTGCAGCAAACGGAAATGCAGGAAACATCGCACGCGCCTGTTCTTGCAGTTTGTCTTGCATCTGCCCGAACAAATCCTTGCTCTGCTCAGCGTATGCATTTATCATGTTTTGCATGACGGGTGTTTGGCCACTCATAAATTGAGTCCAAGCCTCGGGCGACAATTGCGTATTACCAAACAAACCTTTCGATTGATCTGCTAGGCGATCTTGCACTTCCATAAACGTCTGGATATTTTTTTCGAGGTAAGTGCCCATCATCCCTTGCATGGCATGACCATAAAATCGAATGACCTGAGCCAACATGACCGACGAAAACATCGGCATACCACCGCTTTCTTCTTCGAGAATGATTTGGAGCAAAATACTACGCGTGAGATCTTCTGCAGACTTGGCATCTACCACTTTAAAGATCTCACTTTTAAGCACTAACTGCTTAACATCTGCCAACGTGATGTAGGTACTAGTTTGCGTGTCGTAAAGACGACGATTAGGATATTTTTTTATCAGACGTACGGATGCGTCTGTTGCCGCTTCGGTCATGCATGCCTCCAAAAATAATTATGTAATAACAAACGAGAGGTTGTTAGCAGCGCCAACAACCTAGGACCTCAACCCATATGCAAACCACCGTTCAACGAAAAATCAGCACCGGTTGAAAACCCCGATTCTTCTGACGCAATCCACGCCACAATCGAGGCAATTTCTTCAGGACGCCCCAGTCGCTTGACCGGAATCGTTGCGACAATTTTTTCAAGGACTTCGGGGCGTATGGCACGCACCATATCGGTGCCAATATAGCCGGGCGACACCGTATTGACTGTCACGCCTTTACTCGCAACCTCTTGCGCAAGTGACATCGAAAAACCATGGATCGCAGCTTTCGCTGTGGCGTAATTCGATTGCCCAAACTGACCTTTTTGTCCGTTTACCGAACTGATATTGATGATGCGACCAAACCCGCGATCGACCATGGCTTCGATCACCTGTTTCGTGACGTTAAACAAACTATTCAGATTAGTATCCATCACGGCTCGCCAGTCGTCGGCCGACATTTTACGAAATACGCCATCGCGCGTGATCCCAGCATTGTTCACCAGAATATCGACCGGACCGTGCTCGGCCACCACCGCTTTAAACGCGCCTTCGCATGAGTTCCAGTCTGAAACATTGCCCACCGAGGCATAAAATTTATAGCCAAGTGCTGTTTGCTCGGCCAGCCATTGCCCGTAGTCGCGGCTCGGGCCACAACCTGCAACAACCGTCATTCCTTCTTTTGCCAAACGCTGACAAATAGCAGTCCCGATCCCACCCATTCCACCGGTTACATACGCTAGCTTTGCACTCATCCTCATCTCCTTTTGCCGCGTTGACACGGCATTGACCAACGCTAGACTGCTCGAACCTTGACGTAAGACCCCGGCGCCGCTTCAACCACGGGATATGTTTTGTTACCTAATGTTTTTGAAGCTTTGACGCGCTTGCCGCTATGAGTTGCCAACCACTCGCCCCAGTCACGCCACCAACTGCCAGGATATTCGGTCGCTTGCGCAAACCATTTTTCAGCAGCTTGACCCTTGACAGGTTTGTCGGCCACCCAATAGTTGCGCTTGTTTTTTGCAGGCGGATTAATCACCCCGGCAATATGGCCCGAGGCCCCCAACACAAAGCGATTAGGGCCAGGAAAAATTGCCGTCGAGGCAAACGCCGAGTGCCACGGCACAATGTGATCTTCGCGCGAGCCGTAGAGATAGGTAGGGACTTTGACTTTACGCAAGTCGATTGGCACGCCACAGCTTGTCAGCGCGTTGGGTTGGCTGAGTTTATTTTCGAGATAAGTATGTCGAAAATACCACGTGAAAAATGGCCCAGGCAAATTCGTGCTGTCGCCGTTCCAGAATAACAAATCGAAGGCAACCGGCGACTCGCCCTTTAAATAATTGGATACGACGTAATTCCAGACCAACTCGTTGGGTCGCAGAAATGAAAACGTGGTGCCAAGCTCGCGCGCCGACATCAAACCACCGTGTCCGATTTGTTGCTCGCGCAGGCTGGCATGCTGTTCATCGACAAACACCCCAAGCGGGCCCGTTTCTTTAAAGTCAACCATTGAGGTCAACAGCGTTAAAGACGCCACTGGACTTTGCCCGTTAGCCGCGGCAACAGCCAAGCCTGCCGCAAGCATCGTGCCACCCACGCAAAACCCCAACGCATTGATCTTGCTTTGCCTAGAAATCTTTTGCGTCACATCGAGCGCGGTCAGGATTCCCTCTTGAAGGTAATCATCCCAGGTCGCTTTTTCGATGCCATCCGTATCTTCTGCAAGCGGATTGCGCCAGGACATCAAGAACACGGCAAAGCCTTGCGCCACAGCATCACGCACAAACGAATTTTCGGGTTGCAGATCGAGAATGTAAAACTTATTGATGCAGGGCGGCACCAACAGGATCGGACGCTGATACACCGTCGGTGTCGTGGGCGAATATTGTATTAATTGAAAAAACTTGTTTTGAAAAACAACCGACCCGGCAGATGTGGCAACGTTTTCACCCACGACAAATTTGCTTTCGTCACTTTGTGAAATACGCCCTTTTTGAATATCACCGATTAGATTCGAGACGCCCGCAACGAGAGTTTCTCCGCCCGAGTCGAGCAGCGCGGCTTGTGCATCAGGATTGGTCGCCAAAAAATTAGCGGGCGACATCGCGTCGATCCACTGCATCACTGAAAAATGTAACCGGTCTTTGAGCTCTGGCGAGGCGTCTGAAACATCGACCAACTTTTGCATGGCGTTTGCCGACAAAAGGTATAGGTGGGCCATCAGTAAATGAGGCGGGCTCGAGGCCCAAGCCGGCGCGGCAAACCGACGGTCTTTAATCGCCGGCAAATGCCCTTGGGTCGCCTCTTGGGATAAGCGTTGCCAAGCCTGCATGAAGTCGTGTTGGACCGACGCGAGCGCCTCTTTTGAAATCCCGGGCGGTGGCGCCAATCCCTCTGGAAACGGAAAGTTCACATTCAGACCTATTTGTTTATGGTGTTGGCGGTGTCATCGTGCGCTGCAAGATGAGGATTGTCAACCCCAAAATACGCTTAACCGGGCATTCAAAATGAGTCAGAGACTGCCTAACCAAGCAAGCGTCGCCATACGCCCTGTTTCACGGTCACGTCGGTACGAAAAAAACTGCCGCTGCGAGTCATTTACCGTACACAAGCCACTGTTTTCGACCTGCACCACGCCCATTTGCGCAAGACGCCAACACGCCAGACCCGCTAAATCTGCACGCCATTTGTCTGGTTCAAGCGCGTCTGGCAAAAAATACCCTGCCTGCTCAGCCCCCTTGCCCTGGAAAGCCACTCTGACCTCTTCACCCACCTGAAAGGCTTGAGCGCCGATACCGGGGCCAACCCAAGCACGCCAACCTGTGGCCCTCGGGCGCTTGGCTTGCATCAGCTGCAAAGTCGCCTCTAAGACGCCGGCGGCAAGACCTTTCCAGCCAGCATGGGCCACCCCAACCACGGTACCCGATTGATCGGCCATCACCACCGACAGGCAATCAGCCGTTAACACCGCCAGCACACGCCCGGGCGTGGTGCTGACCGAGGCATCGGCCGCAGGAGGCCCTTGGTTTAACCCAAATAGTTGGGGGTCATCTGCATCTACCACGCGAACCCCGTGCACTTGCTTGAGCCAAGCAGGTTCGTTGGGTAACACTTGTCTCAGGCGCTTACGATTTTCATACACGCTAGCAGGGTCTTCTTGGGTGCCAAGGCCTAAGTTAAACGTATCGTAAGGAGGCTTGCCCACTCCGCCGTCGCGGGTCGTACAAAAGAGCTGAACACCCTGCCAAGCTTGCTTTGGCCGGAGCAACGTGAAAGCGGACTGGGTTGGTGACGGCATGATAGGGACTGATAGAGTGATTGGCGACGGTAGCTGCCCGTTGGACAGTGAAACAGCGATTGGCGACGGTAGCTGCAGCGTGGCGCTAAGACTTCCAGCTGATGTGCTCAATGACCTTTAGCATATCAGCTGCAGGCGCGGCCGTAAATTCGACCATCCCAGCGCCGCTGGGATCCTCAAACCGCAATTGATGCGCGTGCAACATCTGCCGAGCGGCACCTTCGATAGCCCGCCCACCGTACAAGGTATCGCCTAACAGAGGGTGCCCCAAACTCGCCAAATGGGCGCGAATCTGGTGTGTTCTTCCAGTTTCTAGCCGACAAGTGACTTCAGAAATATTCGAGCCACCATACTCGCCCACCCTGACAAGCTGATAGTGTGTCACCGCGGCCTTGGGTGCGCTCAGGCTCTCGACCGACATACGCACTGGCACTTTGGGGTCTCGTCCGATTGGACGGTCTATCGTGCCCTGCTCAAGCATGCGCCCATGGGCCAGTGCCAAATATTGGCGCCCCATCGTACGAGCCTGCAACTGACGCACTAAATGGGTTTGCGAGACCTCGTTTCGGGCAATCACCAGCAACCCAGAAGTGTCTTTGTCTAGGCGATGGACGATTCCGGCACGCGCAACCTGGGTCAATTCGGGGTAGCGGTGCAGCAAGCCATTGAGCAAGGTTCCCGACCAATTCCCCGCGCCGGGGTGTGTCACAAGCCCAACCGGCTTATTGACAACAATCCAATCGCTTGTTTCGCCTAGTACATCAAAATCAACAGGTTGCGGCACAAAAGCATGATCTTCTGGAGCCGGCTGCTCGTAGACCGTGATGACGTCATCTTCGCGCAGAGTTTGCCTGAGTTTGGCGGCTTTACCGTTTACCAGAACGTGCCCCCCCTGAATCCACGTCTGCAACCGGCTTCGAGAATGTTGTGGCACAAGCTGCGCCAAGACCTTATCGAGTCGCTCAAGCGGCATTTCGTCGGTTACCAGAAAAACCTGAGGTTCGTCGTCAGGCGCAATATCTTCAGAAATTGGGGTGTCGGTCATTGGGACTCGTCTTATAATCAGCACAGAATGCTAACACCAAGGATCATTTCGTGATGGGTCGCAACACTATTTCTTTGTTTCAGTCGCGCACTGCAACCACCTGGGCCAACGGGCTCATGGTTTTATTTGTCGCTTTACTGATTGCAGGTTGCGGCACCAAAGGGCCTGAGTACGATCCCACCGCCAGCTGGACCGTCGAGCGCCTGTTTGAAGACGGCAAAGCCGAAATGAATTCGGGTAACTGGCGTCTGGCCAAAGAGCGTTTTATGCAAGTCGAAACGCGTTTTCCGTTTGGCACCTACGCGCAACAATCGATGTTGAACTTGGCCTATGTGCAATGGAAAGATAAAGAGCCCGAACTGGGTTTGGCCACGCTCGGCCGCTTTCAGCAGCAATATCCCAGCCACCCGGCGACAGACTATGCGCTATACCTGCGCGGCTTGATCAACTTTACTCCACCAAGTGCGGTATTTGCCACCGTCACTCGGCAAAATCCTGGTGAACGCGACCCCAAGGCGTTGCGCCAGTCGTACGCCGCTTTTAACGAACTTGTTGAGCGTTTTCCTGCAAGCCGCTACGCAACTGACTCACGCAAGCGTCTCGAATGGCTGATCAATACGATGGCCGAAAACGAGATGCTCATCGCGCGTTACTACTACGAAAGATTTGCCTATGTTGCTGCCATCAATCGAGCGCAAGTGGTCATCACCGAGTTTCAAGGCGTGCCGTCTTCAGAACCAGCGCTCTACATCATGATGATGTCTTACGATAAACTGAAGATGACTGATTTGCGCAACGACACCGAACGCGTGTTACTTGCAAACTTTCCGAATACGACCTTAATCGCTAAAGGCTTTCCTGGTAAATACAGTGCCTGGAACCCACTGCGGTTGTTTTGAGAAAGCGGTTAGGCTCTGAAGCTCTAGCCCTAGTCCTTTTGCACAAGGCGAGCCCGCCAGACGGCTTCTCAGCCAGACGGTCAGAGCATGCGTGTCAAGACCCTTGCTCGGCGTGGCGTGTATAAAACGCCACGGCCTCGTCAAGT
This sequence comes from Bordetella parapertussis, assembly GCA_945895265.1. GTDB lineage: Bacteria > Pseudomonadota > Gammaproteobacteria > Burkholderiales > Burkholderiaceae_B > Zwartia > Zwartia parapertussis_I. The sequence goes on along the minus strand of CAMDEF010000003.1, from coordinate 49,744 downwards.
GAGCGGGTGCGTGCAAAAGGTGGTAAGCCGCGCCACAGCTGCTTGCCGTAAGGCTTATCCACAAGGCGCGTATCACCCACCATCAACACGCCCCAGTCGGTTTCGCTTCGAATCAAGCGACCCGCGCCCTGCTTCAGGGCAATTGCGGCTTCAGGAAGCTGATATTCCATAAAGGGATTGCCGCCGCGGCTGCGGCAGGCTCGCAAACGTGCTTCAAGTACAGGGTCATCAGGCGGTGCGAACGGGAGCTTATCAATCGCGACTAAGGTCAGACGATCACCCTGAACATCAATGCCTTCCCAGAAACTCGCGCTGCCGACTAACACGGCATGATCCAAGGTACGAAAGCGTTCGAGTAAATCGCGTCGCGTGCCATTACCTTGCCGCATCAGCGGCCACGTGATGCCAAGACGATCATAAGCATCGCCAATCAAACCTGCCACGCGTTCGACCGCGCGCAGTGTGGTGCACAACACCAATGCACCGCCCTGACTCGCTTGAATTAAGGGCATTAGCGTATCGACAAAGGCCGGCAAAAAATCGGCAGATTGCGGTGGCGGCAATTGTTGCGGCACGTAGAGTAGAGCCTGAGTCGGATAGTCAAAAGGCGACTCAAGACGCAAGGTTTGCGCATCGTCTAAGCCTAAGCGCGAAGTGAAATGTGAAAAATCACGATGTACGGATAGCGTCGCTGATGTAAAGATCCAAGCCTGTCCGCCCTGCCTGTAACGCGAAAACGCTTCAGCAACGGATAAAGGCGCCGCATGCAAACGCACGTGATGCAAGCCGCACTCAACCCAGCGAACCACCTGCTGCAGATCTTCTATGGGTGCACGCGACTCGCGACCAGGTTGGCCCCACTTGGCTAAACGTTCAGCCAACTCTTGGCAGGTCCGTGCCGCAGCGGCCAAGTCGGGATGTTTTTCTTCGACGCTGGCCAGCATTTTTCCGATTTCGTCGAGCGCGAGCTGCAGGGTTGCGCACGCCGCATCAAAGACCGCGGGCTCAGGAAATGCCTCAAACGTCACGCGCTTAGAGGGCATCTGTTCAAGCCCAGCGCAGGCTAGGCGCAACTCACGCGCGGTGTGTTCAATCCGACGCGCTTGTTCAGACCAGTTGGTGAGCTCTCGAGCATGCGCCAAGCCAGCAACCTCAATAAGCTTAGCCAGATCCAACAATTGATGGGTTGAGAGACTATTGCCCAAAAATCGCGTCGCGGTATCGGGCAATTGATGCGCTTCATCAAACACCACAGTATCGGCGGCGGGTAACAAATCAGTGATGCCTTCGTCGCGCAACATCAAATCGGCCATAAATAAGGCGTGATTAATCACGACCACGTCGGCCTCTTGTGCCTGCCGGCGCGCCTTCAACACAAAGCAATCACGAACATTCGGGCAATCTTGACCCAAGCAATTTTCGCGGGTTGAAGTCACACGCTGCCAAATTTCGGCCTCTTCGGGTACCGTTGGCAAATCGGCCCGGTCACCGGTGGTGGACTGTTGTGCAAAGGTGTGAATGTGGCGCAACTGCTGCACTTCGGCCCGCGACTTTAAGCCACGATCTTCAGTTTGTAATTTTTCAAGGTGATAGTGGCACACATAATTGCCACGTCCTTTGAGTAAGGCGATTGAAGCAGGCACGCTGAGTGCATCACGCACCCGCGGCAAATCGCGCGAAAACAACTGATCTTGCAGGGTACGGGTGCCGGTCGAGACCAACACTTTGCCACCCCCTAACAAGGCAGGTACTAAATACGCCCAGGTTTTACCGGTGCCGGTACCGGCCTCAGCGACCAAGGTTGAACGCTCAGCGATGGTGCGTTCAACCATCTGGGCCAATTCGACTTGTGACGGCCGTACGCGAAAGCCCGGCGCAATCGCCGCAAGCGGCCCTTCGAGCGAAAAAAGCTGAGAAATCGACTGATCTGACATAAGTGGCACCAAGAATCTAGGCGGATCATACCGCCTCAGCTGAAGAAGAAGTCTTAGTGTGGCAAAATCGTCCGTTTGCCTTAGCTAAAAAGCCCTCATTCCAATGACTGAATCGACTTCTGCCAAAACTGCCACCCAAGCCACTGCTGCAACTGCGGCGACCACGACCGCTGTTGCCCCCGGAGCAACTCCAGCGGTCAAAGCTGCCGCCTCTTCTGCTAAGCCATCGGCTGCTGCAGGCACCTCCGCAGCCGCTGCTCAGCCTGGCGCAACGGCAACTATCTTTAGCGCGCCCGTCACGTCACAAGAGGCTGAGGTGCGGATTGTGGCGCAGCTCGCGCAAGAGCTTGGCATCCGTGCTGCACAAGTGCTTGCGGTGATTGAGTTACTCAATGACGGCTCGACCGTGCCGTTCATCGCCCGCTATCGCAAAGAAGCCACCGGCGGTTTAGATGACACCGTGTTGCGCAATTTAGATACGCGGCTGTTGTACTTGCGCGACCTCGAAGAGCGTCGTGCGGCGATCTTGGCGTTGATTACAGAACAAAACAAACTTACCCCTGAACTTGAAAAGTCGATCCAACAAGCTGACACCAAACAGCGCCTTGAAGACCTCTATGCCCCGTTCAAGGTCAAACGCCGTACCCGTGCGCAGATTGCCCGTGAGGCGGGGCTAGAGCCTCTGGCAGATGGCATTTTGGCTGACCTGCAATGCGACCCTGCTGCGCTAGCCGCGCAATACTTCAACGCCGAAGCTAACATCAACGACGTCAAAGCGGCGCTGGACGGCGCGCGCGATATTTTGGCAGAGCGCTACGCTGAAAACGCTGATTTGCTGAGCGATATGCGCACACACTTGTGGTCGCATGGGTACCTGTATTCAAAGGTGGCCGACGGCAAAGAAGCCGATGGCGCAAACTTCAGAGACTGGTTTGATTTCAACGAACCTCTGCGCACCCTACCCTCGCATCGTATCTTAGCAATGTTGCGCGGCCGGCAACAAGGTGCACTTGAGTTGCGTATTGGTCTTGAGGCAAGCCAAGATATTCTCGTTCCGCACCCTTGCGTCGAACGCGTTGCTAACTTTTTAAAACTTGGTCGTGACTTATTCTCTGCGGCCCCAAGTGCGCGCGCCAAATGGTTGGCCGATGTTACGCGCTGGACCTGGCGGGTCAAACTCTTAACCATGTTCGAATCTGAGATCATCACGCGCCTGCGTGAAAGCGCAGAAACCGAGGCGATTCGCGTCTTTGCCGCTAACTTAAAAGATTTACTGCTCGCGGCACCCGCAGGCCCAAAAGCGGTTTTAGGTTTAGATCCAGGCATTCGCACCGGCGTCAAAGTGGCTGCGATTGATCACACCGGTAAGGTCGTTGAAACCGCAACCGTGTATCCATTTGAGCCGCGTCGTGATCGCGCCGGTACGCTGGCGGTGTTAGCAACCCTCGCCCGCCGTCACAAAATCGAACTCGTTGCAATCGGTAATGGCACCGCCTCGCGCGAAACCGAAAAACTCGTCGTCGATTTAATGGCAGCCCAACCCGATCTTAAACTAACGCGTGTCGTGGTCTCTGAAGCGGGTGCGTCGGTGTACTCAGCCTCTGAATTAGCCGCGCTTGAGTTTCCAGATCTTGATGTGACCTTGCGTGGTGCCGCCTCGATTGCACGTCGCTTGCAAGACCCGTTGGCCGAACTCGTCAAGATTGAGCCCAAAGCGATTGGCGTGGGCCAATATCAACACGACTTAAATCAGCGCGAACTGGCGCGCTCGCTTGACGCTGTGGTTGAAGACTGCGTCAACGCCGTTGGCGTAGATGTCAACACGGCGTCAGCTGCGTTGTTGGCCCGCGTCTCAGGGCTCAACAGCACCTTAGCCAAAAACATCGTCAGCTACCGCGACGAAAAAGGCGCGTTTGCCAATCGTAAGGCGCTGAAAGAGGTTTCACGTTTTGGCGAAAAGGCATTTGAACAAGCAGCCGGTTTTTTACGCGTTCAAAACGGTGACAACCCTCTTGATCGCTCATCCGTTCACCCTGAAGCGTATCCGGTGGTTGAACGCATTTTGAAAAAAATTGTCGGCGAAATGAAAGATGTGATTGGCAATCGCGACAAACTAAAAGGCTTATCGCCCGCTGAATTCGTTGACGAAAAATTTGGCGTCCCCACGGTACGGGATATTTTGCTCGAACTCGAAAAACCTGGCCGTGATCCGCGCCCAGAGTTTAAGACTGCAACCTTTAAAGAAGGTGTTGAGACGCTCAACGATTTGCTCCCAGGCATGATTCTTGAAGGTGTTGTGACCAACGTGGCAAACTTTGGTGCCTTTGTGGATATCGGCGTGCACCAAGACGGCTTAGTGCATATCTCAGCGTTAGCTGACAAATTTGTTAGCGATCCACGCGATGTTGTACGCGTTGGGCAAACCGTGCAAGTTCGCGTGCAAGAGGTGGATATTGCGCGTAAACGTATTGCGTTGACCATGAGGATCAATGATGATGCGCCACCGGCTCGGTCAATGGCTGCGGGTGGTCGCCCGAGCGGGGGTAACGGTCTCGGGTCAGGTGGTAACAACAACCGCGGTGCGCGCAAACCGAACGCCAACAGTGCACCTGAGCCAAGCCCCGGCGGCGCAATGGCTGCGGCGTTTGCTAAATTGAAAAAATCGTAACTGTTTAGTGTTTCAGAAACTTGCACTCAACCCTGAATGCAAGTTGTGCCTTGCGAGATCGTCTGACCAGAGCGTGCCGCCGAACTGTTCGCGAGGCTAAGCGTAGCTAGATTGCGTTGCCAGGTTGAATCGCTTGGCGACAGAGCTAAGCGACCTCGCTCGGCTGCATGGCCAACGTCAGCGCCGCGATCAGTTCCTCGCGTTGTTCAGTCGAGGCGCTGTCGGGTGCCTTGGCTATGACTTGCTCTCCCTGCACAATCAGCAAACCCACGGCACCCTCAAGCTTGATACTGGCCTGTGCGCCCGCTTGCTGAAGGCCACGCATCGCAGCGCCAGCCTGTTTAGGATCAGCAAAAGCAATCGAACAAAATAACTCAGCACCATCTTGCGCCAGCAAGCGAAACCGAAACTGACCGGTTTCGTCTCGAAAGGTAACGTAGCGCGCGCTTTTACTTGAGGATTTTTCTTTTTTAGTCGACTGCGAAGATGATGCAGTACGAGAAGTGGCCAAGCTGCGTAAACCAACCGCCTGCCGCAACTCGTGAATAAAGGGCGTTGCAATCGCACGCGCTTTACGAGCGCCCTCTTGCAGGATCTCTTCGATACGATCTGGGTGCGACATCAAGTCTTCGTAGTGCGCACGTAACGGGCCCATCTCTTGTTCGATGCGCTCGCACAAACGTTTTTTAGCATCGCCCCAACCCATGCCTGCTGCGAGCTCAGCATGAAACTTTGTAGTTTCGGCAGGTTGCGCAAAGGCCTTGTAGATCAAATACAGGTGCGAAGCATCTGCATCCTTCGGCTCGCCAGGGCCTCGCGAGTCAGTCACAATTTTGGCGATGGCAGAGTTTAGGGCCTTCGCCCCACCTTCAAACAAGGGCACGGTGTTGCCGTAGCTCTTAGACATCTTGCGACCATCCAAGCCCGGTAAGGTTGCGACATCCTCAGAAATCACTGCCTCAGGCAACACAAAAAAATCACGCCCCTGACCAAACAAATGATTAAAGCGCTGCGCGATATCGCGCGCCATTTCAAGGTGCTGCGTTTGGTCGCGACCAACCGGTACCTTGTGAGCGTTAAACATCAGAATGTCAGCCGCCATCAAAATGGGGTACGAGAACAAGCCCATATTGATGCCATCATCGGCTTCGACGCCTTTTGCAGCGTTTTGATCGACAGAGGCTTTATAAGCGTGGGCGCGGTTCATTAAACCTTTAGCCGTCACACAAGTGAGCATCCAGCAAAGCTCTGGAATCTCGGGGACATCAGACTGGCGATAAAACGTGACACGTTTGGGATCTAACCCCGAGGCCAACCAGGTTGCTGCGATTTCAAGCCGCGAGCGGGCAATCAGCGCAGGGTCTTCAGACTTGATCAGTGCGTGATAATCGGCCAAAAAGAAGAAAGCATCAACGTTTTGCTGTTGGCTAGCCTGTATGGCCGGACGGATCGCCCCCACATAATTACCGAGGTGCGGCGTGCCAGAAGTGGTGATGCCAGTCAGAACGCGGGTGTTCATAGAGGTGCCAAGTGCTGAGGTTTGAAAAGACAGCTAAGCTGTAAGTGTACCGTTTAGGGTTGCTGGCGGCAGCGCAAAACCTAAACTTAGATACTGACGGTATCGCGGCGCTCAGAGTCTAGATATTCTTTAGATTGCATTTCAAGAATGCGAGAGACCGTACGATGAAACTCATTAGACATCGGCCCCGAGGTGTAAATTTCATCCGGTTCGCACGCGGCCGACATAATCAGCTTGATTTTATGGTCGTAAAACACGTCGATGAGCCAGGTAAAGCGCCGAGCTTCAGAGGCTTCGCGCGGCCCCATTTTCGGCACATCAGACAAAATTACCGCATGAAAGCGGCTGGCTAATTCAAGATAATCGTTTTGCGAGCGCGGGCCACCACACAGCGTTGCAAAATCAAACCAGACCACGCTGCCCGCGCGCTGTTTGGCGCGAATTTCTCGATGTTCAATCAACAAAACAGGATCTTGCGCTGCTGTGTCTGCCAACTGAGTGAATGTCAGTTGCAGCGCCTCATCGGCCTGCGCCCCCCCAGGGGTGTGGTAACACTTGACTTGTTCGAGCGTGCGCCTACGGTAGTCAATACCAGCGTCAACGTTCAAGATATCCATGCGGTCTTGAATCAATTTAATCGCAGGCAATAAGCGATCACGATGCAAGCCATCAGGATAGAGCGTCGATGGTTCGTAATTTGAGGTCATGACAAACGAGGTGCCAAACTCAAAGAATTTCAATAACAAGCGATACAGGATCATCGCATCAGCGACATCCGACACATGAAACTCGTCAAAACAAATCAGGCGATAGTTTTTTGAAATACGCCGTGCGACTTCGTCAAGCGGGTCTTGCATGCCTTTGACTTCGTCAAGCTGGCGATGCACGCTGCGCATGAACTCATGAAAGTGCAACCGCGTCTTACGTGTGACCGGAACGGTAGCGTAGAAAGCATCCATCAAAAAGCTTTTGCCACGACCGACCCCACCCCACAAATACACACCCCGCGGGACCTCAGGACGCTTGAAAAAGCGCTTCACTGCGCTTGAACGCTGCCCTTTAAAAACAGCCCAGTCATCAAAATAGCGCTGCAGACGGTCGACCGCCGCCCTCTGCGCAGGATCGGATTGATAACCCCGCTCAGCAAGCGTGTGTTCGTAGGATTGAAGAACGTTCAAAGGCGTTTCTTAAAAATTCAACGTACGCTTATCCACTGCCAGAGCCGCTTCTTTCATCGACTCTGACAACGTGGGATGCGCGTGGCAGATACGGGCAATGTCTTCAGCCGCACCTTTGAACTCCATAATGGTCACGGCTTCAGCAATCAATTCAGAGGCCATGGGGCCAATGATGTGCACACCTAAGACTTCGTCGTTTTCGGCATCTGCCAAGATTTTGACGAACCCGGTTGTATCACCCAAGGCACGCGCCCGACCGTTCGCCAAGAACGGAAAGCTGCCCGCTTTATACGCGCGGCCACTAGCCTTGAGCTGTTGCTCGGTTTGACCTACCCAAGAAATCTCGGGTGAGGTGTAAATGACCCAAGGGATCGTATTGAAATTGACGTGACCATGTTGCCCACTCATACGTTCGGCAACCGCAACACCCTCTTCTTCGGCTTTATGAGCCAACATTGGGCCGCGCACCACATCGCCAACGGCCCACACGTTTGGCAAATTAGTTTTGCAATCTCCATCGACCATCACAAAACCACGCTCATCAAGCTGCAAGCCAACCGTATCGGCCTGCAGCCCACCGGTGTAGGGCACACGCCCGATAGACACAATCAGTTTATCCACCACAAGCTTTTGTTCGGCACCTGCTGCGTCGGTATAAGGCACGGTGACGCTTTTGGCCCCAGCCTTAATCTCACCGAGCTTGATCCCGGTTTGAATCGCCAGACCCTGCTTGGTAAAGATCTTGAAGGCTTCTTTTGCGACCTGCTGATCGACCGCTGCCAAGAACTCAGGCATCGCCTCTAGCACGGTCACCTCGGCACCTAAACGGCGCCAGACGCTACCCATTTCTAAACCGATCACACCCGCACCAATTACACCTAATTTTTTCGGGACAGCCGCAATATTTAGTGCACCATCGTTGGACAAGACCTGCTTCTCGTCAAAGGGTAAACCAGGCAGTTCGCGGGCCGATGACCCCGTTGCGATCACGACATGTTTGCCCACGATATCAGCCGTTGCAGTGCCGCTGACGTGAATCGCCCAGCCGCCCTCTACCTTGCCAGTAAACGCACCTTTGCCATGAAAGAACGTGATCTTGTTCTTTTTAAACAAATACAAAATGCCATCATTGTTTTGCTTCACAACATTGTTTTTGCGGCCAAGCAACTGTTCGAGATTCAGGCTGACGCCTTTGACCTCAATGCCATGCTCTGCAAAATGATGATTGACCTGATCGAAGTGCTCTGAAGACTGCAGCAAGGCCTTAGACGGAATACACCCGACGTTGGTACAAGTGCCCCCTGGGGCCGGGCCGCCTTTACCATTTTGCCAGGCGTCAATACACGCTACCGACAACCCTAACTGGGCCGCACGAATGGCAGCGATATAGCCGCCTGGGCCCGCACCGATCACAACAACATCAAATTGAGTAGGCATGAATATCTCGGTTTAGATTTCGAGTAATAAGCGTTGTGGATCTTCGAGCGCTTCTTTCATCGCAACCAAACCCAAGACTGCTTCGCGGCCATCAATAATGCGATGGTCGTAAGACATTGCCAAGTAATTAATCGGCCGAATCACGATTTGGCCTTTTTCAACCACAGCGCGCTCTTTGGTGGCGTGAACGCCTAAGATCGCTGACTGAGGAGGATTGATAATTGGCGTTGACAACATCGAGCCGAACACACCACCGTTTGAAATCGAGAAGGTGCCACCGGTCATCTCTTCGATACCAAGCTTACCCTCTGAGGCGCGCTTGCCAAAATCAGCGATTGTTTTTTCGATTTCGGCGATAGAGAGTTGATCAGCATTGCGCAGAATCGGCACAACGAGGCCGCGTGGGCTGCCAACCGCGATACCAATATCGAAATAGCCGTGATAGATGATGTCTTTGCCGTCGATCGACGCATTTAACACTGGGTAACGCTTGAGCGCTGCAACGGCGGCTTTCACAAAAAATGACATAAAGCCCAGCTTCACGCCGTGCTCTTTTTCAAATTTATCTTTGTATAAATTACGCAGATCAATCACGCCCTGCATGTTGACTTCGTTAAACGTTGTGAGGATCGCGTTATCTTGCTGCGATTGCAACAGACGCTCGGCAACGCGAGCACGCAAGCGGCTCATGGGCACGCGTTGCTCAGGACGACCATCAAGCGATTGCGTCATGGGCACCGAAGGGTTTGCCAGGGGCGCAGCCTTGACTGGAGCAGCAGCAGCAGGGGCTGCCGAAGCACCAAGCGCATCGCCTTTCGTGATACGACCGTCACGGCCTGAGCCCGAGACGTTTGACGCTGCCACGCCTTTTTCAGCAAGAATCTTGGCGGCAGCAGGAGACGCCACGCCAGCGCTGCCAACCGAGGCGGCTATGGGCGCCGAGACTGGGGCTGTCGCGACTGCAGCAGTACTTGCTGGTGCAGCTGTGACTGCAGCAGCTTTACCCGCGGTATCGATACGAGCAATCACCTCGCCCGCCACCACCATGCTGCCATCGGCACGCACGATTTCTGTTAACACCCCCGAAACAGGAGCCGGCACCTCTAGCACCACTTTATCGGTTTCAACTTCAATCAGAATTTCGTCGGCGGTGACTGCCTCACCGGGCTTTTTCTTCCAGGTTAACAACGTTGCTTCAGATACAGACTCAGACAGTTGGGGCACAACTACATCGGTGATTGCCATTTTTTTTCCGTGAGGGATCGTAGTATTTCGGTAAAATCGCTTAGGCTAGATTATTTAGTCAGCATGAACACTTTGAACTTGCCAAAGGCTTGATCAACCAAAGCCTTTTGCTGTTCTTGATGCTTAGCTAAATAACCGACGGCGGGCGAGGCAGACGCTGGGCGCCCGGCATAACCCAGCTTTTGGCCAGCTGACATGTTTTGGTAAAGATGGTGTTGTACGTAAAACCAGGGGCCCTGGTTTTGCGGCTCGTCTTGCACCCAGACCACTTCAGTTGCCTTGGGATACTTGCGCAACTCAGCCTCAAAAGTTTTGTGGGCGAAGGGATACAACTGCTCAACGCGAATAATCGCAACCGAATCGTCTTTACGATCAGCACGACCGTGCACTAGGTCGTAATAAACTTTACCCGAGCACACGAGAACGCGTTTGACCGAAGCCGCTTTAATCTTCTCATCGAGCTCAGGGATAATTGGCTGAAACCGACCAGTCGACAGCTCTTTAAGAGCAGAGCCCGCATCTTTACTACGAAGCAGTGACTTCGGCGTCAAAATGACCAAAGGTTTACGGAACTGGCGTACCATCTGCCGACGTAACAGATGGAAAATCTGCGCCGCTGTGGTGGGTTGCACAACCTGAATATTGTTGTCAGCGCACAATTGCAAGAAGCGCTCAATGCGTGCGGATGAATGCTCAGGCCCTTGACCTTCGTAACCGTGCGGCAGCATCATGGTCAAACCAGACTGACGACCCCATTTGGCCTCACCAGACACGATGAACTGGTCAATCACCACTTGAGCACCATTCACGAAGTCGCCGAACTGGGCTTCCCAAATCGTAAGAGTATTAGGATCAGCACAAGAGTAACCGTACTCAAAGCCTAACACGGCCTCTTCGGACAAAACCGAGTCAATGACTGTAAACGGTGCCTGCTCAGCCGAAACATTTTGCAACGGAATATAAGTGCCATCATCCCAGCGCTCACGATTTTGATCATGCAATACCGCGTGACGATGAGTGAAGGTGCCGCGACCTGAGTCTTGGCCAGTAATGCGAATTGCGTACCCTGCCTTGACCAGCGTTGCGAAGGCCAGATGCTCGCCCATCCCCCAGTCAAGATTTTGTTCACCACGTGCCATTGCTCGACGATCATTGAGCAGCTTTGTGACCAATGCGTGAGGCGTGAACCCCGCAGGCGTGTGCGTCAGAGCCTCACCAATACTTTTGAGTTCAGCTAACGGCACACCTGTGTCAGCCTGGTCTGTCCACTTTGCATTTAAGAACGGTGTCCAGTCAATGGCGTACTTGCTTTTGTAATTTGTCAGGACAGGCTCGATGGTGCGCTGGCCGTCTTCCATGTACTGGCGATAGTCTTTCACGAGTTGATCGCCCTCGCCTTCTTTCAGCACCCCTTGCGCAGTCAGTTTGTCTGCATAGAGCTTACGCGTGCCTGGATGCGCGCCAATGCGCTTGTACATCAAAGGCTGCGTGAGCGAAGGGGTATCTTGTTCGTTATGACCGAGTTTACGGAAGCACACAATATCCACGACCACGTCACGACCAAACTTCATTCTGAAGTCGAGCGCCAGACGGGTGGTAAACGCCACCGCTTCAGGGTCATCACCGTTCACATGAAACACCGGCGCTTCAATCATCTTTGACACGTCAGTGCAATAGATCGTTGAGCGTGTATCGCGCGGGTCAGAAGTGGTGAACCCGATCTGGTTGTTAATCACAAGATGGACAGTGCCACCGGTACCATAACCACGAGTCTCGGCGAGGTTGAGGGTTTCCATGACCACGCCCTGCCCGGCAAACGCCGCATCGCCATGCACCAGCACGGGCAACACTTGCTTGTAGCCCTCGGCACCGCGACGCTCTTGGCGCGCGCGCACACTACCCTCAACGACTGGATTGACGATTTCAAGGTGCGAGGGGTTAAACGCGAGCGACAAATGCATTGGGCCGCCACGCGTGGAAAGGTCACTTGAAAAACCGTTGTGGTATTTCACATCACCATCGCTTAAACCCTCGGCGTGATGACCTTCGAACTCAGCAAACAAATCACCCGGCATCTTGCCCATGATGTTGACCAGCATGTTCAGACGACCGCGGTGCGCCATTCCGACCACGATCTCTTGCACACCAGCTTCACCCGCATGGTGCACGAGTTCATCCATTGAGGCAATAAAGCTATCGCCACCCTCAAGCGAAAAGCGCTTTTGACCAACGTATTTTGTGTGTAAATAGCGCTCAAGGCCTTCAGCTTCAGTGAGCTGCTGCAGCAGATTACGCTTACCTTCAGGCGAAACCAGTGGCGCAGACAAGGTTGACTCAAGGCGCTCTTGCACCCAGCGCTTGACTGCAGGATCAGACGCATGCATGAACTCGGCGCCGACCGAACGACAATAGGTATCACGCAAGGCTTTGAGAATATCGCGCAAGGTCATGGTGCTTGCGCTAGAAAAATAAGTATTGGCCGCCGAAAAAACCTGATCGAGATCGGTTTCGTTTAAGCCATAAAACGCGGGGTCTAATTCGGGGATCGCTGGGCGATCGGTGCGCTTGAGCGGATCGAGATCAGCCCATCTTGAACCAAGTGAACGATACGCTGCAATCAAAGACTGCACGTGTACTTGCTTAGTTGCAACCGCTAGATCAGATTCTTTTGCACGCTGAGCAAAGCCATTTGTTTTAGCGCGAATCGCAAACGACTCAACGATCGGCGCGTGAGCTTGATCACGGGTTTCTGCCTGACCATCTGTCGCAGGCATATGCTGCAACTGATCGAAATAGCTTCGCCAGTTGTCTGGCACCGAGCCAGGGTTGTCGAGATAAGCCTCATAAAGCTCTTCGACATACGGAGCATTACCCCCAAAAAGATAGGAGTTCTTTAGAGATTCGAGTTCTGATGACATTTGACGCTTCACCTTGTCGGGTGCTTCACCCGTTACGATGCAGGAATACCTTCCGTTTACTCGGCCAAACCGATTTGCGGATAGCGGGCAGAAGGCAGTTGTTTTGAGCCTTAAAGTCCGGCGAGGAAGTATAACCCGCGGGGTCAATAAACCAACGGCTTTTGTGTAGATAGCCTTTGATTATCGAAGGTTATTTTGATAAGCGTTGTGCGAACGAAACAGGGTTCAGACGCGACCAACTCGGACGGGCATAAAAAAAACGACCCGTAGGTCGTCTTTGCCTCCTTGCTTGCGCGAGACGCACAAGCAAGGAAAACACCGGATACTTATTTACGCTTAGGAACAGAGCGCGAAGTCGCACCTTGATACAACTGGCGAGGGCGACCAATTTTGTACTCTGGATCAGAAATCATCTCGTTCCATTGGGCAATCCAGCCAACGGTACGCGCCAAAGCAAAAATCGCCGTAAACAAAGCCGTTGGCACGCCAATCGCACGCTGCACAATGCCAGAGTAGAAATCGACGTTTGGATAAAGCTTGCGCTCAACAAAATACGGATCTTCGAGCGCAATACGCTCGACTTCCATGGCGAGTTTGAACAGCGGGTCATTTTCAAGACCCAAGGCAGCCAATACCTCTTTGCAAGTTTGCTGCATCAACTTAGCGCGTGGATCGTAGTTTTTATAAACACGATGACCAAAACCCATCAAACGAACGCCTGAGTTCTTGTCTTTGACTTGTTCCATGAACTCGCCGACCTTGGCCATACCGCCCTTGGCTTGCAGGTCTTCGAGCATTTGCAAGCAAGCTTCGTTGGCGCCACCGTGTGCGGGGCCCCACAAGCAGGCCACGCCCGCAGCAATGGCTGCAAAGGGGTTCGTGCCAGACGAACCGCACAAACGCACTGTTGACGTTGAGGCGTTTTGTTCGTGATCAGCGTGCAGAATAAAAATACGGTCGAGCGCACGCTCAACAACAGGGTTCACAACGTATTCTTCGCAAGGTGTTGCAAACATCATGCGCAAGAAATTGCCGGTATATGACAAGCTGTTTTTCGGGTAGATGTAAGGCTGGCCTTGTGAGTATTTGTAGGCCATTGCGACCAAAGTCGGCATCTTGGCGATCAAACGGATCGCTGCCACGTGACGATGGTGCGGATTGGTAATGTCATTAGAGTCGTGATAGAACGCCGACATGGCACCGACCAGACCGGTCAACACCGCCATTGGGTGCGCATCTCGACGAAAGCCACGTAAGAAAAATTGCATCTGCTCGTTGACCATCGTGTGATTGGTCACCAAGGTATCAAAGGCAAGCTTTTGCTTGGCATCCGGCAACTCACTATTCAGGATCAGATAACTGATATCCATGAAATCACAATTGACGGCCAACTCTTCAATCGGATAACCGCGGTACAACAACTCGCCTTTATCGCCATCGATGTAAGTGATGTCTGAGGTGCACGAAGCTGTCGACAAAAAACCTGGGTCGTAGGTAAACATCCCAGTTTGGCCATACAGCTTACGAATATCAATCACCTGCGGGCCGACCGTACCGTCGTAGACCGGGAAGTCAAAGGAGGGGCTTCCGTCAGAGAACGAGAGCGTAGCTTTTTTGTCAGATAGTTTCATGAGTTGTTCCTTCTATATTTTTTTTACGCAGGTTCATAACGCGCGAATATTAGCGAGCACCGCGTGCACTGCCGGGCGATCTAGCACCCCCACCGGCTCGATCCGAGCTAAAAGCAAGTCTAACAGCTCATTATCACCTAGTTCAAACAACTGGGTGAGCGCTGAGACGTCCACATCCGTTAAGGCCGACTCGTAGGTATCCAGATACTTGGTGAGCATCAGATCATTTTCGAGCAAACCGCGCCGGGCACGCCAACGCAGCCTAGTGCGGTCCATGTCTGAGAGTTGGCTCATTTGTGCAGCATCCGTCTACACCGTGCGACGCACAAGCATTTCTTTAATCTTGCCAATCGCCTGCGTAGGATTCAACCCTTTAGGGCAAACATCGACGCAGTTCATGATGGTGTGGCAGCGAAACAGACGATAGGGGTCTTCGAGGTTATCGAGGCGCTCAGCAGTCGCGTGATCGCGCGTATCCGCAATAAAACGATAAGCCTGCAATAAACCGGCGGGGCCCACAAACTTGTCGGGGTTCCACCAGAAAGATGGGCACGATGTTGAACAGCAAGCGCACAAAATACACTCGTACAAACCATTGAGTTCGTCACGCGCCTCGGGAGTCTGCAGACGCTCTTTCTCTGGCGGTGGTGTGTCGTTGATCAGGTAAGGTTTAATCGAATGATACTGATTAAAGAAGTGCGTCATATCAACGATCAGATCGCGAATCACCGGCAGGCCAGGCAAGGGGCGCAGCACAACAGGCTCAGTCAATTCAAGCATGTTCGTGGTGCAAGCCAGGCCGTTTTTGCCATTGATGTTCATCGCATCTGAGCCGCACACGCCCTCACGGCACGAACGACGCAACGCTAAACTGTCGTCAACGTCCATCTTGATGCGAATCAAGGCGTCCAACAACATCTTGTCGGTTGGCTGCAGCTCGACCTCAAGCTTTTGCATGTAAGGGCGCTCGTCCTTGTCAGGATCGTAACGGTAGATTTCAAATTTCACGATGCGCTTTGTGCTCATGATAGGTATCCAGGTAACTTGTCTTAGAAGGTCCGCGACTTGGGCGGGAAACTTTCAACGGTGAGTGGCTGCATTTGCACAGGTTTGTAATCGAGGCGGTTGCCTGCCGAATACCACAAGGTGTGCTTGATCCAGTTATCGTCGTCGCGTGTTGGGTGATCGTCGAGCGCATGGGCCCCACGACTTTCAGTACGCGCAGCCGCAGAATGAATCGTTGAGCGCGCAACTTCAATCATGTTGCTCAGTTCAAGCGCTTCAATACGCGCAGTGTTAAACACTTTTGACTTGTCGACAAACGCGATGTTATCGACTTTTTCAGCCAGCGCATCGATTTTTTTTACGCCTTCGTTCAACGACGCGAGGGTGCGGAACACCCCGCAATGCTGCTGCATGGCGTTACGAATGTCGTTACCCACCACTTGCGTTTTTTCGCCTTTGGTGCGGCTTTCGAGCTTATTGACACGGTCAAGCGAAAAATCGACCGACTCTTGTGCCAAGGGCTGGTGCGCATGCTGACGCTCGGGGTGAGCGGCAACGATATGGTTACCTGCAGCCCGACCAAACACGATCAAATCTAACAACGAATTAGTGCCTAAGCGGTTGGCGCCGTGCACCGACGTTGCAGAGCACTCACCAATCGCATAGAGTCCATTGACGATATGAGTTTGCTTGCCATCCCAAGTCGTGACCTGCCCGTTGTAATTACAAGGAATACCGCCCATCTGATAGTGAATGGTTGGCACAACTGGAATTGGCTCTTTGGTCGCATCAACGTTGGCAAACTTGTGACCGATTTCAAGAATCGAGGGCAAGCGTTTGCTGATGACATCCGCACCCAGGTGGTCAAGCTTAAGGTGCACGTAGGCACCATCCGGGCCACAGCCACGCCCTTCTTTAATTTCTTGATCCATACAGCGCGAAATAAAGTCACGCGGTGCCAAGTCTTTTAAGGTTGGAGCATAGCGCTCCATGAAGCGCTCGCCATCTTTGTTGAGCAAGATACCGCCCTCGCCGCGCACACCCTCGGTGATGAGTACGCCAGCGCCAGCCACACCAGTTGGATGAAACTGCCAGAACTCCATATCCATCATCGGGATCCCGGCACGTGCAGCCATACCCATACCGTCGCCCGTGTTGATAAAGGCGTTCGTCGAGGCTGCCCAGATACGACCGGCACCGCCAGTGGCGATCACAGTTGTCTTGGCTTCAAAAATATAGATCTCGCCGGTTTCCATTTCGAGCGCAGTCACACCCAACACATCACCGGCCTGATTGCGAATCAGATCAAGCGCCATCCACTCAACAAAAAACTGAGTGCGCGAAGCCACGTTGCGCTGATAAAGCGTGTGCAATAAAGCGTGGCCAGTACGGTCGGCCGCTGCGCAAGCGCGTTGCACGGGCTTTTCGCCAAAGTTCGCGGTATGGCCGCCAAAGGGACGCTGGTAAATTGTGCCATCTGCGTTGCGATCAAACGGCATACCCATATGCTCGAGTTCGTACACCGCGTTAGGCGCCTCGCGGCACATAAACTCGATGGCATCTTGGTCGCCCAGCCAGTCTGACCCCTTCACGGTGTCATACATGTGCCAGTACCAGTTGTCTTCGCTCATATTGCCCAATGAGGCGCCAATACCACCCTGAGCGGCAACAGTATGCGAGCGAGTTGGAAACACCTTAGACAACACTGCAACGGAAAGCCCGGCGTTTGCGAGCTGTAAAGAACAACGCATGCCGGCCCCGCCGGCTCCCACGACGACCACATCAAATTGACGACGAGGTAAGGATGATTTGACGGCAACCACGGCTTAGTTTCTCCAGAGGGTGTGTACAAAGTACACGACTGATCCAGCCAACCACAGGATAGTGAGGACCAGCAACAACAAACGAATACCTACGGGCTTGACATAATCCATCCAGATGTCACGCACGCCAATCCAAGCGTGCCAGGCAAGCGAAAACATTGCCAACGAAGCAAGCACCTGACCCGCGGGGATACCAAAACAGGTAAAGGTAAAGAGGTTTTTCCAGCCAGCGTAGGTGAAGCCTGACATTGTCAGAATGCCGACCAGCAGCACCAAGGTGTAAATCGCCAGGATGATGGCGGTGACGCGTTGGATGATGAACTCACCGGTGCCGTAGTGCGCACCAACCACCAAACGCTTGGTGCCAATTTTTTCGATAGGGACCATTACCAGACTCCGAACAATTTAAGACCAAACACAGCAGTCAGCGCCAGGCTAACGCCCATCACGACACTCGCACTCTTTGCTGCAGACTCTTTATCGACACCAATATGCAAATCAAGCAAGAGGTAACGAATGCCGGCACAGAAGTGATGCAGATAGCCCCAGATTAAACCGAGCAAAATCAGCTTCATCAACGGATGCCCGATCACTTCGGACATCGACGCGAAGCCCGCCTCAGAGACAAAGCTCATCGCAAAAAAGGAGATCAACAGCGGCAAGCATAAAAATAACGCGGCGCCACTGATTCGATGAAGGATCGAAACTTTGCCCGCCATAGGCAGGCGATAGTGCATCAAATCAGTCACATTAATATTGCGAAACTGCGGACGCGGCTTTTGGGCTGTGTCAGACATAACGACCTCGATTTAAAAAACAATCAATTAGGATAAACACTCTATTCTCGCCGATGTGGGCAATCGGTTCAAATCAACCATTTAGTTCAATTAATTCAAGCTATTACGATAATGATACCGATCAGTCACATAATGACCCATGCGTAATTCTACCGGACGGTCGGCGTATGTGTACGAGATACGATCTACTTTAAGCATAGGGGTATCTTTTGGGATCCCCAACAAGGCACTCATGTCTTGATCGGCGCTCACGGCACGAAGCTTCTCTTCGGCGCGCACCATGCTGATGCCAAATTCGGTTTCTAGAAACCCGTAAAGCGGGCCGACGTACCCACTCAGCAGATCGGCTGTTAACCCTTTAAACAAAACGCCCGGCAAATAGATGTCGTCAACGACGGTGGGCACTGAGGCAAAAGACAACAGACGCCTAATCGCCACCACTGGATCGCCAGGCTTGAGTTCAAGCGCACGCGCAATCTCAATACTCGCACGCACCCGCTTGCAATCAAGAATCTGGCTTTCAGCGGGCTGGGCCTCACCTTGGTTGGGCGCGAGACGCAAAAACCGAAAACGCACGCGCGCCTCGTGGTGAGTCGAGACAAATGTCCCCTTGCCCTGGCGTCGGATTAAGAGATTTTCAGCGGCAAGTTCGTCAACGGCTTTGCGCACCGTACCCTGACTCACCTGAAAACTCAGGGCTAATTCAGTTTCACTGGGGATCGCGTCACCCGGCTTCCAGTCGCCGCGGTCAAGCGCCTGCACCAACAAATCTTTAATCTGTCGGTAGAGCGGGCTGAAGGCCGCTGAACCTGTCGCCCTTGTTCCAGACAAGGGTTTGCGGGCTAAGGCCTCAGACATCATCAGAGCTAATCAAACGCATACTGGCATTGTGTCACAAGCCGAGGCGTAAGTCTACGACTCTTGTGTCTTATATAAGATATATGATTGGTTGACTACGTGTAGGATTTGTTCTAGCATCGCGCTCTGAAATTCGGCCTCCCCAGCCCTCAAGAGTGGGTCGAGGCAAAAAAGCTAAACTGCTAGTTAAGCAAAGCATTTCAGGCCATTCTCGTTTCTATATCTTAGCAATCTACTCAGCCTTCTCGGAGAAAACTATGTCTAAACCCGCCGTGCGCGTTGCGGTCACCGGTGCTGCCGGTCAAATCGGCTACGCACTCTTGTTTCGTATCGCTTCAGGCGAGATGCTCGGCAAGGACCAACCTGTCATCTTGCAATTGCTCGAGATTCCTGACGAAAAAGCGCAAAAAGCACTCAAGGGCGTCATGATGGAGCTCGACGATTGCGCGTTTCCACTGCTGCAATCAATGACAGCGCATGGTGATCCACGCGAAGCGTTTAAAGATGTCGAAGTGGCCATGTTGGTGGGTTCACGCCCACGCGGCCCCGGCATGGAACGCGCCGACCTGCTGGCAGTGAACGCCGCAATTTTTACGGCGCAAGGCAAGGCCTTGAATGAAGTCGCACACCGCAAAGTCAAAGTGCTAGTGGTGGGCAATCCAGCCAATACCAATGCTTACATCGCCATGAAATCGGCGCCTGATCTGCCGGCCAAAAACTTTACAGCCATGCTGCGTCTTGACCATAACCGCGCCCTGTCGCAACTCGCCGCAAAAATGGGCAAACCTGTTGCCGATATTCAAAAGTTAGCAGTCTGGGGCAACCACTCGCCCACAATGTACGCTGACTACCGCTTTGCAACCATCGGCGGCCAAAGCGTCGAAAAACTCATCAACGATCCAGTCTGGAATCGTGATGTGTTCTTGCCCACTGTTGGTAAGCGTGGTGCCGCGATCATTGAAGCGCGTGGTTTGTCGTCTGCAGCCTCGGCGGCCAACGCAGCAATTGATCACATTCGTGACTGGGTGCTAGGCACAAACGGCAAGTGGGTCACCATGGGTGTTGCTTCGGATGGCAGCTACGGCATTCCTGAAGGCACGATGTACGGCGTACCGGTCACCTGCCAGGGTGGCGAGTATCAACGCGTGACGGGTCTCGAAATCGATGGTTTCTCAAGAGAGCGTATGGATTTAACCCTGAAAGAGCTGATTGAAGAACGCGACGCTGTTGCGCATCTGCTGAAGTAATTTTTATGCACGTATAAAAATGAACCCTCTCAGACACTGTCTGGCGGGTTCATTTTTTTTATCTGTTTTTGGAGAAAGATATGTCTAAACAAGCAACCGCCGGCGAGCGCTTCCGTGCCGCCCTCGCGTCTGAGCAGCCACTACAAATTATTGGTGCCATCAACGCACACCATGCCTTGCTGGCCAAGCGCGCCGGCTTTAAAGCCATTTATCTTTCGGGTGGCGGAGTCGCGGCAGGCTCGCTAGGCTTACCTGATTTGGGCATCAACACGCTTGACGACGTCCTGACCGACGTGCGTCGTATCACAGACGTGTGCGACACCCCCTTGATCGTTGACATTGATACTGGCTTTGGCCCCTCGGCATTTAACATCGCTCGCACGATTCAAAGTCTGACTAAATTCGGCGCTGCGGGTTGCCACATCGAGGATCAGGTTGGCGCTAAACGCTGCGGTCATCGCCCCGGAAAAGAAATCGTTTCAACCGAAGAGATGCGTGACCGCGTCAAAGCGGCCGTCGATGCACGTACCGACGACAGCTTTTACATCATTGCACGCACCGATGCGATCGCCTCGCACGGCGTAGACGCCGCGATTGAACGCGCCTTAGCCTGTATCGAAGCTGGCGCCGATGCAATCTTCGCCGAAGCCGCTTACGACCTTGCCACTTTTGAAAAATTTGGCAAAGCAGCCGGCGTTCCGCTGCTGGCAAATATCACTGAATTCGGCAAAACGCCCTTGTTCAGCGTCGACGAGCTCAAGTCTGCCGGTGTTGGCATGGTGTTGTACCCATTATCGGCATTTCGTGCCGCAAATAAAGCAGCAGAAGCGGTCTACGAGGCAGTTCGTCGCGACGGACATCAGCGCAACGTGATCGACATGATGCAAACGCGTGATGAACTCTACGAGCGCATTAATTACCACGAGTTTGAAGGCAAACTCGACGTGTTGTTCGCCCAAGGCAAATCGAAATAACCTGATCAAGGACACATATCATGGCAACTGCTAAAAAATCTCCTGCAACAAAAGCCGCTGCACCCGCAGAAGCTGCACCAACGTTCAAGCCTAAAAAATCAGTCGCGCTGTCTGGCGTGACCGCAGGCAACACAGCCTTATGTACGGTCGGCCGTAGCGGTAATGACCTGCACTATCGTGGCTACGATGTTCTTGATTTTGCTGATAGCAGCGAGTTCGAAGAGATCGCCCACTTGTTGATTCATGGCAAGTTGCCCAACAAGGCTGAACTGGCCGCTTACAAAGACAAACTGCGCAACCTGCGCGGCTTGCCTGCCCAACTTCAAACCGTGCTTGAATCGCTTCCTGCCGCTAGCCATCCCATGGATGTGATGCGCACCGCCGCCTCGGCACTGGGTTGCATGCTGCCCGAAAAAGAAGACCACAACATCCCTGATGCCCGTGACATCGCCGATCGTTTGATGGCAAATCTGGGTTCGGCGCTGCTGTACTGGTATCACTTTAGCCACAACGGCCGCATCATTGATGTGCAAACCGATGACGACTCAATCGGCGCGCACTTCTTGCATCTTTTACATGGCAAAAAACCAAACGCCGACTGGGTACGTGCGATGCACACCTCACTGAATTTGTATGCTGAACACGAATTCAATGCCTCGACCTTCACCTGCCGCGTGATTGCCGGCACGGGTTCAGACATGTATTCGGCCATCGCTGGCGGCATTGGCGCTCTGCGCGGCCCCAAGCACGGCGGCGCCAACGAAGTCGCTTTCGAAGTGCAAAAGCGCTACGAGACACCAGCCGAAGCCGAAGCCGATATTCGTGCACGTGTTGAGGCTAAACAAGTCGTAATTGGTTTTGGGCATCCCGTGTACACGATTGCTGATCCACGTAATAAAGTGATCAAAGACGTGGCCTTGCGCCTCTCAAAGAAAGCCGGTACCACCAAAATGTTTGACATCGCCGATCGCATCGAAGCTGTGATGTGGGATTCGAAAAAAATGTTTGCAAACCTGGATTGGTTTTCCGCCGTGTCGTATCACATGATGGGCGTACCAACTGCGATGTTTACACCTCTGTTTGTGATCTCACGTACCGCAGGCTGGGCTGCGCACATCATTGAACAACGGATTGATAACAAGATCATTCGTCCTGCTGCCAACTATACCGGGCCCGATGATCAAAAATTTGTGCCGCTCGCGCGTCGCAAGTAATTAGCAGTATTCCAGTCACAGATGAGCCACTGGGCTCATCTGTTGTTGGACGCAGACGCTGGCCTTCTTTCAAACGAGTGCTGATTGTCTGAAACCAGCGCCTGTCACACAAAAATATTACCCCTTGTCGTAGACCACTACCCGACTGAGTTCACATGAATAGCGCAAATCGCAAGCCACTGCCCGGAACCAAACTCGATTACTTTGATGCTCAGGCGGCCGTTGATGCCATCGCGCCCGGCGCCTATAGCAAGCTGCCGTATACCTCGCGGGTGTTAGCCGAAAATCTGGTGCGCCGCTGCGATCCCGATTTACTGACCGCAGCGCTCAAGCAACTGATTGAGCGTAAAAGCGATATGGATTTTCCGTGGTTTCCAGCGCGTGTGGTGTGTCATGACATTCTGGGGCAAACGGCACTCGTTGACCTTGCGGGCTTGCGCGATGCGATCGCTGCGCAAGGCGGCGATCCAGCGTTAGTCAATCCGGTGGTACCGACACAGTTAATCGTTGACCATTCGCTTGCTGTCGAATGCGGCGGCTTCGATCCAGACGCGTTTGCGAAGAACCGTGCGATCGAAGATCGACGCAACGAAGATCGTTTTCATTTCATTAACTGGACCAAAAAGACGTTTAAAAACGTAGATGTCATTCCTCCCGGAAATGGCATCATGCATCAAATCAATTTAGAAAGAATGTCGCCGGTTGTGCACGCACTGAATGGTGTTGCGTTTCCGGATACGTTGGTCGGAACCGATAGCCACACGCCACACGTCGACGCCTTGGGCGTAATTGCCATTGGTGTTGGGGGCCTTGAAGCCGAAAGCGTCATGCTTGGTCGTGCCTCGTGGATGCGCTTACCAGAAATTATTGGCGTTGAACTCACAGGCAAACTCAAGCCTGGCATGACTGCAACTGACATGGTGCTGGCTCTGACCGAGTTTTTACGCAATCAAAAAGTCGTATCGTCGTACCTTGAGTTTTTTGGCGAAGGAGTGCCCCACTTAACGCTAGGTGATCGCGCCACCATTTCGAACATGACGCCTGAGTACGGCGCGACTGCCGCGATGTTCTATATAGACCAGCAAACGATTGACTATCTGCGTTTGACTGGCCGCGAAGACCAACAGATCAAACTCGTTGAAACCTATGCTAAACAAACTGGCTTATGGGCCGATAGCCTAAAGGGCGCCGAATACGAACGCGTCTTGCGCTTTGACTTATCAAGCGTCGTGCGTAATATCGCAGGCCCCTCAAACCCCCATCGTCGAGTTCCAACGTCAGAACTCGCCGCTCAAGGGATCTCAGGTAAGGTTGAAAACGAACCTGGTCTGATGCCCGATGGCGCAGTGATCATTGCGGCCATCACAAGCTGCACCAACACCAGCAACCCTCGCAACGTCATTGCAGCAGGCTTGTTGGCGCGCAATGCAAATTCGAAAGGCTTAACGCGTAAGCCTTGGGTAAAGTCATCGCTCGCCCCTGGCTCAAAAACTGTTGAACTGTATCTCCAAGAGGCCAAACTTCTCACAGAGCTCGAGAGCCTCGGCTTTGGCATCGTGGCGTTTGCGTGCACGACCTGTAACGGGATGAGCGGTGCGCTAGATCCAGTCCTCCAACAAGAAATTATTGATCGCGACTTGTACGCCACCGCGGTTTTGTCAGGTAACCGAAACTTTGATGGTCGCATTCATCCTTACGCCAAGCAGGCCTTCCTAGCCTCGCCGCCGCTGGTTGTCGCCTATGCGATTGCCGGTACCATCCGCTTTGATATCGAAAAAGATGTATTGGGTCTTGATCAAGAGGGTAAGCCCGTCACCTTAAAAGACCTTTGGCCCTCAGACGAAGAGATCGACGCCATCGTCAACTCGAGCGTCAAGCCAGAGCAATTTCGTAAAGTCTACGAACCGATGTTTGCCGCGACTGTTGATACCGGAGAAAAGCTTAGCCCCCTATATGACTGGCGTCCACAAAGCACATACATTCGTCGCCCCCCGTACTGGGAAGGAGCCCTGGCTGGCGAACGCACGCTCAAAGGGATGCGTCCCTTAGCCGTGCTAGGCGACAACATCACGACAGACCACTTGTCACCTTCAAACGCCATCATGCTTGATAGTGCCTCGGGCGAATACTTGGCAAAGATGGGCGTGCCTGAAGAAGACTTCAACTCGTACGCCACCCATCGTGGCGATCACTTGACCGCTCAGCGCGCCACGTTTGCGAACCCCAAACTGCTCAATGAAATGGTGCTTGAAAACGGTAAAGTTAAGCAAGGTTCATTGGCACGCCTTGAGCCCGAAGGCAAAGTCACCCGCATGTGGGAGGCAATCGAAACCTACATGACCCGTCAGCAACCACTCATTATTGTGGCGGGCGCAGACTACGGACAAGGCTCTTCACGCGACTGGGCTGCCAAAGGTGTTCGCCTGGCTGGCGTTGAGGCCATTGTTGCTGAAGGCTTCGAGCGCATCCATCGCACTAATTTGGTCGGTATGGGTGTCTTGCCATTAGAGTTCAAAGCAGGCGTGAATCGCTTGACGCTTGGCTTGGATGGCACTGAAACCTACGACGTTCTGGGCGCACGAACCCCGTTAGCCACGCTGACGCTGATGATTCAGCGTAAAAATGGCGAACAACTTGAAATCCCAGTCACGTGCCGCTTAGATACCGCCGAAGAGGTTTCGATTTATGAAGCGGGCGGCGTGTTGCAGCGTTTTGCACAAGACTTTCTTGAATCAAATGCTGTGGCCTAATGCCAACCAAGTTTAATCGGACAAACAATTTTTATAGAATGAATCGAGTCGGCTTCAAGCGCTACCCACACAGACCAGTGCTTGAGTCAACCGAGCAAGTGTTAAGCCCTTTGAGTCGCTGAGCGTTGCTCAGCGTTAAACGATACCGACATACGTTGAAGGAAATTGCTATGAGTCACGCCCCCCAAATAAAAATTCCTGCCACTTACATACGTGGCGGCACCAGCAAAGGCGTTTTTTTTCATCTTCAAGATCTGCCTAAAGCGACTCAAGTGCCGGGCGCAGCGCGTGACGCTTTATTACTCAGAGTGATCGGTAGCCCTGACCCGTATGGCAAACAAACAGACGGCATGGGTGCAGCCACTTCAAGTACTAGCAAGACCGTAATTCTTTCAAAAAGCACGCGCCCCGATCACGACATTGACTATCTTTTTGGACAGGTGTCGATCGACAAGCCCTTTGTCGACTGGAGCGGTAATTGCGGCAACTTGACCTCTGCCGTTGGCCCGTTTGGCATCAGCAACGGTCTGGTCGATCCTGCCCGCATCCCACAAAATGGGATCGCAACGATCCGAATTTGGCAAGCCAATATCGGCAAAACGATTATTGCTCATGTGCCGATGACCAATGGTGCCGTGCAAGAAACCGGTGACTTTGAATTGGACGGCGTGACCTTTCCTGCTGCAGAAGTTCAGCTCGAGTTTATGGATCCCGCAGCCGACGAGGATGATGGGGGCGGTGCGATGTTTCCCACCGGCAATCTTGTGGATGATTTAGAAGTACCAGGCGTTGGAACCTTCAAGGCCACCATGATCAACGCAGGCATCCCGACAATCTTTGTCAACGCCGCTGACATTGGCTACAAGGGGACAGAGTTACAAGACGATATCAATAGCGACCCTAAAGCGCTTGCAATGTTTGAGACGATTCGTGCCTACGGTGCTGTGCGCATGGGCTTGATCAAGCACATCGACGAGGCCGCCACACGTCAGCACACCCCTAAAGTCGCATTCGTTGCCAAGCCTGCAAACTACATTGCTTCGAGCGGTAAAACGATCTCAACCAAAGACACCAACGTGCTCGTGCGCGCGATGTCAATGGGCAAGCTACACCACGCCATGATGGGCACAGCTGCGGTGGCGATTGGCACTGCAGCGGCCATACCAGGCACGCTGGTGAATTTAGCAGCAGGGGGCGGCGATCTTGAGGCAGTACGTTTCGGTCACCCCTCGGGCACCTTACGGGTTGGCGCACAAGCAAAACAAGTGAACGGTGAATGGACTGTCACAAAAGCGATTATGAGCCGAAGCGCACGAGTCTTGATGGAGGGCTGGGTTCGCGTGCCTGGCGGCGGGTTGCTCTGATGTCTGAATATTTGCCAGTCGCCTTAAGTTTTACCTTCACGCTTTTTATCACTTGCGCAATGGTATTTTTTGTTTCGGGCGCGTATCTGATGCTGTTCAAAATTCGCTACGCCAACGAATTATTCAAGCATCCTTACTTAACACAGCGTGCGTTCAACCAGTATTCTTTTTCGATCAAGATGACGATCGTGCTGGATTACTTTTTACGCATTGCGTTTCCAAAATCCAAAACATGGATTGCAGGTAATGCCAATGAGTTGTTAAAGCACGTCGATCCGCAAGATATTCCCACCAATGTGAAGTGGCCGATTGTGGGGGTGTGGGGTGGGTGCTTTATCGGTATGATTGCAATGCTGACCCTCTGGGCTTTGCTGATTATTGGGATCTCGAAATGAATACCGCAACCTCCCCCGCTATCGAACATGATGCGTCAAAACAATGCTTTTTTGTATTCGTTGAAGCGCAACGTTGCGTGTTGGATTACACACTTAAAGATCAACACATGACAATCACCTACACTGGCGTTCCTGACGCCTTAGGCGGTCGTGGTCTGGCCGCTCAACTCACAAAATTTGCACTCGAGTATGCGCGCGCTCAGCACTGGAAGGTGATCCCTCGCTGCAGCTATGCCGCCGTGTACATACAACGCCATGCAGAATACGCCCCGCTGCTGGCCTAGCCTCGCGGCTTTATACGCCACGCTTTGCTCGCGCGACGCTTGTCACGCGAGCACCTGACCTAGTTCAAGCGGCGCAGCTTGGGCGGATTCGTCACGAAGGGTTTGACACCCAGCGCTTGATTAATCTCGTTTGGATAAATTAGTTTTCCGCGTGTCATCACCAGAGCAACTTTTCTGAGATCTTCAATGTTACGGGTCGGATCTCCGTCAAGCAAAAGCAAATCCGCTAACACGAGACGCTGTTGCGTTAACCTGCCCTCTGGCAGCAAACGCAGCGTGCCCCATGCAACTGAAGTGCCTACAACCAAACAAGACAGGATCAAATATGAAACGACAGAGCCCCTATCTTAGCAACGAGACTGCAATCATCACTGGAGCTGGCAACGGCATTGGCAAAGCTCTGGCGTTTGAAGTGGCCGCCGAGGGTGCTAAGGTGTTTTTGGTTGACTCGGATGCGCAAAAGCTTGGCGATACTGTGACCGAACTAAAAGCCCAGGGGTATCAGGCCAACGCTGGGGTAATCGACTTATCGCTTGCCGATTCAGCCCAACAAGTCTTCGAGCAAGCGCGTGCCGCCTTCGGTCCGATTCATATGATGGTGCACTCAGCGTCGCCGGCGCGGCGCGAGGCAGACACGTGGCGCACAGTTACCAGTGAAACCTGGGATGCGATGTATCACGTCAACGTGAAGTCTGGCTTTGAGCTGGCCCGCTTGGTAGGTCAACATATGATCGATGAAGGGATTGCCGGGCGGATGGTGTACTTAACTTCACTTCATGCTCACACCCCTCGAAACCTGCCACATTACGCAACGAGCAAGGCAGCCATGTTGATGCTGGTGAAAGAAATGGCAAAGGCTTGGGCGCGACATGGCATTCGCATTAACGCTTTAACCCCAGGTGCCATTGCGGCGGGCGGGTTCAAACCTGCTGGCGATCTTGCTTTGAAAATTCCGATGCAACGCCTTGGTAGCGCACAAGACGTTGCCGCAATGGGCTTAACCCTCTTAATTGATCGGTTCTCTGGCTATGTCACAGGCACCGAGCTTGTCGTGGATGGGGGGCTCAGTGTCTTTAACTGGTTTGGCCCGGTTCAGTGAGCGACCACATCGAAGGTCAAATTTAATAGAATTAATTGCGTCAAGCCTCGGGCCTTTGTAACCCAAACCATCCGGCCCACCACCGCTTCGGTCAAAAGCGGTGCATAATGCCCTGCATAATGCGCCCTAAGCCGGACGAGATGACATGACAAAGTTATTAGTATTGCAGGGGGCCAATATGGCGTATCTTGGGCGCAGACAGCCCGAGCTATATGGCACCACGACTGCGGCAGAGCTTGATCAAAGGCTGCTCGCGCATGCACGCAGCAACGACTACGACTTAGACATCTTCTATACCCATATCGAGGGCGAAGCGATTGAACGACTCTATCAAGCAGTCGATCAAGGCGTCGACGGTGTGGTCATGAATCCCGCAGGGTTTTTATATGCTGGTTACGCATTAAGAGACTGCCTGCGGGCAGTGAGTTTTCCGTATATTGAAGTGCACATCACCAATATTGAAAAACGCGGCATGCACTCGGCCTTAGCCGAGGCAAGTGTTGGTGTGATCGCAGGCTTTGGTTTAGAGTCGTACATATTGGGGCTTGAGGCAATGCTCAGACTCCACCGCTACACCAGTGAATCACTTCAGGTCCGCTGAAGTTTTGTTGAACGCGTCGCTGAGCTTCATCGCAGTCCATACATTTGCCAACCCCCACGCGCACAATCGCGTTATTTGCTGGTCTTAATTCGTAAAACTCTTCGCTCGAACCACCGTTTGGGTAGCGTGTAGTGATTTTGATTTTGGCGACGGGTGAAGTCGCGATCATGGCATAGTGCGTAGGCGGCTGAAACGTTCGGTTCATTTGCTGTGCAACAGCCGGATCATTTTTGAAGGGGTGCTGTCCGCCAATACGTTGCACAATCTGAGTCTTTTGAGATTCAAATCGTTTGAAGACTGCAGCCGGTTTTGCCTGCGCCAGCACCGCGCTGCATGACAACCCGCCTCGATCTTGTCCGATGACCCAGTAGCCACCCTGTTTAAACAAAAAATCCAAACCCACAGCGCCTTCACCACCACTTGCGGTATTGGCGGCTGTCTGACCTTGATTCAAATAGCCCCCCAAAATTTTGACCCGATCAGCAGTGCGCGCATTCGCGCAATCTTGTGCCTGAATCGCTGCACGTATGCCCTCTTCTCCAGTCTTTTTACAATCCATCTTCGTTTTTAGCCAGGCGCGTTGCTCAGTACGCAATTGCGTTTTCTTATCCTCTGGCCACGTCGACATGAGTTGCTTATATTGCGCATTGAGCGTCTTATCTAAGATCGCGTAGTTTGCATCGAGACAGTCAAGAAAGGCTGGACCGTCTGCCATCGAAAACTTCGAACAGTCTTGTAGCGCCTGAGCATGCACGTGCGCAGAAAGGGTAATCAAAGAAAAGACAGCAATACCCAATAGTTTCAATTGTTTGATCATGATCTTATGCATAGAAATTAGACGCCTATTTATATCATTCAAAAATTGGCAATTAACGGTGTCACAGCGGTGTATTACACAACCGTTATATTCGTCTGAAGGCTCCCCTCTAGACTTATCACGCTTTATCTACTAAAAAAGTAGACTTCACTTTCAACGCAGTCACGTGGTCGCAATATGTCAAAAGAAAAAGGCCTAGCTGGCGGCTCTTTGGGAACCCTTGAGTCCGCCGTCATGGGAGCAGCCGGCTCGGCCCCTGCATTTAGCGTCGCCGTCACCACCGCGGTCATTGTCGCCTCGGTTGGCGTCCTGTCAGTGGGCAGCGTGTTGTACTGCGGCTTGATCATGTTTGGTATTTTGTTTGCCTTTATGAATCTAAACAAAATGACCGCGCATGCAGGCGCAACCTATGCTTGGGTGGGTGCGGTGTTTGGGTCTCGTTGGGGTTTCTTTGCTGGCTGGGACCAAGGGCGGTACGCCTGCACCCTCGAGCAAAGGGGCCTTTTGGTCGATGGTGAATTAATACTTCTGAATCAGCGCTCTGTGAACAAACTACAATCCTAAGACAACAAACCGTTACGGAGACAAAAAAGTGATTCAGTTCAAACAAGGGTTTCAAACACTCGCCCTAGCGGCTACAGCCTTAGGTATCTCTTGCTGCGCAATCGCCCCGGCAACAGCTCAAATCAGTGAGTTTCCAAATAAGACAATCAAAATTGTGATTGGCTTCACACCCGGCGGCGCAACCGACACCGTTGGTCGGCAAATCGCGATCTCCTTCAGCAAGATTCTTGGCCAATCTGTCATTGTTGAAAACAAGCCCGGTGCAAACGGCAACTTAGCGACTGACGCGGTTCGTCGCTCGCCCCCCGACGGCTACACGCTGTTTTACACCTCGATCGGGCACGTCACCAATCCTCTCATCTATCCAGATGCTAAATACGATCCCATCAAAGACTTCACGCCCATTGGTCAAATTTTATCGGGGCCTAACATCTTGGTGGTACCTGCCAACTCTAAATTTAAAACAGTTAAAGACTTAATCGATTACGCTCGCGCCAACCCCGGAAAAGTCAACTGGGCGTCTTCAGGAATTGGCTCGTCTCTGCATTTGTCTGGCTTACTTTTTATGCAGCTATCAGGGGTGGATATGGTTCACATCCCCTACAAAGGCGCCGGCAGCCTCATGCCCCACCTTTTAGCTGGCACCGTCGAATTAGCGTTTCCAAATCTACCCACGGGCGCCAAACTCGTCGACCAAGGTCTACTCCAAGCCCTTGGCGTGACCACCAAGACTCGCTCAGGTGCTGCGCCCAACATCCCTAGCATTGCTGAGGCGGGTATACCTGGCTACGACATGTCAACTTGGTATGGCTTGGTCGGTCCGGCAAATATGCCGGCCGCTGTGCTGCAGCTCTTAAGCAAGGCGGCCGTGCAAACGGTAAATGAACCCGAGTTCAAAGAACGCCTCATTGCACAAGGTTTTGATCCTAAAGGATCGTCACCTGAAGAGTTCAGCGCCTTTAT
Source organism: Bordetella parapertussis (assembly GCA_945895265.1). GTDB lineage: Bacteria > Pseudomonadota > Gammaproteobacteria > Burkholderiales > Burkholderiaceae_B > Zwartia > Zwartia parapertussis_I. Next base: position 18,459 of record CAMDEF010000003.1, on the reverse strand, counting down.
ACAAGCCGAATCAGTCAGGTGGGCCGCGATCATAAAAGCGATGAAAGTCAAAATCGAATGACTGAGATCTGTTAGTGCTAGGGTCGCTCAAAATCAACCGGTAACAGCGTGAGTGAAAGATGAATAAGACGTCCTGGTGTTTGTGGTTATTGATATTGCTGACGTCTGCGATGGGCGTTCGCGCAGAGACCTTCAGCTTTGTCGCGCTCGGTGATCTGCCGTACGGGCCAGACGAAATCGCCGGCGCCAAATACCGCACGCTCATCACTCAGATCAATGAACTACATCCTGAGTTTTCAATTCATGTCGGCGACTTCAAAGAAGGCAGCGCACGCTGTTCTGACGAAGAATTTGAACGCCAACGCAAACACTTTGACTTATTCAAGAGTGCGCTGATTTACACGCCTGGCGACAACGATTGGACAGACTGCGGTCGTAAAAGTAACGGCAGCTATGACCCTCTTGAACGACTCGCAAAACTGAGAGGGCAATTTTTCAAATCCGACACCTCTTTGGGTCAAACAACCCTACCCGTTGTCACACAGGGCAAGACAATGCCTGCATATTCGACCTATATTGAGAACCAACGTTGGCAGTTTTCTAATACGCTCTTTACGACTGTGCATATTGTAGGTAGCGATAACCGCTTTGCGCCAAACAACGCTGAGGCTGAAAAAGAATTTCTGGCTCGCGACCAGGCCAACATCGCTTGGATTAAAGAAGCGTTTCGCGTTGCAGCCAGTCAAAAGCTACAGACCCTCGTTTTTGCTTTTCAAGCGGATGTCATTCGAGGGATGTCGCGCTCGGGCACTTGGGCTGAAAAGACGGGGTTTCATGCCTCAATTGAAAAAACCTTGCTCCCTCTTGCTAAAGAGTTTCAAGGTGCTATCTTGATTGTGCATGGCGACAGCCATAATTTTGAATTCGATCAAACATTTTTGCTTGAGTCGCAAGTCTTGAAAAACGTCTATCGACTTGAAGTGCCTGGTGCAAAAACAACTGGCGCGGTGAGCGTCACGATTCAAGAGGGCAATTCAACACCTTTTTCAGTCAAAAAAATCATCGTTCCTTAAACCGCTTTGCTGCTGATCTGTCTAATTCGTGCCAGCGCTGCTCACACGTTAGGCGTCTCCATATCTTTCCTAACGCCGTGACGATATGCATGGTCGTTTTCAAACAAAGCGTGACTTCTCTAAATTAGACCGTGTGTTCAGGTTCAGCAGCTCGCTTTAAGGCAGTCCATTGTAAAAGCAGGACTAACGCTAATAATCCAAAGCCAACCATATCGGTCCAAAGACCTGGCTTAATCAAACATCCTGCAGCAATCAAAAGCAATGCCCGATGCAGCACGGTTGCGTAACCAATTAGCCAACCAAAAAATCCGCCCGCCAAGGCAATGACACCGATCAAGGCTGTGGTCACCGACCAGAGCAAAGTGAGCCAAGACGTATCTGCTTTGAAAATAAGGAGTAAAGATGGCTCATACACAAACATAAACGGAACGATATACGCCGGCGCTGCCGCGCGCATTGCGGCGAAACCTGATTCCCACATATTGGCCTTTGCCAGCCCTGCGGCGGCAAATACAGCGAGCGCCACGGGAGGCGTAATTGCGGACAGTATGGCGAAGTACAGCGCAAACATATGTGCAGATGGTGCATCAACACCGAGCTTGATGATGGCGGGCACTAGCAACGAGACCATCACAATATAGGCAGGGGTGGTTGGCATGCCCATGCCCAACACAATACCGGCGATTGCGGTCAACAATAGCGCCATAAACAAGGAGTTATTGGCGAATTCAATGACAACTTGGGTAAATACAATGCCAAGTCCTGTAATCGTGACGCAGCCGATTACGATTCCTGCGCAGGCACAGGCCATGGCGACTGACAGCGCGCTGCGCGCCCCATCTTCTAGGGCCTGCAATGCCGTCATCCAAGTAATTCCCTCGCGAGTCAGCTTGCGCATTAAGGCGACAGGCAGGCAGATAAGTGCGGCAATCAGTGCGCAAAGTGGTGCCGAGTAGCCGAGAAACAGCCCAAACAAAATAGTCAATATCGGAATAAACAAATGGCCGCGCTGAAGAATAACTTGTCTAAACTTTGGGATTTCGCTTTCGGGAACACCAGCTAATTTGTGTCGCTTGGCTTCAAAGTGCACCGCAAAGAAAACGGATGCGTAATAGAGAAGTGCAGGAATAGCTGCCCATAGCGCAACTTGAGCGTACGGCACCGCTAAAAACTCTGCCATGACGAATGCTGCGGCCCCCATGACCGGCGGCATGAGTTGACCGCCAGTCGAAGCGACCGCCTCTACTGCTGCGGCAAATGACGGTCGAAATCCGCTACGCTTCATCAAAGGGATGGTGATCGGACCATCTACCATGACGTTCGCCACTGCACTGCCTGACACCGTTCCGAAAAGAGAGGAGCTAATCACCGCCACCTTACCTGGGCCACCCGCGCTTTTACCGGTAATCGATAACGCGAAGTCCATAAAGAGTTGGCCCGTGCCACTCTTTTCCATAAAGGCCCCAAAGATCACAAACAACATCACGTATGACGCAGATACCCCGAGGGTAGAACCAAAAATACCTTCAGTTGAAAAATACAACTGCTCCATGAGAAGGGGAATTTTTATTTGAGTAAAAAAAACCGTGTAAGCAACAAAGATAATCGCGGTGAGTGGAAGTGCCCAGCCGATCACTCGACGCGTCCCTTCAAGCACAATCGCGACCAGGACAAAGGAATAAAATAAATCAAGTTTCGTTAATTCATCGATATAAATGATACGACTCGTGAAGTTTTCATAGTCTATGAAAATATGTGCGATGGCAGCCAAACCCATTGCCAATAACAGCATATCGTACGAGCGAGCAGCAACGCCGCCACTCGCCCGAGAGGGATAAAGCAGGAACACCAACCCCAATGCAAAGATTAGATGCGTTCCACGAAAGATGACGGCTTCAGGTGGCCCAAACCCGGCGACATACATGTGATACACCGACATCGTCACCGCTAGCACGGTGATCAGTGCCTTAAGCACGTGTGACGCAGGGTTGATCGCAATACTTTCGTCAGAAATTACCGGTTGCATAGAGCTGGTGTCCTGTTGTGGCTGCCTACTAAGAGCCGATTAAAGCGCACTAACTTCTTTGTAGTATTTCAATGCACCAGGATGCATTGGCACGCCGATATCAGTGGCCATCGCTTTTGGCGTGAGACCCTCGATCGACTTGGTCACGGCGACCAGATCTGGAACGTTTGTTGCAATGGCTTTTACCATTTCATAAACCGTTTTTTCTGGCATGCTGCACGCAACAACTACGTGCATCAAGTAGCTAATGGCAGGAACATCTTGAGTTTGTTTCGGATAAGTGCCAGCTTTAATAATTAAACGGTTATACCCAGAATTTAGATTTTTTACATAAGCCATCGTTTTATCATCGACCGGCACAAGGTTGACATCGCGACCACTCGCCAAGTCCATGACGGCCGAGGCAGGGGATGTCGTGCCAAGGGTGAATATTTGCGCGTGCCCGTCTTTCATCAAGGACACGGCGTCCGAATAGCTCGCCTGGAAGTTCACCTTCGACAGGGATTTATAAGTCATGTCGTTTGCTTGCAAAATCAGATCAGTGAGCAATTCACCCGTATTACCTTTAGGCTGTGTGACAAGCGACTTGCCTTTGAGATCCGCGAACGATTTCACATTGGATGACTGCAACGCAACGACTTGAAATAGCTGCGAATACAGACTGCCCATGTTGCAGACCTTGGTGACTTTCTGTTTGTATGGAGGGCGACCCGCCAAGCCATCCACCGTAGTGCTTGAGTTACCAAAACCGAGTTGTACTTTCCCTTCGTCTACGCCTCGGACATTCGCAATACCAGCTCCCGGCGTTGCAGTGACTTGTAGGCCGGGTATCACTTTTTCCCATAGACCTTTTAGTGCGCCACCGAGCGGCACCCACACCCCACCTTGCGGACCCGTCATGAGCGTCACCTGCTGCGCCATGCTAGGTGCCACGATGAATAATGCAGCACATGCAGTCGCCGCAGAAATTTTTAATTTGATTGAGTTCTTCATGATTTTTTCCGATACGTAGTAGTTCTTGAGTAAACGGGTTCAGGATAGATGCTGAGTGTTCAATCACGCTAGAAGTAAACGCTCGTCGCAGATTCTACACACTACGATTGGTTGCTGGACACTTTAGAGACAAACGATAGGGTTTATCCCTACACAGAAGACGGTGACGCTTCGCTGCGAATGCAGAGCAAGGACAATAAGATCGGCTCGTAATGGTAATCGAAGCCACTGTTAATGCCTCTCGGTCAACGCGCAGCCAGCGCATTGAAGTCAATGCGCGTTCGAGTTCAACAAGATCAAACGCGTCATGACCCAGGTGCTTTGCAGTCTGAGTTTCCAAAGCGTTGTACGCACAAGTCGCGCGTGCAGCTGCGCATCACGGCATCGCGAGGCTCAGCGTTGGTATCAATGACCTCTAACGACTGATAAGTGCGGTACTCGGTACGCCATTCAGGCTCACATTTTGTTTTGACACGATTATCTTCTGTGCGACTTTCGCACTTTGACCCGCCAGTCGGCACCCTAACAGTCGTGGTGCGCGGCACATACATCTGTATCGTTCTAGGTGGAAATTGCCGATACGCACTGGGCGAACATTCATCTTGCGCTTGCAGGTATTCTTTGGTCGCGCAGCCGGACAACAGCACCAACATACAAAACAATATTTTTTTCACGATATCTCTTTCACTTAACTCTAAGGGCGCTCCGCGCCCAGCTTTTGCGTCAAACCAGGTGGGTTTGAAAAGGTCTTTCTGAAAGCTGACTGCCCTGCATTTGAAAACTTCAAACCAGCTTGTTTGATCGCCTCGTTACTGACTTTGTGCAAGGCCGTATAAAACGGATGGTGGTGCTCAATGAACGGGTTATTTCGTGCCGCGTTATAACAAAAAATTACGGTCCAACGCCGATTTTGCGAACGGTTTTGATCAGACCGATGCATCACATTTGCATGAAAAAATAGTGCGTCGCCAGGTGCCATTTCAACGAAGTCAAGTGGCATCTGCTGCAACATCTGCTCGACCCGCTTTGGATCAGCACCCACTTGTTCACCAGGGATGATGCCGTGCTCAACGCGTCCCACCAAATGCGAACCACGGATCACCTGCAAACAGCCGTTTTCAGGCGTGGCATGATCTAGCGCGACCATCACACTGGCCATGTGAGGCAAGAGGCAACCATTGTGGTACCAATAGCCATAATCCTGATGCCATTCCCAGGCACCACCTTCACGCGGCTCTTTGGCGGTGAGTTTTGAGTGGTAATGATAAACCTCGCCTCCCAGCATCTGCTCGACCGTGTCAACCACCCGATGCGATCGAGCTGCTAAACCGTAGACACTATCGCCCGGATGATTCCAAGTCGCCATTTTGGTCGCCTTACCCTGTGCGTCTTTGCGATCATAAAGACTCTTTTGTAAGTCAGGGTCTTGCTCGATGGCACCTGCCATTAAGGCAATCTCTTCTTGATCGAAGAGCTGTCGAACAATCACATAACCATCTGCGGCAAACGCAGCCGCTTGAGCAGCAGAGAAAACTGAAGCCATGTCAGAACTCCTTGGTCAACAACTGGGGGATGCCAAACCTTAGCCTGGCCGACGCTCAAACGCAGGGATATCGTCGGGAATATGGTGAAACGGTTGCTTATCAATCGTAAAAATTGCAGCCGTCGGCTTATAAACCGACGGGTCATCCAGGGTGCCGACTTTGATGATCATGGCGCCAAGTCGAAACGGCGATTGGGTGGCAAGACTTGTACCGCAGTTCGGACAAAAGTGACGCGTCACGGCCTTGTCGATATCTGTACGTGTAAAAGTCGCTGTTACGCCTGACTCGAACTTAAACCCCTCGCGAGGCAAAACCATCAGCGCATTAGGATGCCCACCGGCAATGTATTGACACTCACGGCAATGGCACTGCAGCGAGGCCATGACATCGCCCTCAAAACTGTAGCGAATCTGTTTGCAATAACAACCGCCTGTTAGCTTCATCGCTCGCTCCTGATATTTTTCTTAGTCGACTAAACCGAGTGAGAAATATCGTAACACTAACGTGCCCTGACGGAGCACCCACCTCACTAAAGGAGCTTGCTTTTACTAGAGGCTCCCTAGGGTGATGGGATGACTATAGTGCCGCCGCTGTGCTATACCAAAACAATCTTGACGTCTTCTGGAGGCCGCTATGAAACACCTTTCCATCTATTCATTGTTTTTCAGATGGCTACCGCTCATCGGGCTACTTTACCTAGTGGCGCCAGCGGTTCAGGCCCAAACACCCATCACTAAATCCATTCGAATCATTGTGCCCTATGGGCCGGGCGGAGCGACTGATGCACTGGCGCGCTTAATCGCCCCATACGTGGGCGACGAATTTGGTCAACAAGCTGTGGTTGAAAACAGACCAGGCGCGGGCAGCACCATCGGCACTCTTGCCGTGGCGAAAGCCGAGCCAGACGGCCTGACGATTGGGATGATCGATGCGGCGTTTATTACCAACCCAAGCCTCGTCTCAAAACTTCCTTATGACACGCTAAAAGATTTCACGCCCATTGTGTTTATTGCAACCTCGCCTTTGGTGTTGTTGGTAAACCCCTCCTTGCCCGCTAAGACCGTGCAAGAATTTATTGCCTATGCAAAGGTCAATTCAGGAAAAATCACTTTTGGCTCTGCGGGCCAAGGGACAGGCGCCCATTTAGCTGCTGAACAGTTCAAGCTGCGGGCTGGTATCGAAATGTTGAACATACCGTTTAAGGGCGCGGGCGAAGCCATCACGCAACTCGTTGGTGGGCAAACCACCGCCATGTTCTCAACGCAAATAGGGTCAAAAGCCATGCTAGACGCGGGCCGCGTGCGAGCACTGGCGATCACCAGCAAAGAGCGCAGTGAACTCTTCCCAGACATTGCCACCTTTATCCAAGGTGGCCTGCCTGAGGTTGATGCCAGCACGATCAATGGGCTGATCGCACCCTTGGGTACGCCCGACGATTACGTAAAGCGTGTGAACGCGGCCGTGAATCGAGCCGTGAAGACACCAGAGCTTCAAGCCAAGCTCAAGCAACAGGGCTTTGTGACGGTGGGCGGCTCGTCTGGAGAGTTTGCAACCTGGATTCCGGCTGAAATTACGAAATGGGCGCAAATCATCAAAGACGCCAATATCAAGGCTGAATAAGCCTTGGGCTTAACCTCGTACAAAAAAATGCATCGAAAAGTAGCCCAGTACTTTGCTAAGACAAACGCCCAACATCAAATCTTATGACAATCCGAAAAATAGACACCTACGCTTTAAGCCTCCCTTTTGAAATCTACGGACCACGCCCAAAGTTCGCGGGGCTTGATCGCTCGATGGAAATCCTGTTGATTCGCGTCGAAACCGACTCGGGTGTCGTCGGTTGGGGCGAAGCGTTCGGCTTTGGCATTTGGCCCGCCACGCGCGCCGCCATCCACGCCATGGTGGCACCGCTTGCGCTCGGTCGTGACGAAACCAATATCCCCGCCTTGATGGAAGATCTCAACAGAAAGCTTCATATCGTCGGGCGCACTGGGCCCATGGTCTTCGCCCTCTCGGGCTTAGATATCGCCCTGTGGGATATCGCGGGCAAAGCCGCGGGCAAGTCGGTATCAGCCTTGCTGGGCGGTGCAAAACACACCCGCCTGCCCTGCTACGCAAGTTTGATGCGCTATACCGATCCTGGCCTAGTCGCCGAAAACAGCGCTCGAGTGGTTGAGCGTGGCTATGGTGCCGTCAAACTTCATGAACTTGGTGTTGAACAAGTTAAGGCTGCACGCGAAGCGATTGGCCCAAAGGTTGGACTGATGATGGACGTCAATTGCCCTTGGTCTGTGAAAGAAGCCCTGGCAGTTGCTGACGCTGTGCGCCCCTATAACTTGAGTTGGTTTGAAGAACCCATCTGGCCCCCCGAGGATTTTGAAAGCCTTGCACAAGTCAGAGCACAAAGTGGTTTAAAAATCGCAGCGGGCGAAAATGCCATGAGCGTGAAGAACTTTGAGCAAATGTTTAAAGCGGGCGCGGTAGATATCGCGCAGCCAAGTGTGACAAAGATTGGGGGTATCTCGCCCATGATGGAGATCGCCGCACTCGCTCAACAACACAATGTCGTACTGACCCCACATTGCCCCTACTTTGGACCAGGATTGTTAGCCAGCGTTCATATCGCTGCAGCGCTTACCCACGCACCGATGATCGAATACTCGTTTGCCGACCTGGGTGCGAACCCCTTGGGCGATGCGATTGAGGTAAAGAATGGCTTTATCGCTGTGCCCTCGGGGCCTGGCCTTGGCCGCGACCCTGATCCTGAGATTATCAAACGCTATAGCGTGTAGCGTTTTAACTTAGGGTCGACGACCTCACGCAACATTTCGGTGCAAAGCAGTCCGGGGCAGAGTTTTTCTCATTTGTGCAAGGCCTCGCAATACCTCGCAATACCGTCATCGCGCTGGCCTAAAACCTCTTGACCAAGGCACATGAAAAAGATAAAAATTTCGATGCGTGAACGTTTAGCGCACAACACGCATGGGGCAACATTAGATGAACTATAAAACTTTCTTCAAATCATTGGTCGTTGCAGCATCTTTAGCGATCGGTCACGTTGCGTTTGCCGGCGATGCCGATTTCAGGTTAACAAATCGTACAGGCTACGATATCGAATCCGTCTACATTACACCTAGTCAATCAAAAAGTTGGGGGCCAGACCGCCTAGGTAGATCAATTTTAGCGAATGGCCGCTCACGCGAAATGGTCTTCAACAAACAAGGTTCAGTTTGTATCTATGACATGAAGATACATTGGGACGGCTACGGCGAAGACGATGACAGAGTCTGGGAACAACTTGACCTGTGTTCAATTAACAAAATCACTTTGCGTTACAACAAGGCTACTGACGTCACAACTGCAGTCTTCGAATAAAGCCAGTTGATCGAAAAAAGCCCTGACGCAATTCAGTGTGTCAGGGCTTTTTTGCCTATTTTTTACGCGGCGGCAAGCCAGTGTGTTGGGTCAAGATGCGACCTGGGGTCACCGCTTTGCGCACCGTAGATTCAGTACTGTTTTTACGTCGCGCGCTGGTGTAACTGCCATCTGTTCTAGGCTGATGAAACGGGATCAAATGCTTTTTGCCGTTACCAATCAGATCCGAACGCCCCATTGCCTTGAGCGCCTCGCGTAGCAAGGGCCAATTGTTTGCGTCGTGGTAGCGCAAAAACGCTTTATGCAAGCGACGGCGGCGGTCGCCTCGCACGATATCCACTGTTTCGCTTGTACGAGTGACTCGCCCTAAAGGATTGCGCCCCGAGTGATACATCGCGGTCGCAGTTGCCATTGGGCTTGGGTAAAAGGTTTGCACTTGATCGGCACGAAAGCCATGGCTCTTGAGCCACATAGCAAGATGCATCATGTCTTCATCGCTCGTGCCGGGGTGGGCAGCAATAAAGTACGGTACCAAAAACTGCTTTTTGCCGGCTTCTGCGCTGAACTTATCAAACATCTGCTTGAACTTGTCGTAGCTACCGATGCCAGGCTTCATCATCTTAGACAAAGGCCCCATCTCGGTATGCTCGGGCGCAATCTTTAAATAGCCACCGACATGATGCGTGACCAGCTCACGAATATATTCGGGCGACTTCACCGCCAAGTCATAGCGCAAACCAGAGCCGATCAAGATTTTTTTCACGCCCTTGATCGCGCGCGCACGCCGATACATATGAATCAACGAACTGTGATCGGTATTTAGATTTTGACAAACATCGGGGTAGACACAACTGGGCTTGCGGCAAGCCGATTCAATCTCGGGGCTTTTACAACCAATACGATACATATTGGCGGTTGGGCCACCAAGATCTGAAATCACTCCAGTAAAGCCAGGCACCTTGTCGCGTATATCTTCAATCTCGCGGATAACCGAATCTTCACTGCGGCTTTGAATGATTCGGCCTTCGTGTTCGGTGATCGAACAAAACGTACAACCACCAAAACAGCCGCGCATGATGTTCACGCTAAACCGAATCATCTCCCAGGCGGGGATCTTGGTAGCGCCATCGTGACCACCGTTCTCGTCTGCATACACAGGATGAGGGCTACGGGCATAGGGCAAATCAAATACCAAATCCATTTCAGGAGTGGTGAGCGGAATCGGCGGCGGATTGATCCAGACATCGCGCGCCGTACGGCCCTCGCCGTGCGCCTGGACAAGCGCACGAGCGTTGCCGGGATTGGTTTCTAAGTGCAGCACTCGGTTAGCATGCGCATACAACACTGGATCTGATTTCACTTGTTCGTAGGAGGGCAAGCGAATCACGCTGCGCTCACGCGGTGGTACCTTGAGTTTGCCTTTGGTTTGCAGAGCAGGATTAGTTGCAAAGACTAGCGGCGCTTCGTTGCTGGCTAACTTGCCTTGAATTGCGCTGCCCTTACCGCTGCTATGCTCGCCGTTGCCTACCGCCTTCGCGCCCTCTAGCACCTTAGTCATTGCTGCCTTTGCGCTTGTTGCATGAGCGCCCAGTGCTTTCGCGCTTGTTGCTTTGGCGCTTGCATCCTTCTCACTTTTGGCATTTGCGGCATCGGCCACTTCGCGCGCTTCATCGTTACGCGCACAGCTTTCGCCCTGCTCGAGCGCCTGCTCGCTGATCATCAAGTACGGGTTGACATGGGCCTCGACACGACCAGGTGCATCGACACTAGTCGAGTCAATCGCAAACCAGCCCTCGGGGGTTTCGCGGCGCATAAACGCTGTACCGCGGATATCGGTCATTTGAGTGATCGGCTCTTTGGCTGCTAGTCGATGCGCAATCTCAACGACTGCACGCTCGGCATTGCCGTACAGCAGCAGATCACACTTGCTATCGATAACAACCGAGCGGCGAACTTTATCAGACCAATAATCGTAATGCGCGATACGGCGCAAGGAGCCTTCGATTCCGCCCAAGATCACTGGGGTGTCTTTGAACGCTTCTTTACAGCGTTGTGTGTAAACAATTGCAGCGCGATCGGGGCGCTTGCCACCAACATCGCCCGCAGTGTAAGCATCATCGCTACGCATTTTGCGATCAGCGGTGTAGCGATTAATCATCGAATCCATGTTGCCAGCGGTCACGCCAAAAAACAGGTTTGGCTTGCCAAGGGCTTTAAACGGCTCAGCACTTTGCCAATCAGGTTGGGCAATAATGCCGACCCGAAAACCTTGATTTTCGAGCATCCGCCCGATCACGGCCATACCAAAGCTGGGATGATCAACATAGGCATCACCCGTGACAATAATGATGTCACAGTTATCCCACCCGAGTTGAGTCATCTCGTCGCGACTCATCGGTAAAAAGGGAGCCACGCCAAAACGCGCCGCCCAGAACTTGCGATAGCTGCTCAGGGGCTTGGCGTTGCGTGGAAAAAGGGAAACGTCGGTATAAGTTGTCATGTCAATCGGTCAATCCGATTGTACGCAATGTCGGCTGCCTTGGGCGGTTAGCCCCTGCAAACCTTACGGTCAAGCACGTACCTCAACACCCTTCCAAAACGCCACGTAGCCCAAAATATTATTGGCCTCGACCTTGGGATGGGGATAGAACCACGCCGCTTCTTTATTCAGTTCGCCCTTTACCAAGACGTCATAGTAATGCGCGGTGCCCTTCCAAAAACATATGGTTTGCTTAGAGGATGGCTTAAAAAACTCTGTTTTTAAGGCAGAACTAGGGAAATAATGATTTCCCTCTACAACCACCGTGTCATTAGACTCGGCTAGAACTTCACCATTCCAAATCGCTTTCATGTATTTCTCCAAAGATGGCCGAAAAATAGGCCTAGTCTGATTGTCATGCGTGACAGGTAATCCCATGTTATCTCATGTTATACAGTCCGCTTAGACTCGCTAAGGGCATCCGTTAGTCATGCAAAAACCCGTTTTTCTTGAAAGTCACCAAGTCATTCAACCCTCTGCTCTGTTTTCTGAGATTGAGGCTGGCTTATTGGCCGAGCAGGCATCGATTTCTCCTAAGTTTCTATACGACGCGTTAGGTGCTCACCTTTTTACTGCCATCACACTCGTACCAGAATACTATCCAACCGCCGTTGAAACAGGTTTGCTGACGCAATATACAAGTGAAATTGCTGCTGCCGTCGGACCAGATCCCGTTTTGATTGATTTGGGCGCAGGGGATTGCAAGAAGGCTGCCCTTCTGTTCGAATCGATGAAACCAGCGTCGTACGTGGCAATCGACTTTTCGGTTGACTACTTAAAAGATGCTTTAGAAAAACTACAAAGCCAGCATACTGATATCCCCATGTACGGGATTGGTATGGATTTTTCACAAACACTGAAACTTCCGACGACGATCAGTCAATCACCAAGAACCTTTTTCTATCCAGGCTCAAGTATTGGTAATTTTCTACCGACTGAGGCCCAAGCCCTACTTGCACAAATCAAACGCGAAGCGCTAGGCGGCGGTTTGCTACTTGGGGTTGACCTCATGAAGGCAGATGATGTGTTACAGGCGGCCTATGACGACCCTCTAAAAATCACTGCTGCGTTCAATTTGAATATCCTGCGCTCGGTCAATGCCATCATTGACTCAAATTTTGATGTCAGTCACTTTAGTCATAAGGTGATGATCAACCACTCAAAAGAACGAGTCGAGCTATATCTTGAAGCACTGCGTGATACGTCCGTGACATGGGGTGGCAAACAGCGGCTATTCAAACAAGGCGAGCTGATCCATACTGAAAATTCTCATAAATATTCAATCGCTTCGATACAACAGTTATTGAATCGCGCGGGCTTTCAGTCGTTAAAAATCTGGACAGATGCTCAACAATACTTTGCGGTCATTTATGCCAAGTAATCCACAAAATATCGACGCCTCAGTCGAAAGTCTTTTAGCGCAATTCAATGCGTCACGGCTCTATTCAACAGGCTTAGTTGCGTCACTTAGCCCAGAAGATTGTCAGGCTCAGTCGATGCTAGACGCCAGCCCTGCCAAGTGGCATCTGGCTCATGTGACTTGGTTTTATGAAGTCATGATTCTTAAGCAGTACGAAAACAATTTTAATTTTTGGAATCCGCAATTCGCCGTCTTGTTCAATAGCTATTACAACGGTGTTGGGGATAAGCATCCGCGCAATCAACGCGGGTTGCTCACAAGGCCAACCTTAGCAGAGGTCTTTGAATGGCGTAAAAATATTGATGCTCGCATCAACGCCTTGCTCAAAGACAATCCTGTCGCTGAAGTTCACTGGTTGATTCAGCTTGGGATCAACCACGAGCAGCAACACCAAGAGCTTTTGTTAACCGATATTCAGCACCTTTTTTCTAGTAGCTCTTTGCTGCCATCTTATTTTTTGAACGATCAGCAATCTACCGCGACTCACGAAGAATTTAAATGGCTTGAAGGAAAATCTGGCCTAGTTGAAGTTGGGCACCAGGGTGCTACGTTTCATTTTGATAATGAAGGCCCAAGACATACTGTATTTAACTCTGCTCACGCACTTGGTAGTACGCTGATCACAAACGCCGACTGGCTGCTGTTTATCAGGGATAAGGGTTACCAAGACGCCCAATGGTGGTTAGATGCCGGGTGGGCCTGGGTAAAGGCAGAGAATATTTCTGCACCTCTATATTGGACGCTTCAACAGGATGGCTCGTACAAACAATTTTCGCTTGATGGTCAGCGACCACTGAATACGCAAGACGCGGTCGCCCACGTCAGTTACTTCGAAGCTGAAGCCTTTGCGCGCTGGGCCTCAAAAAACATCAAACAGTACGCTGGTGCACGACTGCCGACCGAGTTCGAATGGGAAGCCTTCGCCGCACAACAGCAATTGACGGATTTATTTGGCAAGGTATGGCAATGGACGAGCAGTAGCTATAGCCCCTATCCTGGCTACAAACCCTGGGGCGGCATTGCCGGTGAGTACAACGGCAAGTTTATGATTAATCAAATGGTGCTGCGAGGCAGTTCGGCTTACACTCCTGCCGGCCATTCGCGCAACACCTATCGCAATTTTTTTCCAACCCACGCGCGTTGGCAACTCACGGGCGTACGACTTGCCAAAGATTGAAAGATCTTAGGCATACTAGATATTTTCTTTATTTGCGGGATAGATTTTTTCAATTGGCATAATGGTTTTTCTCAATTGGCATAACTTATTTATCAGGTGATTCTTGAAAGATTCTTTTGATCAGGTTGTAATGTGTCAATCGAAAGATGCCCTAGAGGCTTACGATCAAGCAGTCGATTGTCAGTTGCACGCCTGGCCGGGGGCACTCGCCGCGATTGAACGGGCTCTCGAACACACACCCGACTTTGCACTGGCACACAGCACTCGTGCGCTGCTATTGCAATCTGCAGGTCGCGGCGCTGAAGCCCGAGAGGCCTCAAAACAAGCCCTAGTGTTCGCCAAAGCCGTGACAGAACGCGAGCAGTCTCATGTTGGCATCGTCAATCTGATGCTTGAAGGCCGCTCAACTGCAGCGCTGCAAAATGTACGCACACATGCCGGTCAATGGCCAGGAGACGCGCTAGTGATGTCACTTGCATTAGGAGCCTTCGGCTTGATCACTTTCAGCGGTCAGGCCGATCATGATCAACAACGGTTTGATTTTGTACAAAAACTCCTCCCACATTATCCTAGCGACCACCCTTGGTTACTTAGTCATCGGGGCTGGGTACTGATTGAAACTGAACAACCCGAGGCTGGTTTACCTTTCGTCTCTCGCAGCCTCGAACTGCGGATTGCAAATGGCAATGCGGCCCATATCATGATGCATGCAAGGTTTGAACTCGACGAGCCTGACATCGCAATGGAATTTGCGAAAACATGGTTAACACAGTACCCCGACACGGCGATGCTTTTTGGCCATATACATTGGCATACAGCACTCTGCGAACTTGAATTAGGTCAGACCGAGCAGGCTCTGAACCGATTGCTCACAGTCATCGAACCCCATCTTGCTAGTGCTCTACCTTTAGTGGGTATGACAGACACCACCTCTTTACTTTGGCGCCTGAAGCTCAGGGGATTAGGCGACCTGAACTGGAGCGCAGCAGGGAAATTTGCTCAAGAGAAATTTGCCAATGGGGGCAATGTATTTGCCGAACTACATTTGGCCATGCTCGCGGCCGGCACTGGACAGCTCAACGCACTCAACGACTGTCGTCTACGATTGCAAAAGCATGCAGATGCGGGCCATGGGGGCGCGCCAAGCGCCTTGGCGTGGGTAAATGGCTTAGCAGCTTGGCTCGATCGTGACATGTTGACTGCGCGTCACGCCCTGAATGAGTGCGTCAAAGACGCTGTCAGAGTCGGCGGTAGTCACGCACAACGTACTATCATCGAGCGCACGCTGACCTCGCTAAGCTAAGCCAAGTTGGTGATATCTGGACCGTAACCTAAGATAATGACGGCTAATCACAAATCCACAAAAAGTGGACCAAGCGGAGAACAAGATGGCGCTCGAACAGGCAGCAATTGGATTCATCGGACTCGGTGCAATGGGAGGCGGTATTGCACGTCGGCTGGCTCAAGCGGGGATCAAACTGCACGTCTGTGATGTCGATCCTGCCAAGATCGCTGCCTTTGCTAAATGGGACGTCGTTGTTCACACCAATCCCAAATCAATCGCTGATGCAGTAGAAGTCGTGTTTGCCTGCCTGCCCGATATCGAAGTCAGTCAAGCTGTTGCCTATGGTGCAGAGGGCGTGATTCACGGCAAAAAGCTCAAGGTCTATATCGAAACCTCGACCATCGGTCGCAGCCCAGTAATTGACATCGCAAAGGCTCTGGCAACTAAAAACATCAGCGTGTTGGATTGCCCAGTCAGCGGCGGACCACGCGGTGCAGACGAGGGTACCCTTGCGATTCTAGTCGCAGGTGACGCAGCCGTGATCGAAAGCGTGCGTGGGCTCTTGAACCTAATCGGTAAAAGTGTCTTTGACATTGGCCGAGAGCCGGGCATGGCGCAGATGATGAAGCTGGTCAACAATATGATCTCTGCAACGAATATGGCCTCGGCCTTCGAAGCGTTGGTACTCGGTGCCAAAGCCGGTCTGGATGCCGACCTCATGGTCAACGTGATTAACGCGAGCACAGGACGCAACAGCGCAACGACAGACAAAGTGCCAAAATCCGTTTTACCGGGTACCTTTGATTACGGCGCCTCGACGCACACCATGCATAAAGACATCTCACTGGCTCTGATCGAGGCTGAAGAGCTCAAAGTGCCGATGTGGGTGGCAAACAATACTCGTCAGGTGTGGGAGTTTGCCGTGACCCAAGGTGGAGCCGATCTTGATTTCACTACGCTGATTCAGCATTACGAGAAATGGGCGGGTGTGGTGGTACGCAGCAAGAAAAAGGATTAAGCGTGAGACTGAAAGATCAGGTAATTCGCGGTAAAAACAAGGAATAAAAATGAGACTCAAAGACAAGATTGCCGTCATCATTGGCGCGGGACAAAGTCCGGGGATGACAACTGGTAATGGTCGTGCAACCGTATTACGCTTTGCGCAAGAAGGCGCGCGCATTTTAGCGGTGGATCGTAGCCTTGCGTCAGCAGCAGAAACCTGCAAAATTGCGACCGAAGAATACGGCGCCTTAGAAATCATCCCGTATGAAGCAGATGTGTGTAAAGAAAGTGATCTCGCTGCTGCGATCGCTTTTGCCAAACAGAAGTGGGGTCGAATCGATATCTTGCATTACAACGTGGGCATCAGCGTTGCGGGCAATGACGGCAGCCCCACCGAAATTACCGAAGAAGCCTTTGATCTGATCACCAATGTCAATTTGCGAGGCTGCGTGATGGCTTGCAAACACGTGTTGCCGATCATGCGTGAGCAGCAGTCTGGCGTCATCATTAATATTTCGTCGATCTCGGCCTATCAGCGCTACCCTTGGGTAGCGTACAAAGCGACCAAAGCCGCACTGATTGTTTACACCAAACAACTGGCAATCGAAAACGCTGAGTATGGCATCCGTGCGAACACAATTTTGCCCGGCCTGATGGATACGCCGATGGCAGTCGATACACGTGCCACTGTGTTTGGCAAGACACGCGAACAAGTCGTTGCTGAGCGCAATGTCAGAGTCCCGTTACGCAATCGCATGGGATCAGGCTGGGACGTTGCCAATGCTGCCTTGTTTTTAGCGTCTGACGAGGCGCAATTTATTTCTGGTGTCGAACTGCCTGTTGATGGCGCCGGTCTGGTCAATCTTCCGCGTTGACATCCTTCCCCTAAATGGCGACGTTTTACCCGCAAACTAGATAAACATTGAGTTCATGACAAAGTTTCCTGAAATACACCCACTCAACGCGTCACCCGAGATCGCCGCGATCTATGCCGATATTCGCGCGGTCTCGGGCTTGTCGATGGTTAATCTGATCTGGCGACACTTTGCGGCTTTGCCTGGCATCATCGACTGGGCCTGGAAAGGCGTGCGCCCACTCGTGGCCTCGAAAGAATTGGTAGAGGCACGCAAACGGCTGATAGACGCTATCGAGCTGCCGACACTACCACTTGTCACCACTGAGGCGTGGCGAGTTGCTGGCATCAGTGGCACTGAGTTAACTGCCTTTCGCGACATGATGGCAGACTATGTTCGAGGCAATAGCACCAACATTATCGTCTTGACTGCGTTGCGGTTACGCCTCGAAGGAATCAACCACGCCACCTCTGCGTATACAGCGGCGCCAGCCCCCGTCGCGATGACGCCAGCGACGCCCTTGCCTCGCATCGATACGTTAGACCCAACTCTTGCTCGTGCCATACGCGCGCTTGCACAACGCCATGATGGTGCAGAAGGCGGCATTATCCCCAGCTTGTATCTCGAACTGGCACGATGGCCAGCGCTAACGGATACCTTCCCGCAGTGGCTTGGAGCGCTTTACGAACCGTCAGCAATGCGCGCGGCGCGTGAGAGCACGTGCCGCGCAGCTGAGCGTGAAGCATTGAATCTGTTGCCTGCGCTTGATTCAGCACCACCCAATGTCGCAGAGATGCGGCCTGCGCTTGAGCGCTTTACGCGCTTAATCATCCCTGATCTCACGCCAGTGTGTGTGGCGGTGCAGAGACTACTGCCCCTGCACTAAACAGCATTACTTAGCGGCCGGAGGCCTTGTCTCTAAAAATGACGGTCTTGCTGAGAGCGCTTCAAACCACCTATTGAGCTTAGGATAATTCGATCGCCATGAGAACTCAGGGATCAAATCCGCAAACCCTAAGGTACGTAACCGGTAAGCACGCACCGTTCAATACGCTGCGTTACTCTGTTTTTTTCGCATCTTATCAATCAGATGCAGCACCGACCGCTTAGGGTTCTGTGCAAATAATTCTTTCCAACGTCGTGGCGTTAATTCACCCATTTGCAGCGGTGG
>CAMDEF010000002.1 GCA_945895265.1 Bordetella parapertussis | reverse complement strand
TTGGTCTTTACGCTCGAACAGAATCGCTGGAAAATCGACGATGTGTTGGGCGTGTGGCCGTTGCACGGTTTGTGCGGGGTTTGGGGTGGTATCGCCGCTGGTATCTTTGGGCAAAAAGCACTCGGAGGCCTTGGGGGGGTGAGCCTATCGGCTCAACTGATCGGCACTGGCCTAGGCGTTGGTGTTGCCCTGATCGGTGGTTTTATTGTCTATGGCTTACTCAAAATAACAATGGGCCTACGTATGGATCCAGAAGACGAACACGCCGGCGCTGACCTGAGTATCCATCGCGTGTCAGCCACGCCCAAATCTGATAGCTCTTGGTGATATTGACATCATCTTCGGCCTGAAGGCCGAGGCTTTTCGCGCCATCCAGTAATATCGAAGCTCAATAGTGTTTGAGCTTCTGCCGAGGGTTGTTTCGCCATGAAAAAAACGGTCAAGATTGATTATGTGTCAGATATTGCCTGCCCCTGGTGTGCAGTCGGCTTGGGCGCAATTGAACAGGCGCTTAAAAATATTAACGGCGAGTTCGACGTCGAGATTCATTTTCAGCCGTTTGAACTCAACCCGCATATGCCTGAAGGTGGTCAGGATGTGTTCGAACATTTGACTGAAAAATATGGCATGCCCGAATCACAAGTTCGGATCAATCAAAAGAATATTCGCGACCGCGCAGCGGCAGTGGGTTTTGACTTTCACCCCGAGGGTCGCAAGCACGTCTACAACACGTTTAATGCGCACCGTTTATTACATTGGGCCGAGGTTGAGCTTGACTTGCAAGCCCAATATCGACTCAAGCGCGAATTACTAGGCACCTATTTCACCTTGGCAGTGAGCTTGGATGATCACAACAACTTGATCGATGCCGTTAAACGCGCAGGCTTAGATACCGTACGTGCGCAAGAGGTGTTAAGCCAAAACCTATTCAACGCCGAAGTGCGTGCCCGCCAGCAAAAATACACAGGGTTAGGGATCAGCTCAGTGCCCTCGGTGATCATCAATGATCAATACCTGTTGCAAGGTGCACAACCTGCTGAGGCCTTTGAACAAGCCCTGCGCCAGGTCGCCGCGCAGACTGCTTAGCAGCCGTTACATCTCGAAATATTCTGTGACTATTTGATAGAGACTCTTTAGCACCACTCTAATAGAATTAAATATTAGAGGGTGAGCCTATGCCAACAATTAGTTCGTTTTACGGTATCTCAATACGCATGTTTTTTAATGATCACGTGCCGCCTCACTTTCACGTCGAATACGCTGAATTCAAAGCAACCGTCGACATAGTCGAATTAAGAATTTCCGGCGGTAAACTACCTCGCAGAGCCCAAGAACTCGTTTTAGACTGGGCAGAGTTACACCAGAACGAGCTTTTAATTGACTGGCAATTGTGCACCATCAAGCAACAGCCAAATCCGATCAACCCCTTAGTGTGAGAGCAAGATGCCTTGGGATGTCGTTGACTTAAAGATAATCGCGCCCTTTACGTTGCTTGTACGCTTTGCAGACGGCATGGCGGGCGAAGTCCGCTTTGAAACTAGTCATCTGACCGGGGTCTTTTCTGCGCTAAAAGACTTTAATTTTTTTAATCAGGCCTTTATCGACCGCGGAGCGGTCGCTTGGCCTAACAATCTTGATCTCGCTCCAGACGCCATGTACAACGAGATCAAGACGAACGGCGTCTGGGTCTTACGCTAGCAACACCTCTTGGGTCATGCGTTCGCGTAAGCGATCCATAAACCCCAGGCATTCTTCGAGCTGACTGATCTCGATAAATTCGTTGGGCTTGTGCGCCACGGCAATGTCGCCGGGGCCGATCACCACGCACGGGATCCCTGCATGATTGAGCCAACCAGCATCGGTGGCAAACGACACGCGGCCTAACAGGTTATTACGCGCCAACGCTTTGCCCAAATACGAGATGGGGGCTTCGTGGTCGGTCGACAAAGGTGCTGAATTCGAAAGTGTTTCAAACTCAATATCTGCCTGGGCAGAAATTTTGCGCATCTCTGTTTTCAACACTTCAGCGTACTCGTGCACTTGTTTGATCAGCTCGTCGGCATTGCCTTGTGGCAAGGTGCGGCAATCAAAAATAAATTCGCAATCTTTTGCCACAATATTTGGCGCCGTGCCGCCTTTGATCACGCCAGTTTGCATGGTGGTGTGCGGCGTTTGAAACAAGGGATCAAACGGCCCATTCGTTTGCAGTTGCACCGACATCGAGCGAATTTTTTCAATCAAACGACCTGCGTATTCAATCGCATTCACCGCCTCAGGCACCATTGAAGAATGCGCCTCTAAACCGCGCACGCGGCAACGTGTCACACGCATGCCTTTATGGCCTGTCATCACCTGCATACGCGTCGGCTCACCGACAAAGCAACCCGCCGGATGGATGTTGGCAGCCGCCAAATCACGAATCAGCGTTTGCACCCCAATGCAGCCAACCTCTTCGTCATAGGTCAAACCGATATGCAAGGGCTGCTTGAGCTCGCTGTGCATGTAGGCTGGCAACATCGCGAGCGAGGCTGCGATAAAGCCTTTCATATCGACCGCACCGCGGCCGTAAATGCGGCCATCGGCAATATGCGCTTTAAACGGATCGGTATCCCAGGCTTGCCCGTCAACCGGCACCACGTCGGTGTGGCCACACAGCACAATACCGCGTGTTTTTTGCTCGCCTAGGGTTGCGAACAAATTGGCCTTACGCTTTTCGGCATCGTAAGACAGGCGGGTGGCAAGACCTAGGCCCTTTAAATGATCTCGCACAAACTCAATCAGCCCTAAGTTTGATTCGCGACTGGTAGTGTCAAACGCCACTAGGGTTTTGATCAATTCAATCGTGTTTGCAAGTGTGGTTGAGGTTGTCATGAGTTGCTTAGGATTTAGAGGTAAAAGGATACAAACGCCCGTAGGCCACTGGCGCGTTGACCGTATAGGCTGCGTTGTCGAATCTCTGTAGACTCAAGCCGCGCCCCTGTGTATTGTGCAATGATTCTAGCTGAATTAAGCTCGCGTTAAGCTAGCTCTTTAGAATATCCCTACAAACACGCTTTTAGACCTAAAAACGGAGACATCACAATGGATTTAGAACTGACAAACCGCGTCGCCATCGTAACCGGCGGCTCTCAAGGTATTGGTAAGGCGTGCGCGGCGAAGCTGGCTCAAGAAGGCGCCACCGTAGTCATCGCCGCCCGCGGGCAAGAGTTATTAGACCAAGTCGCTGGCGAAATTCGCGCGGCGGGCGGCAAAATCATGGCGATTGCGGCCGATGTCAGCAAAGACGCCGATTGTGCACGTCTGATTCAAGAAACGCTGAAAGCCTACGGCCGCATCGACATCCTGATCAACAATGCCGGCACTTCGGCAACTGGCGAGTTTGAATCGGTCACCGATCAAGCCTGGCAGTCTGACTTTGATTTGAAACTGTTTGCCGCAATTCGTTTGTCGCGCTTAGCGATCCCAGAGATGCGCAAAAATAAATGGGGTCGCATTATTAACGTGACCAACATCGGTGCCAAGCAGCCAAAAGCCAAGTCTATGCCAACAACCGTTACACGCGCTGCGGGCTTGGCCATGACAAAAGCGTTGTCAAAAGAATTTGCGGCTGACAACATTTTGGTCAACAGCGTTTGTATCGGTTTGATTCGTGCCGGACAGCACGAGCGTAAAGCTGCTAAGGCCGGTATCCCGGTTGAGCAGTTGTATGAAACACAAGGCAAAGAAGTGCCCTTGGGTCGTGTCGGTCGCGCTGAAGAAGTTGCTAACGTTGTGGCTTTCTTTTCGTCTGAAGCCTCAAGCTATGTCACGGGTAGCAGCGTGAATCTGGATGGCGGTACGTCGGCAGTGATGTAATGTTTGTTTGAGGCTTGCTCACGCGTTGAACGTTTGAGGCTTGCTCACGCGGTGAACTTAACTTAAATTCGAGTTCATCGCGACTTCACCTCAAATAGTGTTGACACCCAAATCCACTGCTTGACGGTTTGCCCGCCTTTTTGTGCGGGTGGCTTAGCGCTTTCAAATCGTCAGGTATAACCACACAACAAAAATCCCAGAGAAACTCATGCGTTTTTTTTCTAGCACCACCCGCGCCCTCCTCGCTGGGGCCGTCTTAGCGACGACTCTGATGAGCACGGCTTCTGCACAAGCCGATTACCCGAATCGCCCCGTTTCTGTGGTTGTTCCGCAAGCCACCGGCGGCGCGAATGACACGATTGCGCGCATCGTCGCTGCCAAACTCAGCGAGGTGCTCGGCCAACAGTTCGTTGTAGAAAACCGCCCCGGCGCAGGTGGCAACATCGGTACTGCGGCAACAGCCAAAGCCAAGCCTGATGGCTACACTCTTTTGCTCACGACAAACAGCACACAAGTGATCAACCCTTGGCTCTACAAGACAACGGGCTTTGATCCACTCAAGGACTTCACCCCCGTTGGTTTGGTTGCGAGTGCCGGCTACGTGCTCGTAGTCAACTCTGCTTTCCCAGCAAACAATGTGGCGGAACTCATCGCACAAGCGAAAGCTAATCCCGGAAAAATCAACTACGCCTCTGCAGGCAATGGCACGCTCAATCATCTGATTGTTGAGATGTTCAAGCAGATAGTCGGCATTGATATGCTGCACGTACCGTACAAAGGTGCTGCTGCGGCAGCGACAGACGTAGCCGGCGGTCAGGTTCCAGTTTCTGTCCAGAGCGCGCCCTCCTCGCTGTCTTTACTCGCTTCAGGCAAGATCAAAGCCTTAGCGGTCACGAACGAGAAGCGTATCGCGGCATTACCCAATACGCCGTCTATTAGCGAAACCATCCCCGGCTTTGGTTCAACACCGTGGTACGGCATTTTGGCGCCAGCTGGCACACCCGCCGCGATCTTTGACAAACTCAATGCCGCGATCAAAACCGCCTTGGCAGATAAGGATGTTCAAGACAAGCTGATCAAGCAAGGGTGCGAAGCCTTGCAAAACACGCCTCAACAATTCGCCGCACTACTCAAGGATGACCTTGCGACTTGGGAAAAAATCGTCAAAGACTCTGGCGCACGAGTGGATTAAGCGAGGTCCTGTCATCAGAGGCTTCTCTCGGTTGGGAAGCCTCTTCATGACGACCAGAGCCTTAAGAACAACCTCATGAGAAAAGACATTAAGTTTTTTGCTGGCGGCTGCGAGCTAGACGGCTGGCTCTACATGCCCGACTCTGGTGCGGCACCTTACCCAACCATCGTCATGAGCCACGGCTTTGGTGCAATCAAAGAGATGGCGCTTGACAAGTTTGCTGACGTGTTCTGCGCAGCAGGTTTTGCGTGCTTGGTATACGACCATCGCAACACCGGCAAAAGTACAGGCGAACCGCGTGGTGAGCTCGACCCTGCGCAACAGATCTCGGATATGCGCGACGCGATTACCTATGCCATCATGCAACCTGAAGTCGATGCCAATCGGATCGGCTTGTGGGGTACAAGCTATTCAGGTGGGCATGTGTTGGTGGTGGCCGCAACCGATCGCCGCGTCAAGTGTGTGGTCTCGCAAGTGCCAACCATCAGCGGTTACAAAAATACTTTGCGCTCGATTCCGACTGATAAGTTCGACGCGTTTTTAGCTGAGCTCAATGAAGACCGACTCAATCGCGCCAAAGGCTTACCGCCCAAAATGGTACCGATCTCGACCGAAGGTTCTGAAAGCTATGCGTGGAGTATTGTTGCGGGTAAAGGCACCAGCTACGTCAACGCAGTCACGCTGCGCACGCGCGATTTACGTATGGCCTACGAGCCGGGCCTCTTTTTGCCACGTATCTCGCCTACCCCCTTGTTGATGGTATTAGGCACTAACGACACACGCTGCCCGACCGATGATCAGTTGGCCGCCTATTCAACCGCACACGAACCTAAAAAATTGCATCTCTTTAAGGGCGGCCATTACGAGCCATACGGGATCCGTCTGGCAGAAACCGCCGGCGCAGCATGTGACTGGTTTACTGAGCATCTTGTGACGAAATGGGGTCAGTGAGATTAGGTGACAAGGTAAGGACGACTCGCTCCTGATTCAAGCAGAGGACGCGCATCTTATACGCGAGTTGCTCGCAGATATATCATAATATACTATATATATATCATCAAAGACTTGATTGGACGTTCTCATGCGCACATTAATCGACATTCCAGAGCAGCAACTCAAAGACTTGAGCGATCTTTGCCTAATCGAAAAAACATCGCGGGCCGAACTGGTGCGTCGCGCAATTAGTTTTTATCTGGCTCGACAAAAGCAAATTCCCGCTGCTGCCTTCGGACTTTGGAAAGAACGCCAAGTTGATGGGCTCAAGTACCAAGAGCAGGTGCGCTCAGAATGGTAGGCGCTCTGTTCGACACAAATATCCTTATTGATTACCTTAATGGTCTTGAACCAGCAAAAAAAGAGCTCGATCTTTATCCAGATAAAGCCATCAGTCTCGTGACCTGGATGGAGGTGATGGTTGGTGCCACGACCGAGACAGACACCCTCATCCGCAACTTTCTAGGTGGCTTTGTCAATCTGCCGATCGACAAAGAAGTCGCTGACGTTGCCGTTTCATTAAGACAGCAAAAAAAAATCAAATTGCCTGATGCAATTGTTTGGGCAACCGCCCTAGTAAACAAACGGCTGCTTGTCACGCGCAACACAAAAGACTTTTCGCAAGATGAGCCAGGTACGCGCGTACCCTATCGGGTCTAATGCAACAAGAATCACACAAAACCAACATTCGGAGCAAAAAGTATGTCATCTCTTCACACTACCGTTAAAGCCATGGTGTTCGATACGTTTGGGTCGGTCGTTGACTGGCGAGGCAGCATCGTGCGTGACCTTACCCGCTGGGGCAACGAAAATGGTTTTCAGGCTGACTGGACTGTGTTCGCTGAACAATGGCGCAGTATGTATCAGCCGTCGATGGAAGCCTGCCGCAGTGGCAAGCGCGAATTCACCGTGCTAGATGTATTACATCGCGAATCGCTTGACGTGCTGCTTGAGCAATATGGCCTAAGCAAAATGACAGAGGCACAACGCGAGCACGTCAATAAAGTTTGGCATCGCTTAGATGGTTGGCCTGATGCAGTGGGCGGCTTAACGCGTTTAAAAAGCAAATACATCATTGCCCCACTTTCAAACGGCAACATCTCACTGCTGACTGACATCGCCAAATACACGGGCCTGCCCTGGGATTTGAATTTATCTACTGAAGTGTTTCGTTGCTACAAGCCTCAACCCGAGTCGTATCTTGGCGTATGCCACGCGCTGCGCTTAGATCCCTCAGAGGTGATGATGTGCGCAGCACACAACAACGATCTGCTCGCCGCTAAAAACTGTGGTCTGAAAACTGCGTTTTGGCCGCGGCCAACTGAGTATGGTCCGACGCAAACTGACAATCTGGTTGCGACCGAGGCGTGGGATGTGGTGGCAAAAGATATTCGGGATTTGGCTACGCAGATGGGGGTTTAACTTAGAGGCACGATTCGGTAACGCGCACCTCGCCCCTGACCGTATTGCTCAAGCAACCCCAACTGAGTCATGTCTGTGAGCTCGCGATAGGCGGTGGCGCGCGACTGACCGGTGATGTTCACATAGTTAGACGTGCTCATGCCACCTAAAAACCCCTCAGGCTGCGCCTCAAACAATTTGCCCAAGATCTTCAGTTGAGACGCAGTAAGCGTGGGATGCAAATCTCTAAGCGTTGAAAAGTAGCGGGTCTTCTCAATTGCGGCTTGCATTTGCTTAAGCGCCGCCAGTGCAGCGCGTTCGATGCAAGCGACAAACCACTCCACCCAAGGTGTGACATCGAGTGTGTCACTTGACGTTGCTGCTTGTAGTTGCTCGTAGTATCCCGAACGATCATTCATGATTTGTTGAGATAGGCTCCAGATGCGCTGCGAACTTTGCATGTCTTGTGCAAGCGCCAACTCACTGAGTGCACGCCCCACTCGTCCATTACCATCTTCGAAGGGATGAATCGCTTCAAACCATAAATGGGCAAGCGCTGCGCGCACCAGACCGTCACAACTGTGTGCGCTGTCATTAAACCAAGCAATCAACTGCCTCATCTGTGCGGGCACATCAACTGAGGAAGGCGCCTGATAATGAACAATATCTGGTGCACCGTACTTGACTGTCACAATCTGCATGGCCTGAGTATGCTGCCGATACGCACCTATTTGTATCTTGACGCCCGCACTGCGCCCTTCAGGAAACAACGCCGCCTGCCACGTGAAGAGGTCTTCGTCGCTTAAGGGATGTTGCCAACGTTTGATCGCAGCTTGCAACACATCAAGCGTGGCCTCGATACGGGCATCGCGAAACACATTCGGTGCGCCGGGCAAGCCAAGCCTGCGGGCGACCGAGGCACGCACCGATTGAACTTGCAGCACCTCGCCTTCGATTTCGGCGGTGGCGACGGCCTCGGCCGCCCAACTCTCAAGCTCTAATTGAGCCAGATCGACCAACTGCAACGTACCAGCCAGACCCAGCACACGCCCCTGCGCGACCCGCGCCCGCGCCAAAGTCGGCTGCAAAGCAGTCAGATCGTATTGAAAATTGGGCCAATTGGGCGCTTGCCAGAGGTACATAAAGCGTATTATATATTTAATCGCTTCAAAGTTGAAGCGCAAATATAAGAATATCGCTTCACTGATGAAGCGTAAAAATTCTAATGTCGCCTCAAAGCTGAGGTGAAAATTGCATATGCTTAATATTGCTTAGTGATATAGGGCTTGCTCAACCGCTGCCCTACAAAGTAACTCGCGACCAGTATGGCAACGATAAACACCCCCAACCAGACTTCTTTGCCCGAGCGCCAGCCGTCAAAAGTTGGATTAATTTCGCTCAAAATACTGACGACCGCTACCAAGATACTCACGCCCGAGACCGCAAGCGCCATCACCCTTGAGGCAACTCGCGCCGTGTGATCAGACCGTTTGATCAGCTTAGCGATGAACAAGCCATTGATGCCGTCTGTGATTAACATACCAACCACAAAGAGCAGCGCTAAAACTACCGCAACATGCCAAGCCTGATATTTACTGGCAAGAACTACAAACAAAGACGCTTGGCTCAGTGTGTCAAAAGACAACGCAAACACTGCGCCAACCGCGAGCATTGCGCCGGGATGACGAACATTTAGCATGCGAGCAAAAAAACTTTGGCGCCAACCCTTGAGCTGCACCGCTTCGTGTGCAGGCGTTCCCAGCACACTCAACAGATTTAAGACGGCTAGGCCAAGCAAAATCGTGATTGACACCCAGGTACCGAACGTATCGAACCAAACAGGGACATCAAATGTTTTTGCCAGGCTTGCCGCATAGATTGAAAGCGGGACAATCACCAAACCGTGACCCAGCGAAAAAAGCAGCCCAGCCATTTTTGCGAGAACTGGCCGCTCGCTGCTGTTGTAGCGAGTCAAACCATCGATCGCCGCCAAATGATCGGGATCAAAGCCATGGCGTATGCCTAGCATCAGGACAACAAGCGCCAAACCGAGAAGATCGTCGGGGAACTGATCGAGACTCATTCGCTAAATTCAACCTGTTTAAACTATTTTGCCTACACCACATCAAAGAGACTTTGATGTATTCCCTGGCTGCCGCCTCGTGGCATTTATCGCACATAATATCTCATCGGTGTCCGCCAATCACCACCAACGGACGCATGCGTGTTGCGCCAATACTGGCTCGTATGAAAGGCGCATCCAAGGCACCCTACATGACTACCCTTAATCGCCGCAGTTTTTTAACTCGTAGCCTTGCCGGAGCAGGCACCTTGGTAGCCAGCGGATCAGTCCTTGTTCAGCCGCTGTTGTCTTCGCCTAAAAGCGAACTGATCACAGCCACTGGAAAACGACGAGTTGTCATTGCCGGGGGTGCCTGGGGTGGCTTGGCGGCATGTACGAAGATTTTTTACTGATCCGCTACGCTCCCGACAATTTGATTTAAATCCGACGCGTCAGACAGTCAGAGTTGTTATCAGTTAATATTCTCGCGATGACACGAGCACACTTTTCGACAAAGATCTACGCTTTGATCGTCGCCTTTGCGATGGTGCTGTCGTCGCTCGTACCTACGCTGAGCCATGCTGCGCGTGGGGCTACGGGCGTCAACCACAACCTGATGGCGGTCTGCACTACCGTAGGTTTGAAGTGGCTGGATATCAAAACTGGCCAAGTCCAAGACTCAGGCCCTACCTCAGGCAACTCCGATTCAAGCAAGCATTGTTCGGCATGTTTAACCCACCTCGCTGGGCTGCCCCCTGCGCCGAGCTCGATCAATTTCAGTACCTTCACTGACGGCTCTGGCTTAATTCTTTTGGCCGCGTTGCCGGCGCTTGCTCGCCTGACAACGAACCAATCCAATCCTCGCGCCCCCCCCCTACTGGTCTGATCAGTTGTTCGTACGACCGTCTCAGTTGCTGGGCAAGCGGTCGTCTCAGGGTCGGGATCTGAAATCAACTCAGCTCCCTTATCGATCAGATCGCCAGAGAAATTTGTGCCAAGTCGCTTCTCAATCGCTTTTTGTATTCGTGTGCTTCTTGTGCTGGCGCTGCATGTCTGCGTGCTCGCCTTGTTGGTACTTGAGTCGAAGCAAGAGCTTGTGCGCGAACCAGAGGTCGTGAGACTCGAGGTGCAGATGCTGACACTACCAAGTCCGCAGTTTACTCAGGCGCCACCACCTGAGCCCGTTGTCGACCCCACCCCCGCACCCGTTCAACCGCCAGAGCCCAAGTCTCTGGAGGTGCCGCTTCTGACAACGCAACTTGAGTCTGCGCCTATTTTTCAAACGCCACCCGAACCAGAACAGCCTGAGCCGCCTGAGCCCGAACCAATCGAGCCTGCACCACCAAAACCTCCTGAACCTCAGCGATCTGAGCCCGCGCCACCTGGGCCCGAACCAATCGAGCCTGCACCACCAAAACCTCCTGAACCTCAGCGACCTGAACCCGTGCCACCCCAGCCCAAGCCTAAGCCACCCGAACCTACACCGCTCGCGCCCAAGCCAATTGAGCGTCAGCCGGCGGCGCCTCGGGCGAACGCCTCACCCACGTCCACGAATCGGGGCGAACCCGCAGCCACCCGTAGCGACGCCGACACCCCGCTCACAGGTGCCCGCTTTGATGCAGATTACTTGCATAACCCAGCTCCCGCCTACCCAAGCTATTCTCGCAGAATGAAAGAGCGAGGTACGGTGTTTGTCTTGGTGCAAGTCAGTGCACAAGGTAACGCCTTGCAGGTGACGCTACATCAGTCGAGTGGCTATGACCGCCTAGACCAGGCTGCCTTGCAAGCGGTTAAGCAATGGCGCTTTGTTCCGGCCAAACGCGGCACAACACCCGTGGCTGCATCGGTAGTCGTGCCCATTCAATTTAAGCAATGATCGCGATGAATAACTGCATGCCCTTTTCGATATCTATCTCAACCCTTTTTCTACACAGGAGCCCGCAATGAATACCTCTCTGGGCCTAGCACACGTTTGGAGTCAAGGTGATGCGATTACGCGTGGCGTCGCCCTTGTTTTATTATTCATGTCGATTGCAAGTTGGATCGTCATGCTCGGCAAACTCACCGCGCATTGGCGCTACAAGACGAGCACTGAAAGAGCCTTGAGCCAATTTTGGTCCGCGCCAGACAATGCCGAGGCGCTACGTGTGATTCAAGAACAAGATCGCTTTGGTTCTTTCTCTGCGATGGCAACTGAAGCAATCACCGCGGCCACGGCTTACGATCAAAATGCAACTAAAGGCATCGGCGCTCAAGCCGATAAAAATGAGTTTATTGCTCGAACGCTGCAACAATCAATCGTCTCAGCACAAACTCGGGTCGAGAGCGGCCTCACCTTTTTGGCCTCAATTGGCGCAACCGCCCCCTTCGTGGGCCTGCTTGGTACGGTCTGGGGTATTTATCATGCGTTGGTTGGGCTCAGTGGGGTTCGGCAAGTTGGCCTGGACCAAGTTGCAGGGCCGGTTGGCGAGGCCTTAATCATGACAGCTGCCGGCTTGTTTGTTGCCATCCCGGCAGTGCTCGCTTACAACGCTTGCGCGCGCTCAAACAGGCTGGTGACGGCCCGCTTAGATGGGTTTGCACATAGCTTGCATAATTATTTAGTCGGCGGGATGCGAACCGCATCAAAGCCAGCTCTCAGTAACGCTCACTTCAATAAAGAGGTGTAAGTTTATGGCCTTTTCTTCATTTAGTTCAGGCCTTGGGTCTCAGCCCATGAACGACATCAACACCACGCCACTGGTTGACGTGATGTTGGTCTTATTGGTCATTTTCATTATTACAGCCCCGTTGTTGAATCAAGCCGTACCGGTTGATCTGCCGCGCGCCGAAAGCACCGCCATCGATCAAAATGCAAAAGCGCTGCAACTGTCGATCGATGAACAGGGAGTATTTTTTGTAAATGGCTTGGCGACACAGCCTGAAGCGATCGAACAAACATTGCGCGAAAAGCTACCGGCTGACGTGAAGTCACCTGAATTACATTTACGGGCCGATCGTCAAACCGCATACGAAAAGGTTGCGCAAGCCATGGCGGCTGCAAACAGGGCGGGCATCAACAAGATCTCGTTTGTTACCGAAAGCCCGCCGCCGGTCACAAATAGTCGGCAACCAGGTCGCTAAGCCAACAAGCTCAAATGCTATGATCTTCGCACTGTGAAAAATCATTTAACACGCTCCTTCTGGGTTTGGCTCACGGCCATCTCGGTGCTCCTCTCGGCGCTTATGCCGACACTATCGCATTCTGCACGCCTGCAGTCTGCCGATGGTTCTTTGGCACCGATTTGCACTAGTAGTGGGATGAAGTGGCTAGACACTGCTTCCGGCGAAATCCGCGAGCAAACTACTACAAACGAAACAGCAGCGTCGCCTGAACATTGCACTTGGTGCAGTGTCAATCCTGTTGCCTTAACCTCGCAACCAAAAGTTGTACCACCGCTGTTCATAGCGATGGCCGAAGCCGCGTTACCCGTGTCTTCGACGCACTCGCATCCATTTGCCTGGCCTCCATCCCATCCTAGAGCACCCCCGACTGCCGCCTAACGCGGCACCTTGGGTCAATCGCACGCCACGGGTTTAACACCCTTCGCCTGTAATGTCTAACGTGTCTGTTTTGTTTTGATCAACGCACTCAGCGTTGCTCCGTTTTATTTCAGACTCTAGGAATATCTTGTGAAAAAAATACACTCTCTTCACCCTCTAGTGGTGATGTCTTTACTGGCAGCCTCAACCGCTGCGTCGGCGCAAACGGTACAAGTGAACGGCTCCTCCGTTGCCACACTTAGCCCCGTCACGGTATCTGCTGGACGCGGCATTGAACTTGAAAGTTTGCCTTTCAGCACAACAGTCATCCCTCGCGAGGAGGTCATTAACAGCCCCGAGACTTCAACTGATCAAATTATCAACAAAATCCCTGGGATTTTTGTCAATCAAATCCCCTCGACCTCACTGCACCCAACTGGCAGCACCTTTAGCATTCGAGGCTTTGGCACCAGCACTAACGTCAACACCTTGGTGATGGTGGATGGTATCCCGTTCAACGATCCATTTTTTCGCACGGTCAACTGGGCACGTATCCCAAAAAATTCGATTGAGAGTATCGAGGTCATTCGCGGCGGTGGCGCGACCAGCCTGTGGGGTAACTTGGCCATGGGTGGTGTAGTCAATATCGTGACCCGCCCCCCTCAAGAAGATAAGCTAAGTGTCTATTCGGACTACGGTAGCTACAGCACGCTGAATGCAGGATTTTCTGGACGGATTTTTAAAACAGACAAGATGTCGTTGGGCATTAGCTATGACCGCTCGCAAACTCAAGGGTACAACGCCACGCCCGAGCGCTATCGAAATCCTTACATGACCGCTACGGCATCTCAAGTCAATAACTTGACGCTTTATTCGATCTTCACACCAAGCGCAGATTCGAAATATTACGCAAAACTCAATTTGAACGAAACGTCAGAAACCAGCGCGACGTGGCAAAACGCCAGCAACAAATGGAACAACTACGTGCTATCTGCGGGCGGCACCACACGTTTTGCCGACAACAGCAGCATCAACTTCAACGCCTGGGGCGCGTTTCAACAAATGAAGACGACCAATTCAGCCCAAACGCCAACGTTCAATATCTTCACCCCGAGCAGAGGGGTACCGTATATGAGCCAAGACGAAACAGACAACTATCAAAACTTTGGGATGTCTGTTTTTTATCAAAAAGATTTTGGTCAGTTTAAAGATGTGAAATTTGGCGTGGACGGCCGAATCATTTCATCGGACGACAACATTAGTCAGTACGCCGCAAGTGGCTTCAATTCTGCCAACTTAATCAATAAGGGTCAAAACAGTTTTCAAGGCCTGTTTGTCACGGGAACATACAAATTTAAAGATGCGCCCGTAGACATTAACTTTGGCTTGCGCGAAGATTTTTATCAGGTCACGAACGCAAGCTTGACTGGCAACGTCTACACAGCAGGCAAAGCACCAAAGCCAATCAATACACCACTCGCGAACAATAGTTACGCAAGCTTTAATCCTACCTTGGGTATTAAATACTATGTGAATGATAACTTTGATCTGCGCGCTGCGGTCTATCGAAACTTTGCCGCACCTGGTATGAACCAGTTGTATCGAACCTTTCTAAGCGGCTCTTCGATCACGATTGCTAATCCCAACTTGGCACCGCAAACCAACTTTGGACAAGAAATTGGTTTTGATCTGCGTACCAAAGAAAAGGATGCAAGCCTTTCGGTGACGGTGTTCAACAATAACTTGAGCAACTTTATCGATGGCGCAACCATGTGCACGACAGTGGCAACCTGTAATCCACTCATCGCCGGTACTGGCCTTGCAGCGGGCAGCATTACAAGCTTGAGGCAAAACGTCAACGCCGGTAGCGCAACGCTTCGTGGCTACGAAATTTTGGGTCAAGCCACGCTATCCAAAACAGTCAAAGTCAATCTAGGTTTTACGCAGACGTGGGCTTATTTGACTTCGTCTGATTATGTCGCATCGCCCACCAATGAACAGCTTGGTCAAGTTCCTCCTTGGATGCTCAATGCAGGCGTTCAATGGCAAGCGACGCCCGAGTTAGCCTTATCTGGTCAACTGCAGTCGTTTCCGTCCTTCTGGAACAACACTGCGCACACTCAGTTAAATGACGGCGCCACCCTCGTCAATCTTGGCTTTAGATACCAACTTGATAAGACGGTGCAGCTGTATGGCAACGTTCAGAACCTGTTCAATGTCAATTATCTCGCTCAGGGCATGACCTACACCGCATATCAAAGCAATACGATCAGTTCATCAGGCGTACCAAGCATGGGCCCACCACGCTGGTTCACACTGGGTGTCAGGGCAACGTTTTAATTCGTCGTGCAACAGCCTTTCTCATTTTGTAGAGAGGCTGTCTCGATTCTTCACCTCACTTTGGTTAAGCAAGTGACTTTATTGAACAAGCAGATGAGTCTGATGAAAAAGCAGAAGACTCTCATCACTGAGCAGATGGTTCTAATAAATAAGCAAATGGAAATATGCAGATGGCTCTGATCATGCACATGAAGCAACTAGTACTCGGTTCCACGTTAAGGCTTGCTCAAAGCCTGTGGCTCACAGGTATGTTGAGCGCGGGGGGGATACTCGCTCAGCCCATCGCCTTTGCGCAGCACTCTCACGGAGCGCAAACGACAACAAGCGCGGCAAGCCCTGCCACCCGAACGAGTGCAGCGGCACAATGCAAAGATACAACGCTACAGTGCGCACGCGCTGCAACACCACTCTTTACTCAAGACGGTGCACTGTGGCTGACCTGGGCGGGCGGCGGGGCGATTTCGATCGCGCGCTCAACCGACCTTGGCGTCAGTTTTGAGCCTCGCACAGAAATCGCTCAACACGGCGCTTTTCTAGATACGGGCCCCGATGCGCGCCCACAGTTAGTCAGCGACAAACAAAATAATCTGATCGTTGCCTATGGTTTCTTTCGCGACAAAAACTGGAATGCACAGGTCAACGTTTCACGCTCTGTCGATAGCGGAAAGAACTTTTCTGCGCCGGCACCGATCAGCCAAGATCCAACTAGTCAGCGGTTTCCTAGCTTACTGACCGATCCGCAGGGCCAGATTTTTGCGAGTTGGATTGATAAGCGCCTAGTCGCTCAAGCAAACAAGTCGGGTAAAAAACAGTTAGGCGGCTCAATCGCCTATGCATGGTCACCTGACGGTGCTCAAACATTTTCGCAAGAAAGCATTACACAAAGCAGCAGTTGTGAATGCTGTCGGATCGCGTCTGCTCTTACCCCCAACGGCTTACCAGTGATTCTATATCGTGCGATTTTTGAGGGGTCGGTGCGTGATCATGCAACACAAACGTTTACAACGCCTACACAACCGGGCCCGACTCGCCGCGTTGCAGTAGATGCCTGGGCCACCGATAGCTGCCCACATCATGGCCCGGCCTTGGCGGTGTCTGCAGCAGGCGTGCAACACGTCGCCTGGTTTACGCAGGGTAGCGCTAGGACTGGAAGTTTTTATGCACGCTCGACCGATCAGGGAACAACCTATTCAAACCCCGTTGCCATCGGTAACCCCGAAGCAATGCCAGGGCGCCCATACCTACTCTCTACTCCATCAGCACTTTGGTTGACCTGGAAAGAATTTGACGGCAAACGCACTGCAGTTTTTGCCCAGTATTCAACTGACGATGGCGTGCAATGGTCATCCCCAAAAATGATCGCTGAAACGGTGGGCTACTCTGATCATCCCTTACTCATTCAACGCGAGGGTATTGCCTACCTGTCTTGGCTGACGGCCGCGCAAGGCTATCGTTTAATTGAGCTCGAAATTGACAGACCAAAGCTAGGTCTGTATCAACCGGGCGATTGGAAAAAAATCCTTACCTCCGGTCGTGGCAAGCCTCAAATCATACATTTTTGGGGTTTCACTTGCGGGCCATGTCTCGAAGAATTACCACACTGGGGTAAATTTTTAAAAGAATTTGCAAGCGTAAAAACTGTGTTCATCGAAGTCGATCAGGTGCCGTTGGAAACAGCGGCACAAGCGCTCGCTCAGGCAGGCCTTGAACATCGAGACAATCGTGCCAGTGCTGCCGTCTTTGATGAATACCTGCGCCATGAGATTGACCCAAAATGGCAAGGTGAGCTACCCATTACGATGTTAGTGAACGCGAAGGGTGAAGTCAGACGGATACGCGGGGCGGTAAATTTTGAGCTCATTCGCACTTGGCTGAAAGCGCAGTGACGACGCAAGGCGGTAAGGCATTGATTACCGTTTGACTTGACGTTGACACCTCACCCCAAAGATCTTCGAGACTCACAATAGAGACTTCAATCGGAGCGGGCGACCACGACCAGCTCAGAAAGGCAGCGATCACCGCGCCGTGCACGGCGACAACAACTAGCAGTCGCAGCACAGAGGCCGCGCGCTCTGAGCGAAGCCACGGTTTTTTTTCAATCGTAACGATCGTGTTTGACACAACAGCGCTTAGTCTTTCGTTTGACACGACGGGGCTTAGTCTTTTGCCTCGCGCCAAACCTCTGGCACAAAGGTAATTTGACCTTGATCATTTGAAATAAAAATTTCACCATCTTGAATGTTGGCATGCAAGATCATGCTGCGCTGTGTCTGCGCGGCTAACTCGCGAGTATCCTCTGAAGGCAAACACACCACCTTTAAGTTGCGCGCGCGCTCGAGCTTGTTGCGAATGCCATCCCACCAAATCTTGCTGTTCTGACCGCTATAACAATAAATCACGACCTGTTTGGCACGACCACAGGCTTTTAAGATGCGGCGCTCGTCAGGCTGCCCAACTTCAATCCAAAGGTCAATCGAGCCAGTCAGGTCTTTGAGCCAAATGTCGGGTTCGTCGGCGTCACTCAAGCCTTTAGTGAAAGCCAAGTCTTCGTGCGCATGCAAGGCAAAGGCAAGCACACGCACCATCAAGCGCTCTTCGGTTTCTGAAGGGTGCCGAGCAAGCGTCAAGGCGTGACTACCGTAATAATGGCGATCAGCATCCGCCACATTGAGCTCAGCTTTATAAATGGTTGCGCGTAAGGCCATAAATCTCGTGTCTACTGTGCGAAGTCAGGAAGTCGATTATCCTTGATTATCTGACTGAGAGCCTTTTTAAATGACAAACCCCCATATTGCCGCCATTGCCCAGACCCTTTTAACGGCCCGCCGCGACCGACAACCGGCTAATCCGGCCCAACACGTCGATCAACTGCAATCTACTGACGACGCCTATGCAGTGCAAGAACTGGTGCGCAAAGAGTTAGCCCCCGAGCAAGCCAGCGTCGGCCGTTACTGGAAATCAGGCGCCTCTTCACGCACCGCTGACCTATTGTCGACCGCCCTTTTAGAGACAGGTGTCTGGACCAGCCCCGCGCAGGCGCGCGAATGGCCCTTTAATATGCGTTTGATCGAAATCGAAATTGCCCTCAAAACAAATCGGCTTGTGACACCTGCTGAAGCGGCGACACTTACGCACGAACAAGCGCATGCCTTAATCGGCGCCATGGCGGTCACCATCGAAGTGGTTGACTCACGTTGGCAACAAACCGAGCAACTGCAGCCATTGCTTAAGCTAGCCGATATGCAAACCCACGGCGCGTTGGTGGTGGGTAACTGGATGCCCTACAGCGCGCAAGAAGTCGAGCGCGACTGGACGCGCCAGCGTTGTACCGTCAAGATCGGTCAGGCACCTGCTCAAGAATTTGTCGGCACCCACTCTATGCAAGACCCTCGTTGGCTCTTACCGTTTTGGCTGCGCCACGCCACAACAAGCGGTGCGTCAGTGCCAGCAGGCACCGTCGTGACCACAGGCACGTGGTGTGGCGTACCGTCTG
Organism: Bordetella parapertussis; assembly: GCA_945895265.1. Classification (GTDB taxonomy): domain Bacteria; phylum Pseudomonadota; class Gammaproteobacteria; order Burkholderiales; family Burkholderiaceae_B; genus Zwartia; species Zwartia parapertussis_I. The sequence continues at coordinate 160,203 of CAMDEF010000002.1, read as the reverse complement.
CTCAGCCTGGTGATTTGGTAGTGGCGAGCTTTGACGGCGTTGGTATGACGTCAGTGCAGCTGTAATCCCCCTCAACAGCGCAAGATCGCAGGTCAACAGCGTCATTGCTTGCACGGCACGTCTAGATTGCGCGAGCGAGGGTTCGCCCCTACTAAACATAGCAAAAAAATTGCACTAGATCGGTTAAATTTGCAGGATCAGCACAAAACAACAGACTCAGGCGTTCATAGCCTGGGCTTCACAAATTCAGTCGGAGACCAAGATGCTTAGAGCTTTGATGCGCGCAGCTTTTATTGTTGTGGCGTTATTTTCAACAACACAAGTTAGCTATTCCCAAACATTTCCTGATCGGGCGATTCGCTGGATTGTGCCGTGGCCACCCGGTGGTGGTGGTGATGTGATGGCACGTTTGCTTGGAAACCCTGTTGCCGAAGCGCTAGGCAAACCCGTGGTGATTGAAAACCGCGCCGGGGCGGCAGGCAACATCGGTGCCACCGCGGTTGCGCGCGCGCCAGCAGACGGCTACACCATCGCGTTTGCCTATTCGGGTACACACTCGATCAACCGGCACCTTTATAAAGAGATGACCTTTGAAGAAAAAGATTTCACTCCGGTCATTTTTTTAGCCTCAGTGCCACAAGTGCTGGTCGTCAATAGCAACTTACCTTTCAAAACAGTCCAAGACGTCATTGCCGCCGCAAAAGCCAATCCGGGCAAACTTACGTACGGTTCAAGTGGTAACGGTGCGATCAATCACTTGACGGGTCAACTGTTCGCCGACATGGCGGGCGTGCAGTTACAGCACGTTCCCTACAAGGGCGGTGCACCCGCAGCGACTGCTTTGCTGTCTGGTGAGATCGATATGATTTTTGGTGAACCGGCCACTCTTTTAGCGAATATCGCCAGTGGCAAATTCAGAGCAATCGCGGTCACCAGCGAAAAGCGCTCGCTCACTTTGCCCGAGCTACCCACGATCGCCGAAGCGGGCGTGCCCGGCTATGCCGTCACCTCTTGGAACGGTGTACTGGCCCCCGCCAACACCCCTCCTGCGGCCATCAAAACACTGAACGCAGCCTTCAATAAGGCCATTAATGATCCCGAGATTCGCGCGCGACTTCAGAAAATGGGCTTTGAGCTGGTCGGGGGTGCTCCTGAACTCTTCTCGGCGCTGATTGAGGCAGAAACGATCAAGTGGGGTCCGGTGATTAAGAAATCCGGTCTCCAAATTAACTAGTTGATGACTCGGACATTGCCCTTGCGCCTGCTGCGATCGAGCGCTGCTTCTCTTTTCGTAAGCGCATTGACTTCACCCGTGTCATCATGATTTTTATGAGTCAAAGCGGGATTACCGATCCCACCCAACAGCAGCAATGGGCGCAATGGTATGTCGAGCACTTGCGCATCATGCGTACCGTGGACGGCATCACCTCAGCCGAGCGCTTTCAAACGAAAGCACTCGGCTGGCCACCCTCATTAGCGATGTATTCAATTCGCTCGCCCGAGGTCTTTGTCGACCCGTATTATCAAAAGATTCGGGGGATGGGGCCTTGGCTGAGTTTAATAGACAAACGCTTTTACCAGCGCAACCTTTTCGAAGGTGTAGAACAGGCAAGCATCATGGCACCTGAGGTGCCTGCAGACTGTGCCTTAGTCGTGACCGATCAGAAGCAGCCTGAGCTTGCTCAGCAAGAACCAGCGTTTGAAGGCGTCACGTTTACTTGGTTGCGAGCAGTTGGCCTAGATCAGTCAACGCCTTACCGCGGGATCAGTGTAATACCTCTGGCGCGAGCACTCGGCTTGCCAACGCGCGCTGACGTTGCGCTCTATGCCTCGGCGCAACCCGGCTAACGGTTATCCGCGCCAACACTTTCAAGAGTCATGACTTTGAACCTCAAGCCCAAACCACGCAAGACTTTGATCGCTGGTGCCACCGGTCAAATCGGCTCGAGCGTTGGCATGCACTTAATGGGGCTAGGTGATTGGGGGCCCTTGGGCTTGGCGCGCACGCCTGACCCACACGCCCCCTACCCGATGCTTGCGGTCGATCTCACCGAGGCGAACGACTGTCAACAGAAACTAACGCAACTGCAGGGCATCACGCATGTGCTGTACGCTGCGCGCTTTGATCATTTTGGCGGTGAGCTTGAATCCAAAGACACCAACGTCGCAATGTTAAGACACCTGCTTGACGCGCTCGAACACAATTCAAACGAGCTGCAGCATATTCACCTCGTGCATGGCACAAAGTACTATGGCCACACAGTTAAAGAGCGTCGCACACCCTATCGCGAAGATGATGCCTGCGGCAATTACAAGAGCTTTTATTTTGAACAGCAACAGCTTGTTGAACAACGCCAGCTTGGACAAAACTGGTCTTGGTCGATTTCGCGCCCCCATGCGTTTTGTAACTATCGCACCGATGAAGCGCGCAATATGTTGCTGGTCTTGGGGCTCTACGCGTCGATCTTGCGCGAACTCGGCGAGCCCTTACATTTTCCAGGCACACCTCGCAGCTTCGAGGTAAAAACCCAATTTTCGTGGTTACCGACTCTGGCGCGTTCGGCGGTTTGGATGATGACTGCACCTCAATGCGCCAACCAAGCCTATAACATCGTCAACGGTGACCCAGTCAGTTGGTCTCAGCTATGGCCCGTCTTTGCTAAGCACTTCAAGATGGAAGTCGGTCAACCGAATTCGAGCACCTTCGCCAAGTTTGCCTCTGACAAAGACGCTATTTGGCAAGCCATGATCAAAAAATACAATTTGAAAAAAACTGACTTGCAAACAGTAGCGCAATGGCCGTATGGTGACTATGTGTTGTCATTGCAATGGGATGTTGTATCTGACATGGCTAAAGCGCAACGAGATGGTTTTACTGAAACCATCAACACGCCAAAGATGTTCACTGGCGGTTTTGATTATTTTCGCGAACATAAAATAATCCCTTAACAGGGTGGAGCAAGAGCTGTGTCAGCAACAACGCATACTGATGTCCTAATTATTGGCGGTGGTGGTACTGGGTTAGCGGCTGCGATCGAGGCCGCAGAACTCGGGCGCCACGTGATCTTGCTTGAAAAAAATTCTGATACCGGTGGTTCAACCTCGTGGTCAGTCGGTTCGATTACCGCGACGGGTACCCCTCATCAACGCAAAGCCAACATACAAGACAGCACAGACGCGCATTTTGAAGATATGGAAAAGCACGCCGGCGCACTCGCACCGCGTGACAACCTTGCGTTACGCCGTATCTTGGTTGACAACACGGCCGACATGATCGACTGGTTGATGAAACTCGGTGTCGTGTTTGTCGGCCCCGAAGAAGAGCCGCCCCATCGTGTTGCACGTATGCATAATGTGGTGCCTAACTCGCGCTCGTTTGCCTACCATCTGACGCGCCGCTGTCGCAGCCTCGGGGTCGACCTGCGTCTGAACACGGCGACGCAGCGCATTGTCCTTAACGGTGAACGCGCCGTAGGTGTTGAGGCCACTTTGCCAGATGGCACTTTGCATACCTTTATTGCGCGTCGTGGCGTAGTACTCGCCAGCGGTGACTACAGCGCGGCGGCTGACTTAAAAGCCCAGCTGGCCAACCCAGAGGTTGCCTTAGTCGACGCCATTAACACCACGGCCACAGGCGATGGTCATCGCATGGCGATGGCGCTAGGCGCCTCTGTGGTCAATGGCGACATTGTGCGCGGCCCGATCATGCGATTTTTAGCGCCAACCCGTGCCAATTTGCTGCAGCGCTTACCCCCCACCAGAATCATCGCGCAACTCATTGCCTGGTCGGCCAAGTGGTTGCCTCAATGGATTTTGCGCCCTTTCTTAATGAGTTTCTTAACCACTGCGGTCAGCCCTTCGACAGACTTATATCGCGAAGGTGGTGTGCTGATCAATAAGGACGGTAAGCGCTTTACCAACGAACTCGATAAGCCAAACAAAGACATGGCTAAGCAGCCTGAGCGGATTGGCTGGATTGTCATGGATAGCATGGTCGCCAAAAAGTTTTCGGCTTGGCCGTATTACATCTCGACCGCACCCGGCGTAGCCTATGCCTACATTGACGATTACCGGCGCAACCGGCCAGACATCTTTCATTGCGCGCCAACGCTCGAAGAACTAGCGGCGAGCATGGGGGTCTCTGGGCAGGCATTGTTTGAAACGATCGCGCATTACAACCAACACGACCGCGGTGCCCGCCCCGCCATTACGCAAGGGCCGTTTTATGCACTAGGCCCCATCAAAAGCTACGTCGTCTTTACCGATGGCGGGTTAAAGATCACCGACAAGCTTGAAGTCTTGCGCACCGACGGGCAGGTGATCCCCGGGCTGTATGCCGCCGGTTCTGCGGGTCAAGGCGGCCTGTTACTTGAAGGTCACGGCCACCACTTAGGCTGGGCGTTTATTTCAGGTCGTATCGCCGGTCGAGCTGCGGCGCATTTTCAAGGCTAAGACAGCAACCCTGAGCGCCACTCGTCGCTGATGAAGCGATGGTAGTTAGCCGATTCGTGTTCTGTGAGTCGGCTAACCAGATTGTCTGCGAAACGCCGCTAACTTATCAAAAAAACGGTCTGTCTGCGCAGTTTACTGATCCGCTTTAATATCAGCCGCCTTCACTACCTGCGCCCACTTGGCCATGTCGGCTCGCACGAAGGCGGCGAACTCTTTTTCAGTTGTGATGGTTGGGACCAAGCCCTGCTTGGACAAGTCAGCGATCATCTCTGGCCTGCTCAATACCTCAAGCGCCGCCAGATGCAACGCATTACGTGCCTGCTCTGGCGTGCCCGCCGGAGCCATCAACCCATACCAATAATCCATATCAAAGCCAGGGATACCTGCCTCGATAAACGTGGGCACCTCAGGCATCGCCGACGAGCGCTGTTTGCCGGTCAACGCAATCGCTTTGAGTTGGCCCGAGCGCACGATACCAGCCACCGCTGGCAAGGGTGCAAACAGCACCATATCGCGCTGTTGGCCCAGCATGTCTGCCGTCACGGCGCCAGTCCCTTTGTAAGGTACGTGGGTAAGTTTAATTTTGGTCTCAAAAATAAACAGTTCGGCCGCCATGTGGGCACCCGAACCGGTACCTGCTGAGCCAAAATTAATTTTTCCTGGATTGTCTTTCGCCAACTTCACTAGGTCTGAGGCCACCTTGATTTGTGAAGAGGGATGCACCACCAGCACCATGGGCGCCGCCGCCAAGGCTGTGAGAGCTACAAAATCACGCTCAACGCTATAGGCAAGCTTTGGATAGATACTTGGATTAATACCAATTTCAGAAACCGAGCCCACCAATAAGGTCTTGCCATCGGGGTTCGCACGGGCAACGAACTGCGCACCAATTGCCCCCGCAGCACCAGGGCGATTTTCAATCACAGCGGTCACACCGAGTTTGTCAGCCACCTTGGGCATCACCATCCGAGTCAGCACGTCTGTGCCGCCGCCTGGGGCAAAGGGGATCACGACGTTAATGGGCTTATCGTTGGTCGACTGTGCGTAGGCTGTGGGCAAGGCACTGAGTGTGGCCAAAACCATGAGGGTAAAAACGCCCTTTAGGCAGGGTTTAAGGGGATTAAGCATGCGGGTCTCCGATAATTGCGGCTCGTCGGCTAAAAGGTGCAGCGAGAGTCGATTCGTTATGATTACGCTCAATATTAACAAGAAGCGCAAACACGGCTTCACCTTAGGATAATGTCCGCGATGACTCTGCCTTATCAACACTTGCCCCACGTACAGGCCGCTCAAGGTTTTGCGCATTTTGAGGGGATTCAAGTCGTAGATCTCAGCACTTCGGTCGCCGGCCCCTACGCCACTCAACTATTGGCCGATTTTGGCGCCACCGTACTCAAAATCGAAAAGCCCGGCACAGGCGACGATGCTCGCCAGTGGGGCCCACCCTTTTTGAACGGCGCCTCGCTCTGGTTTTTAAGCGTCAATCGCAACAAACACAGTATGGCCCTTGATATCAGTCAACCTGAAGGCCTAGAGATCTTGCTGTCGTTGCTTGAAACCACAGACGTACTGGTGCTCAACATGACACCACGTGTTCAAGACAAATTAGGCTTGAACTTTGCCAAGCTCCGAGAACGGTTTCCGCGCCTCATTCATGCCAGCCTGACGGGTTTTGGTTTAACCGGCAGTCGCAGCGATCACCCCTGCTACGATTTGATTGCCGAAGGCTACTCAGGGATTATGGATCTGACCGGCGAAAGCGAAAGCGATCCTCAAAAAGTGGGTACACCCGCCGCCGATATGCTGGCTGGACAAGATCTGGCCATGGCCGTCATGGCTGCCATTCATGGCCGCGCCCGCACCGGCAAGGGCTCTAGCATCGACATCTCGATGCTTTCTACCATGACTCGCTTTACCGCACCGCGCGTAGTCGCCTACCTAGGGTCTGACGAGGTCCCGCGCCGCTCGGGGGGTAAAGACTCAGTCATCGCCATTTATCAGGTGTTCAACACGGCCGACGCACAGCTCTCGCTTGGACTGGGTAACGACGCCATCTGGAAACGCTTTTGGCAGGCGGTCGGCGATCCCGCCTTTGCTGAAAAGCCCGAGTACGCCGGCAATGCTGGGCGCCGCATCCACCGACCTGCCATTGTGGCGCGCATCGCTGAGGTGCTGGCCACCAAACCGCGCGATGAATGGCTCGCGCTATTTGCCAAAAATCGAATCCCCGCTGGCCCCATCAATCGGGTGGATGAGGTCACAAAAGATCAAGACCTTTTAACTAAAGAATTTTTTTATAAGAGTGATTCTGGTTATGGTGAGGTGCCACAAGTGGGTCTAGGCATTACTATCAACGGTCAGCATCACGTTCACCGTAAAGCGCCACCGACTCTCGGAGAAGACACCGAGGCAATTTTGCGAGAACGGCTCAAGCTCAGCCCAGAACAGATCGCGCAGTTGCAACAGACCAAGATCGTGAATGAATAACTCGGCCTTGTTGAGTGAACACCGTAGACATTTTGAGGTGACACTCGCTTTGTGAAGACTGGAGATTGAACAGAATTGGTTCAGGCTGGCAGGCCGCCTATTTTACAAATGGCTGGCAACTGTCTAGATACAATAGCTCACGTGCTAAGGATAAACAGCGCGAGTAAAATTTACAGCACAAGAATACGCAGAATCAAAGACTAACCAGGACATCTGCGCCCGACAATTGTCGGCGCGGTTATCTAAAAAAATTACGGACAGACAACGAGACTTTTATGACATTCGACGAAATCCTTTACGAAGAAGACGGCCCGATCGGCACGATTACGATCAACCGCCCCCATGATGGCAATATGTTCACGCCAAAAATGTGTCATGAGATTCGTGACTGCATCAACGAGATTCGTCGCGAAACCCGTACCCGCGTCATCGTCTTAACCGGCGCTGGCGATCGCTTCTTCTGTATCGGCGGGCGCAAAGAAGGCATGGAAGACACTCAGCTGTATGCGGGTGTCTTGCCCACCCTTGAAATGTACGAAAGCATTGACCGTCTGCAAAAGCCCGTCATCGCCTCAGTCAACGGTTTTGCCGTCGGTGGTGGCAATGTCTTGCAAATGGTCTGCGACGTAACGATTGCCTCAGATACCGCGACCTTTCGCCAAGTCGGCCCAATGATGGGCAGCTTCGATGCCGGCTACGGTACTTGGTACCTTGAAGATTTGGTCGGTAAAAAACGCGCAAAAGAAATGTGGTTTTCAAACCCCAAGATCCCCGCCAAGCAAGCGCTTGAAATGGGCCTGATCAATCGCGTTGTGCCCGCCGCAGAGCTGCGTGCCGAAACTCGCAAGTGGGCACTCGAAATCGCCGATCGCGGCGCGTTTGCCTTAGCATCGGTCAAGGCCGCGTTCAACGCACGCCATGGTGGGGTCAGCGGCTTGTCGCGTATGGCGCATGATCTGCTGCTGCGTGGCTATCTAGACACCAAAGAACATGATGAGCTTTCAGCGTCGTTTGCCGAACGGCGTAAACCTGATTCATCTACCTTTGGTCACTAGACTCTCTATTTCAGGCAATGGGCGTTCTGCTTTAGCCCTTAGGCTCTTTACTTCAGTCAAAAGGCCTTCTACTTTGGCCAACAGGCTTTTTCTATACCGCGCTTAGGTTTTCGAACATGATGTTGACTCTGCACGATCCACAAAAAACCCGCGAGAACTATGCCTCGGGGGCTTGGCATGCCGACACCATGTTCGGCCTGTTGAAACAACACGCCCACGCACGCCCAGATAATATTGCCCTGCGCGATTTGTTCACGACACTAACCTGGTCACAAGTCTTACAAGCGGTTGAGCAACTTGCTTTAGACCTGCATCAAGCGGGGCTAAGTGCTGGTGACCGTGTCGCGATCTGGTTGCCAAGCCGTGTTGAAAGCGTGCTTGTGTTCATGGCCTGTTCTCGCAATGGCTACGTGTGCTGCCCGTCGCTTCATCAAAGCTATACCTCTGGCGAAATCATTACACTGCTCAAGCGCATTCGATGCAAAGCATTTTTTACAACACCAGGCTATGGCTCTGACGCAGCCACTCAACCGATTTCGGCTTTGTTGAGCGAAGTACCCACGTTAATCCGTACCTGTTTCTACGGACCGACCTTTGCCGACGCCACGCAAACGGTTGACCATCAGACGGTTGAACATCAAACGACTGCGCATCAGACGGTTGACCACGACACGACCGGGCTGAAGACGATTGCCGAGGCAGCCCCAGCACCGGGCTTACCCCCTGCCGACACGAACCCCGACAAAATTGTTTACTTAGCCTTCACCTCGGGCACCACAGGGTTGCCCAAAGGTGTGATGCACAGCGATAACACGTTATTGGCTAACGGCCGCATGATGGTACGTGACTGGCATCACGATCAACACTCTATTCTTGTCGCGCTCAGCCCTTTAAGCCATCACATTGGTACGGTTTCGATCGAGCAATGGCTTGCGGCGGGCTTGCAACTCGTCATCCATAACTTTGCTGCCGGCAAACCTGCGCTTGACTGGATCATTGAAAGCCAAGGAACCTATGTGATGGGTGTACCGACGCACGCGATGGATATTCTGGAAGATGTTCGTCGTCGTGGTTTGACCGCAATGGGCCAGGTGACTTCGTTTTATATGGCGGGGTCTCCGATCCCGCGCGAAGTCGCTGAGCAATTTTTGCGGATTGGCGTGACGCCACAAAACGTTTACGGCATGACCGAAAACGGTTCGCATCAATACACTTTACCCACTGATCCTACCAGCACGATTGTGGCGACGTGCGGGCGCGCTGCGCAAGGCTATGAGGTTCGAATCTTTGATGCCGAGCATCCCGATCACGAGGTCGCGCAAGGCCAGGTCGGTGAAATTGGCGGGCGCGGTGGGTTGTTGATGCTTGGCTATTTTGACGATCAAACTGCCACTGAAAATTCTTTTAACCGCACAGGTTGGTTCATGAGCGGCGATCTCGGTGTATTTGATGAACAGGGCTGTCTACAAATCGTCGGGCGTAAAAAAGATTTGATTATTCGTGGCGGGCACAACATCCACCCAGCAAGAATCGAAGACTTAACGCACAGACACCCGGATGTCGTGAAGGCCGCTGTGTTTCCGATTGCAGATGATCGCTTAGGCGAGCGCGTGTGCCTCTCGATTTTGCAGCGGGCAGGCGCCACGATTGACCCCCAACAAGTTTTGCAGCACTTGCACGAGGTTGGCCTATCAAAATACGACATGCCCGAATACTTTATTGTGATGCCCGCCTTCCCACTGACGGCCAGCGGCAAGATTTTAAAACGCGAACTCATTGAAATGACCAAGCGCGGAGACATCAAGCCTTTACCGGTTCGCTGGAAGGCGCCTGCGTGATCACCTTAGCCCTCTGAATGTCGAAATATAGCTCTTGGTAAACCCTTTCTTCTCCTAGTCTATGACCTCCTTCATGCGTCTAGTGTAATTAGTGAACATCGCTCAAGAACCATCACCACATTGATCCAACCAAAAAGGCAGTCGAACATGGCGGTAGAACTTTCAATTGACCAAGGCTTAGCCCACTTGCATCTCAATCGCCCCAAGGCGCTCAACGCCTTAAGCTTTGGGATCTTGCAAGACCTGAACAACACGCTGGCTCAAATTGAACACGCGATCGAGCAGCAACAAGTGCGCGGCTTGGTGATCACGGGCGCAGGCGAAAAATCTTTCTGTGCCGGGGCCGATATCCCAGAACTGCTCGGGCGAACCCTTGTGCAGCAACACGAAGGCGCACGTCTCGGGCAAGAGGCCTTTAATCGTCTCGCCGCTTTGCGTGTTCCGTCTGTGGCGGTGATTCACGGTTACGCGTTTGGTGGCGGCCTTGAACTGGCGCTGTCCTGCACGTTTCGTATCGCCACGGCGCGTGCCAAAATGGGCTTGCCAGAAATCAAACTCGGCTTGATCCCAGGCTACGGCGGTACACAACGCTTACCCCGCTTGATTGGCGAAGGCCGCGCACTCGATATCATCCTGTCAGGTCGCACCGTTGAAGCCACTGAGGCCGAACGTATTGGCTTAGTCACGCGCTTGGTCGTCGATGGTAATCCTTACGCCCTCGGCACCGAATTTTTAGCGCCATATCTTAAGCATGGACTCTTGGCACTTGAGATGGCACGCCAAGCGATTTCGCGAGGCGTGCAAACAACCCTCGAACAAGGTCTAAAAATTGAGCGTGATTTATCAACGTTAATTTTTCAAACTGCTGACGCCAACGAAGGCATGACCGCGTTTGTTGAGAAGCGACCCGCTATCTTTAAGGATCATTAATTCGTTGACTGAAAAATAAATGGTGCCCGCGGCAGGATTTTTAACAGACTCACTATCCAGCGCCGCGCCCCACTTGTTAACCTAGACCCACTTTCTATTTATGACCTCTTCAGGTAGAACATGAGCACTTCATCAAAAAAAGGCTGCATTATCGTCACAGGCGCCAGTCGCGGCATCGGCGCAGCCATCGCGCTTGGTCTTGCGCAAGCGGGCTACGCGGTCGGCTGCCTGTCACGCTCGGGCGAGACACCCCAAATCACAGGCGCAACACCAGAGCTTGCCAAACACTGGTTCAGCGCCAAGTGCGATGTCAGTCGCCCTGAACAATTGACAGCAGCCTTTGCTGACATTGCACAGCGCTCGGGCCAGCCGCTAATTGGCCTTGTCAATAACGCCGGCATCCACTCGCAAGATCGCGTGCAAGACATTGCTGAGCAAGAGTTCAAAAACGTGATGGATGTCAATGCTTACTCAGTCTTGGCAGCGAGTCAAACAATTTACCCCCACCTACTTGAAAACAAAGGTGGTTTGATCGTCAACATTGGTTCGTTTTATGACAAGCTTGGCGTCAAGCAACACCTGACCTACTGCGCCACCAAAGCCGCGGTAGGTGCGATGACACGCTGCATGGCGGTCGAGTGGGCGCCCAAGGGGATTCGGGTGCTCAACGTCGCTCCTGGCTATGTCATGACAGACTTTAATCGCGAGATGATTCAAAAAGGGCCCCTCGCTGACTATCTGGCAAAGCGGATTCCGTCTGGTGTGGCCGGCGAGGCGCAAGATATTGGCAATCTCGTGACATCACTCTTTGTCTTAAATTCACCTTATATGACAGGCGAAACAATCTATATTGATGGCGCGCACGGCATGTTGCAATGATAGTTGGACTGGCCTGCGAAAGACTCAGGTGCGCGACTGCAGTCAATTCGCCCGTCGATGCATGTCACAAAAAAATTTTTTACGCCAGTCTCATCCAGAACGGCGAAGTTTTACGGAGTAAAAGATGAACGTATTAGAAAGACTAGATGCCGCGCAGCCGTGGACGCAAGAAGAAACCATGCTCCTCGATTCAGTTAAGCAACTTGCAGCCGAAAAAATTGCACCGCGCGCTGCCCATTACGATAAGACCGCCGAGTTTCCGTGGGATAACGTCAAAGAGATCAACAATTTGGGCTTGAACGCCATGTTCATCCCTGAAGCCTACGGTGGCGCACCCTTATCGTACGCTTGCTATCTAGCCTGTGTGCGCGAGATCAGCGAAGCCTGCGCCTCAACAGGTATCATTTGGGCGACTAACTTTCATGCCATCAAGCCTTTAATGGATTTTGGCAACGAAGAGCAAAAGCTTCGGCTACTGCCTCGCATGGCCGAAGGCGGCTTGGCTTCCCTGGTGATTACCGAACCCACCGCGGGTTCAGACGCCACGGGGATGAAAACCACCTTCACACCCGACGCTGATTCAATCATCATGAACGGTAGCAAAATCTTTATTTCGAATGGCGATGTTGCTGACCTTTATATCGTGTTTGGAAAGTGGAGCGCAATCGCGGGTGATAAAGAATCGATCACCGCCGTGGTGCTTGAAAAAGGCACCCCAGGCTTTAGCATCACCGGCACCGAAGACAAAATGGGCACGCGTGCCTCAGGCACTGCCTCGCTCTCGTTTGATCAGGTGCGCATCCCTCGCGCAAACTTATTATGCGACCCCGGCGATGGCTTAAAAATCTTACTCGCCTCATTAAACAAATCGCGACCAAGCGTTGCTGCACATGCGCTGGGTATCGCGCGCGCCGCGTTCAAAGACTCGATCGCTTACATGAATGATCGCCGTCAGTCCGGCAAACGCTTGCTCGAGTTTCAAGGTTTGCAATTTAACGTAGCTGACTTAGCCGCTGAACTGGTGATGGTTGAGTCGTGGTTGTGGCGCGTGGCTGCACTGATTGAATCCAATTCTCCAAACGTCGGGATCGAGGCCTCGATCTTAAAGCTCAAAGCCACCGATCTCGCCATGCGCATCGCCACCGATGCCGTGCAGTTTTTAGGCGGCTACGGTTATTGCAAAGACTATCGCGTCGAGCGTTTAATGCGCGATGCAAAAATTACTCAAATCTGGGAAGGCACCAATCAAATTCATCGTCAATTGATTGGACGTAGCTTTCTGAAAAAGGAAAAACGATGAACGTTTCGAAAACTATTGGCATTGTCGGCTGTGGCACGATGGGCACAGGCATTGCAATCGTTGCAGCGCGCGCAGGTTTTAAAACACGTATTTATGACCTTAAGCCTGAACCTCTTGAAAACGCACGCAAACAAGCCGCAGCATTTTTAAAAAAATCAGTCGAGCGCGGCAAACTCGCTGCGGGCGAAGACGCACTGATCATGGCGCAATTTTTAACGACGACTGATGCAAAAGAATTTGCGGATTGCGATTTGGTGATTGAAGCTGTGTTTGAAGATCTCAAGGTCAAGCATTCGATCTTCAAGCAGCTGAATGACATTTGCCCTGCGCACACGATTTTTGCGTCAAACACGTCAACCATCTCGATCACCGAGATCGCCGGTGGCTCTGGACGCGCCGATCGTTTTGTCGGCATGCACTTTTGCCTTCCTGCACAATTGATGAAACTGGTTGAAATGTCGCCCGGCATGAACACCTCTGACGCAACCTTTGAGGCGGCTTGGAAACTGTGTGAGGCTCTTGGCCAAAAGCCGGTCCGTACGCGCGATACACCCGGCTTCATATTGAATTACTTTTTAATCCCCTTTAATAATGACGTGATCAACTTGATTGATCAAGGCGTCGCCGATGCAGTCAACATTGATTTGGCCGTCAAGACCGCTCTGGGCTATCCGCTTGGCCCCCTCGAGCTGCTTGATATGGTGGGCATGGATACTCAGCTATTGCTGTGCGACGCGATGCACGGTCTCACGAACGAACCGCGTGCGGCCTGCCCGCCGCTGGTTAAACGCATGATTGGCGCGGGTCGCCTTGGTCGTAAAACGGGTCAAGGGTTTCACACCTACGACAGCAGCAAGATTTTTGGAGCCTGAGCATGAGCTATCAAATTATTCAAGCCGAAGAGAGTCGTTCGTTTCCTGAAGCGCACGCGTTTTTTGAGCGTGCCGGTAAAGAAGGCGCCGGCGTGGTCTACATCGGCGCTGATGCGGGCGAGGCCTTTGACGAAGCGCGCGAACAACACGCAGCGGCAAGTTTTGTGGCCATTGAACTTGAAAACGAATGCTTGGGTGTCCACATTGCCGATGACGACGGCCCTGAGAACGTTGTCGGCTTTGCACGTTTTAGATTAGGCGATGACGCCCCGACTAAATTGGTTGAGCTCGTGCGCATGCCCTACACCTCTGAAGTTGCGTTGGCAGCAGCCAAAGCGGCTTTTGAAGCAGCTGGCCTAGTCGTTGCTGTCTGTGGTGATTTTCCTGGTCGCATCCTCAATCGCCTGATTCGCCCGTATTACAACGCTGCCCTGCGCCGTTTAGATGAAGGCTTGGCCTCGGCTAACGACATGGATATGACGCTGCGTTTAGGGTTGGGTTACCCAGAAGGGCCAATCGCCCTCTTAAATCGCTCAGGCCTGCATCATCACTTTGAAGTCACGCAAGACCTTTACGAACAACTTGGTCAAGAAGCCTACGCCCCTGCTCGTCGGGCGCGCAATGCGTGGCTCAAACAATTTCAAGAGAACGATGATGCAACCTCTTGAAGGGATCAAGGTACTAGACTTCAGTACCTTGTTACCGGGTCCGATGTGTACGCTTCTGCTTGCTGATGCAGGAGCAGACGTCATCAAGATCGAACGCAGCACCGGCGATGAGATGCGGTCGTACACGCCAAAGTTTGGTACAGATAGCGTCAACTTTGCGTTGCTGAATCGCGGTAAAAAATCAATCGTCGCTGACCTAAAGTCACCCGCCATAATCAAGCAACTCGAAGCCCTGATTGCGCAAGCGGACGTACTCGTTGAGCAATTTCGGCCAGGTGTGATGGACCGTCTGGGGCTAGGTTACCAAGCGGTCGTGAAGATAAATCCACGTATCGTCTATTGCTCAATTACCGGCTACGGCCAAACCGGCCCCTATGCCCAAGTGGCCGCGCACGATATGAATTATCAAGCCCAGACCGGTATGGTAGGGCTGAGCGGCGATGCCAACGGTACACCCGGCGTGCCGCCTGTCTTAACCGCAGACCTCGCGGGCGGTGCTTATCCTGCTGTCATGAATATCTTGCTGGGCCTGCGCAAGCGTGACCTTGAAGGGGTAGGCTGTCATCTTGACATCTCGATGGCTGACAACCTGTTTCCGCTCATGTATTGGGGTTTAGGAGACGGCTGGGCTGCTGGACAGTGGCCCCGTGCAGGCAACGAGCTTGTCACGGGTGGTAGCCCGCGCTATCAGATCTACCAAACCGCCGACAATAAGTTTTTAACGGCAGCGCCCTTAGAAGAAAAATTCTGGGGTAATTTTTTAACGGTGCTAGGTGCAACGGAGCTTCAGCATATCGACAACCCCGCTTTAGTGAAAGCGAGCATTGCCAAAATTATTGCCCAGCATCCTGTCGCCTACTGGAACATGCGTTTCGCTGGGCAAGATACCTGTGTGTGTGAAGTCATTGGGCTCGAACAAGCTGTGCAAGATCCCCATTTTCAAGCGCGTGGCGTTTTTAACCGAACCATCGCGACCGCCTCAGGGAAAACCATACCTGCCCTGCCCACTCCGATTAGCGGGGTATTCTTAAACCCGCAACAAAAGCAAAGTAGCCCTGACTTAGGCCAACATACGCAAGAAATTTTGAATTAAGCTGGGTGAAGCACTTTACAATTGCGGACATAACCACAACCACAATCTCGATCGCAGTCGTAATCGTATTCACATTCACAAAACAAGAAGCATTTGACACGCACATCACATTCAAGCCCGAGATGTGCCTGAGGAAACCATGAAAAAGATCACGTCTTTCTGTCTACTAACAATCGCGGCACTGCTTCCAGGCTTCGCAGCGAGTGCTGACCCTTGGCCAAGCAAACCGATCCGTATTGTCGTCACCTTTGCGCCTGGCGGCACCTCGGATGTCTTAGGCCGTGCGATTGCACCACCGCTATCCGCTGGGCTTGGGGTGCCGGTCGTGGTGGTCAATAAGCCAGGCGCTAATAGCGTTATCGCCACCCAAGACGTTGCACGCTCTGCACCCGATGGCAACACCATTGGTTTGTTTATTAGTGCGCACGCCATCAACCCTTTTATCGCCAAGAGCCTGCCCTACGACTCTAAAAAGGATTTCATTCCTTTAGCGATGTTGGCACTGATGCCGGGTCTCTTAACGGTGAACCCTTCTGTGCCCGCTAACACCTTGCAAGAATTGATCGCACTCGCAAAAGCGAAACCGGGCACTCTGTCGTATGGCACACCCGGAGGCTTAACGTCAGGGCAGCTGTCGATGCAATATCTCATCAAGCTCGCTGGCGTCAACATTGTCGAGATTCCATACAAGGGTGGCGGGCCAGCCTTGGTGGATCTGCTAGCCGGCCATATTCAAATGTTGATCAATAGCCCCACCTCAACGATTCCGCATGTCAATAGCGGCAAGTTGCGCCCGTTGGCCACCACCGGTGCAACGCGCCCTCCGGCACTCAAAGGCGTGCCCACCATTGCTGAATCAGGGTTCCCCGGCTTTGAACTCTATGAGTGGTATGCCTTGTTTTTACCAGCCGGCACACCCAAAGAGATCGTGGCTCGCTTGCACAAAGAGGTCATGACGGTGATGGCTTCACCCGAGATGGTGAAACGCATTGCTGACATCGGAGCGCAAGGCAGCAAAGATACGCCTGAACAGTTCGCTCAGTTTTTAGCGAAAGAAGATAAAGTATGGGGTGACCTAGTGAAGGCCATTGGGATTCAACCCGAATAACTTCACTGCAACCTGAGCCAACGTACCGCAATATTCGGTCCGTTAGCTCAGGTCATCCACCACACGCCGCAAGGGCGTGGTGCGATCACAAGTCGGTACTCGTACACGCCTTGCGCATGCCAAGCGAGCAACTGAGTTACTGCCGAAAACGTGTTCCTGCATCAACAGAGATCACATCACCACTGATGTATTTCGCCATGGCATCTGAAGCAAAAAAGACTGCAAGATTTGCAATCTCGTCAGGCGTTCCCATCCGACCATAAGGCAAATTCGCCATGACTTTGGCATACGCCTGTCGATCGGTATCGTTTCGGGGATGCAGCAAGCTCTCGGTGCGAGGAGTATGAATCAAACCAGGATTAATCCCAACTACGCGCACGCCATGATTGACCGTCTCTGAACCAAACGCTTTCGTGAACGCAATCAGTGCAGCGTTGGCAACCGACGTACCAATCGAGTTAGCGTTGAGTCGTTCGCCTGCGATACCGATAATGTTGATCATCACACCAGCCTTGCGCGCGATCATGTGCGGATACAGCGCGCGGCTCAGCATGATGGTCGACATGACCTTGCCCTCGAAACTATCGCGAAAATCAACGGGATCAATCGCAAGCAAACCACCACGCCCAATCGCACCAGCAGAATTAATCAAGATCTCGGTCTCGGGATAAGCAGCGGCGAGCTCTTCGGCCGCGCCTGGCTCAGATAAATTCACCGACTCGATCAAGACCTCGACTTGGTGTTGCGCTTGAATTTGCCGACGGGCCTCTTCTAAAGAGACCAAATCACGCGCCACTAGCCTTAACGAACAGCCCTCAGCTGCCAGCGCCTTCGCAATCGCGAAACCAATTCCCTTTGAGCCACCGGTCACCAGAGCGACTTTGCCCTTCAGTTGATAGTCCATACCTTATCCTTTTTGTCTGCATCACTTGCTGTGAAATGGGCTAACCTCCATAATATTCAAAAATCTCTCAGACAACCAAAAAAATCTCTCAGACAATCAACGGTTGGGCAGTCTTACACCCATTGAACTCCCACAATAAGGCCTCGTTAAATGTCCTCTTTAAAAGTGATTGCACTCAGTCTTCTCGCCTTATCGGCTGCCAGCGTCTCGAGTCTTCAAGCGCAGGTGATCGACGGCTACCCGACGCAACCCATCAAGCTCGTGGTGCCGTTTCCACCAGGCGGGGCCTCTGACATCATTGCCCGCATTGTCGGGCAACGCTTGGCTGAACACATGAAAGCTACCGTCGTCATTGAAAACAAAGCGGGTGCCAATGGCAACATCGCCGCTGAGTATGTGGTGCGCTCAAAGCCTGATGGCTATACCTTGATCTACAACAGCTCATCTGTCGCGTTAAGCCCTGCGCTGTACAAAAATTTAAGCTTTGATGTACAAAAAGATTTGGCGCCAGTGGTTCTGACTACTGTTGTCCCGATGCTGCTCAATGTCAACGTCTCGGTACCTGTCACCAATTTCAAAGAGTTCGTCGCACTACTCAAAGCCAAGCCTGATTCGCTTTCGTATGGCTCAGCTGGGGTTGGCAACATCACCCATCTCGCGCCCTTTTTAGTCTTAGAAAAATTAGGATTAGTGGCGAACCATGTGCCGTATAAGGGTAGTGGCCCCGCCATGATTGGCCTGGTCGGTGGCGAAATTCAGTTTGATATGCAACCGATTTCAGTGGGGTTAGCCTATGCAAAAGAAGGGCGTGTACGACCGCTTGCGGTCTCAACTCTGGTTCGCTCGCCGGTACTTCCTAACGTGCCAACGCTCGACGAAAGTGGCTTAAAGGGCTTTGAGTTGGGCGCCTGGCAAGCCATTATGGTGCCCGCCAAAACACCCCCCGCGATCATCAAACGACTCAACACAGACATCATGGCAGTCCTCATGAACCCCGAGACCAAAGAAAAGTTACTTTCGCAGGGCGCTCAAGTCTTAGGGTCGACGCCTGAAGAGTATGGCGCCTACCTTGCCAGCGAGATCAAACGCTGGGATGCGGTCGTGAAAAGCAGTAAAACCGAGCCGCAGTAAGCGCTCAAGCGAATCGGCCGTACTCAGTGCGCAGGGTCATCGCCTAGGCGCACGGATTTTATAAGCCTTAGCCGCCAACAGCGCCTCGCGCAGTGTTGGTTGCCGAGGCAGTCACTCGTTAAGCCTCAATGTTGAACTCTTGATTTTTGTGTATCGTTGCAGTCTATGATCCACATTATCGAACTTCGCTTACCCATTGACCATGCACCCGAGGCGCTACCGGCAGCCATCGTCAAGCGCCTGGGCATCCCTGCCAGCGACCTTTTAAAGATCGAGATCTTTAAAAGAAGCTACGATGCACGCAAAAATATCGCGCTAGCGTTTACCTATATTGTTGACGTGGTTGTCAAAGATGAGGCCGAAGTCCTTAAACGCTTTGTAGACGACCCGCAAGTGCGCTTAACGCCCGATACCAGTTATCACTTCGTTGCGAAGGTAACCGAAGGCTCATCGCCCCCAAAGCTTAGACCCGTTGTGATTGGTTTTGGGCCCTGCGGGATTTTTGCAGCGTTATTGCTTGCGCAAATGGGGCTCAAACCCCTGATTCTTGAGCGCGGCAAAGCGGTGCGCGAGCGCACCCAAGATACCTGGAAGCTTTGGCGTAAAAATGTTTTAAATCCAGAATCCAATGTGCAGTTTGGCGAAGGTGGCGCGGGTACGTTTTCAGATGGCAAACTCTACAGTCAGATCAAAGACCCAAAGTTTTATGGGCGCAAGGTCATTCAAGAGTTCATCAAAGCAGGTGCCCCTGAAGAAATTCTGTACGTCGCGAAGCCTCACATTGGTACGTTTCGCTTAGTCGGCATTGTTGAAACCATGCGCGAAGAAATCATCGCACTTGGCGGTGAAATTCGTTTTTCGCAAAAGGTCACCGGTTTTGATATTGAGGCCGAGCAGATCCGTGGCATGCAGCTTGAAAACGGCGAGCACATTGCTGCAGATCATGTCATTTTGGCTCTGGGCCATAGCGCGCGAGACACCTTTGAGGCCTTGCACGAGGCGGGTGTCTACCTTGAGGCCAAACCTTTCTCGGTTGGCTTTCGCATTGAGCATCCACAATCGATGATTGATCGGGCGCGCCTCGGGCCACATGCTGGCAACCCATTAATTGGCGCTGCCGACTACAAACTGGTGCATCACGCCAACAATGGCCGTAGCGTATATAGCTTTTGCATGTGTCCGGGCGGCACGGTGGTGGCAGCCACCTCAGAACCCAATCGCGTCGTCACCAACGGCATGAGTCAGTACTCTCGCAACGAACGCAATGCCAATGCTGGCATTGTGGTGGGGATCACGCCTGAAGATTATCCCGGCGGCCCCCTAGCCGGCATTGCCTATCAACGTGCGATTGAGTCTAAGGCTTTTGTGTTGGGCGGCGGCACCTACGAAGCCCCCGGGCAATTAGTGGGTGATTTTTTAATGGGGCGTGCCTCAACCGCGTTTGGTAGCGTCACGCCGTCTTATAAACCTGGCGTGCATCTCACCGACTTGGCCAGCAGCCTGCCAGCGTATGCCATTGAGGCCATCCGCGAAGCACTGCCCGCCTTTGAGAAAAAAATCAAAGGGTTCTCAATGCACGATGCAGTGTTGACCGGCGTTGAAACGCGCACGTCTTCGCCGCTACGGATTACACGCGGGGCAGATTTTCAAAGCCTCAACATCAAAGGCCTTTACCCTGCGGGCGAAGGTGCAGGCTACGCCGGTGGCATTTTGTCAGCAGGCGTCGACGGCATTAAAGTGGCCGAGGCCGTGGCACTGAGTTTGTTAGCACACTGATAAGTTCGGCGCATCGTACATATCTTTACCGGATTGCGCGGAAAGCCTCGGCCTTCAGGGCGGGGAGGAAGTCAACCTAAGCAGCCACCGCCTCAAATACCCTGATTCGAGCTTGAATCTTTTTTTTCAACGCTCGTGTCACCACACGCATATCGTACTCGGCCTGAAGATTCAGCCAAAACCTTGGCTCCATCGAGAAATAGATACCCAGCCTTAAGGCCGTATCGGCCGTAATCGGACGCTGCCCGTTGACAATTTCGCTGATGCGACTCGCTGACACATCAATATCGGCAGATAAGCGTCGCGCAGTAATGGCCATCGGTTTCATAAATTCTTCAAGCAGGATTTCGCCCGGATGAATCTCTTGGAGTCGCTTGGTCATAAAAACTTCCTAATGATAGTCAACAATTTCAACTTGGTAGGCTCCGTCGTCATGCCACACAAAACACAAGCGCCATCTATCGTTGATTCGGATACTATGTTGGCCTTTACGGTCGCCGCGTAGAGCCTCAAGGCGATTACCCGGTGGTATACGTAGCGTCTGCAATGTGCTTGCGGCATGCAGGCATAGCAATTTTCGCCTAGCGATACGTTCGATCGCTTTAAAGCGGATCACCTCGGTACTTTTAAATAACGCCTCGGTATCGGCGCACAAAAACGATTGAATCATTAAAATAGTATTCCGTTAAACAGATTCCGTCAAACAGAACATTTGTTCGACTTCACAGTTTAAGAAATTTGCGCGATAAAAAAACCCGTGGTATCCACGGGTCGATCAAAACATCCTTCCAAAGCAAGCGCCGGCTGATTGCCGGCTCTTGGTTGTGTTTACTCAGTTAACGCGCGCGATAACACCCGACCTGGTCGCGCACTAGTCGCTTTGCCCTGCGCCCAAACGACCTCGCCATTCACAATCACCGTATGAATGCCTTTGGCCAAGGCGATCGGGTTATCGTAGGTCGCCACTTCATCGATGGTCGCTTCATCAAACAAGGTCAAGTCAGCAAACGCACCCTCTTTAATCACACCGCGATCAGTCAGGCCAAAATTCATTGCCGTCAGGCCGGTCATTTTATGCACCGCCGTTTCAAGCGAAAACAGTTTGAGCGAACGCCGATAATGGCCCAACACGCGTGGGAAGGTTGACCACAATCTTGGATGTGGTGAAGCATCGTGCGGCAGGCCATCTGAACCAATCATGGTTGGGGCAAACTGCAAAATCTTTTGCACATCGCCTTCATCCATCCTGAAATAAATTGCACCGGCTGGTAACAACTTAGCGACCGCTTCTTTTTCTGAGATACCCATTTGCTTGGCGATCTTGTCGAGGTCTTGCCCTGCATATTGCGGTAAGGGTTTTGACCAAGTCACGATCACACGCGATGAGGTCTCAGCACGGCTGTATGACAAGACCGTTGAGCCCGCGGTGTAGGGGTAGCAGTCCAGACAAATCGGCTGCTTAGCCATATTTTTTTGGATGTACGCGAGCGTCTCATCTGAGCGACCATAGTTTTTTGCGCCGATCACCTTGTGATGCGAAATCACAACCGGCACGTCGGTCTCGCGACCAATCCTGAAGGTTTCTTCAAGTGAGTCAATCACACCATCGGCCTCGTCGCGCATATGTGTGCAATACAGACCGTTGTATTTTTTTAGCGGCCGACAAATCTCAATGACTTCTTCGGTGGGGGCTGCAACCGCAGGTTCGTAAAACAAACCAGTCGATACACCGATGGAGCCGGCCTGCATGGCTTCAACCACTAACTCGCGCATCGCAGCAATTTGCGCCGCATTGGCGGGTTGCTCAAGATCATCCATCGTGGCCACGCGCAGCGTTGTATGGCCAACCAGCATGGCACGGTTAGTGGTTGAGGGTTGCGCTCGCAAAGCATCTAAATAGGCTTTGAAGGTGCCAAACTTGAACCACTTACCCTCGTCATCGAGCAGATTCAAGGGTGGCGTCACTGGATCCGGGATTGGGCGAGGCATTGGGGCCAGAGAGACCCCACAGTTGCCACCGATAATTGTTGTGACACCCTGACTAACCTTGGGGGTCATTTCTGGGTTTGAGAGCATTAAGCGATCGTCATGGGTATGCGCATCGATAAAACCCGGCGCAGCCACTTGCCCTTTAAGATCAATCTCTGTTTTGCCAGTAGATGACGACAAATCGCAGATTTTAATGATTCGATCGCCGTTGATACCAATATCTGCGGTGTAGCGAATCGCTTCAGTACCATCCACAATCGTGGCATTTCGGATCAAAAGATCGTAAGAAGTCTGCATAAAAGGCCTTTTTTGTAATTTTGAGCGCTTCACAAGACCCAGGCCCTTTGATTTTTAAGGGCATTTGAGTTGATCGCCAACATGAATCTAAAACTATATACTGAATCTGACAGGGATCGGAGTTTAAGCGCCAATGCCGCACTGACGCTGGCCCACCAAATTCTCACGCAACGCGTTCTCGCGTACCGAGGTTTTTATGCAAGTTTTTTCTGACACTGCTTCGATCGACGTTACTGACATCACCCCTTACTTGGGCAAACTGATCCGTTTTAGGCGCGATCTGCATGCTCACCCAGAGCTACGGTTTGAAGAGGTGCGTACCTCAGACCAAGTGGCTAATTACCTGACCGAACTTGGCTTGGATGTTCACCGCGGCATGGGCAAAACCGGTGTGGTGGCCACACTGCGAGGACGCGGCCCTCAGGCCAACGACCCCGCACGGGTGCTGGCCTTACGTGCAGACATGGATGCACTGCCTGTCACTGAGTTGAACCAGTTTGAACATGCCAGCACCTACGCTGGGCGCATGCACGCCTGCGGTCACGATGGCCATACTGCGATGTTGCTAGGCGGCGCCACGCTGCTGGCAGCAAACCCTGACTTTAACGGCACCGTCCACTTTATTTTTCAGCCAGGCGAAGAAGGCGGCGCGGGTGCTCGCGCAATGATCGAAGACGGCTTGTTTGATAAGTTTCCGGCCAAGGCGGCTTTTGCTCTGCATAACTGGCCCGTGTTACCCGCCGGTCAAATGGGCGTGCGTGTCGGCCCGATCATGGCGGCCGCCAATCGCTTTGAAATTCGCGTCAGCGGCAAGGGTGGTCATGCCGCGCAACCACACATTGGCATCGACCCAATCCCTGTGGCCTGCACCATCGTCGGTCAATTACAAACGCTCGTGTCGCGCGGTACCGACCCACTAGATAGCGCAGTGGTCACCGTTGGTAAGATCGAGTCGGGCACCGTTGAAAACATTATCCCCAACGAAGCCATCATTTATGGCACCACCCGTGCGTTAACCCAAGAGACCTTAAATCGCCTGACTGTGGGCCTTGAGCGAATCAGTGAGCATATCGCTGCAGCACATGGCGCGACCGCAAAATTTATTCTCAAGCCAGGCTATCCCAGCACCGACAACCATCCAAAAGAAGCCGCGTTTATGGCAAAAATGATGGCTGCCACTGTTGGTATCGAAAATGCTTTTGATAACATCCCACCTGCCATGACGGCCGAAGACTTCAGCTTCATGCTGCTTAAAGTGCCAGGCGCCTATGGCTTTATCGGCAATGGCAAAGGCGGTAAACCGGGCATCAGTCTGCATAACGCAGGCTATGACTTTAACGACGACATCTTAGGTGTGGGCGCGCAGTTCTGGGATCGCCTTGCGCGTGAATGGTTTAAGACTGAGGTGATTTGATGATGCATCAACTAAAACGAAATCTGGTTCTAGGGATCTCTTTGGCTTGCGCTGCATTTTGGGCTCAAGCGCAAACTGCACCTTCGGCCGTATGGCCCTCTAAAACCATCAGAATCATTGTGCCCTACCCCACAGGCGGTGTAAGCGATAACGCCACACGTGTGCTAGCCGAGCGGTTGACAAAAGCACTAGGTCAAACGGTCGTCGTTGAAAATCGTGCAGGCGCTGGCGGCACGGTCGGGACCGACATCGTCGCCAAAGCGGCACCCGATGGTTACACCATTGGTTTCGCTGGGATCAGTGCTTTCTCGATCGGCCCTTTTGTCATGAAAGTCAATTACGACAGCTTGAAAGATTTTTCAGCGGTCGCAGCAGCCATGTACTCGCCGATCTATCTCTTAGCAACGTCAAAATTTGCCGGCAACAGCCTTGAAGATGTCATAGCCTTAAGCAAAGCTAAACCAGGATCAGTGACGGTTGCGACCTCAGGCTACGGCACAGTCGGTCACATCATGATTGAACAACTACGCAAAAAGTCGGGTGCGGATATTACGCATGTGCCCTACAAAGGCGGTGGGCAAATCGCCACCGACGCACTGGGCGGACAGTTTGATCTGATGTTCGCCAACCCCTATGCCAATCTCAATAATTTAATCGCAGAAGGCAAATTCAGAGTGCTGGCTGTGGGTGCCCCGCAAAGACTTGAAAAATATCCCAACGTTAAAACCTTTGCCGAACTGGGTTACCCCGAAGTCAACATGACCTCATTTTTTGGCTTCTTTGCACCCGCACGCACACCGCCAGAAGTCATTGCAAAACTCAACACTGAAATCAATCGCGCACTCAACGACCCAGAGATCGCCGAAAAAATCCGTAAATTAGAAAATCTGGTCGTCACGGGTACGCCAGAATATTTTGGCAACATGATTCAAAAAGAACATGCTGCGAATGCTGTGATCATCAAAGAAGCGAATATCAAGGCAGAGTGAACTGCAAACGGGTGAGCAACTCTAGAGCACTGCGTTAAGTCCCTTGCGCTCAATCAGCGACAGCAGCTTGAGCGAGGGCCCACTAGGTTTTTTATCGCCAACTTCCCACTTTTGCACTGTTGACACGCTGGTATTGAGCACGGCTGCAAGCACCGCTTGACTGATGCGCACCCGTTCGCGAATCGATTTGATCTTTGCCGCAGGCATAGGCTGTACTGTTAAGTTTCTCAAACATTCATATTTAAGCATGCGTTTTTTATTGATCAGGCCCAGCGAGTGCAAGCCTTCGGCTGTCTCGTGCAATTCTTCAATCAGTCGATTGTTAGCTTTTTTAGTCGCCATTGTTCACCTCAATAAGCTGACCAGCCTGTATCGCTACAGTAAGTTCTTGTTGCGTCAAATCTAAAAGATCTTTCGCGATCCGTCGAACATAATCTAGTTCACGTTCGTTTGAATTTGCACGCTCATTTTTATGAAACCCGTGAAGAAAAAAATACCGACCGTGCTTGCGCGTGGCGATAATGACTCGTGCGGCGCTGCGCTTTCCGCGACTAGCGATTGCGATCCGCTTTTTAATAAGTCCTGCTCCTAAATCAACCGCGCTCAAACCTGAAAAAGTTTCGAGAGCAGTTAACAATATTCTTTCTTCACTGAGCCTGCTTTTACGCATCCACCGATCAAAGGTTTTTGTCACAGATACCTGCATGCAAATCTTCCTAAACTATACCACTAAGTGCAATAAAAATAAATATGAGGCCCTAGAGCCTCACATTAAAACGTGCACGAACTAGCAGTTAAAAGAAGATTTCAACAGGTCTTTCACCCCCTGACTATTCGCAAATCTACGCTGGTACACCTGCTGCAGCGATCTGCGCGCCCTCGTCGCCAAGATCCCAAAACAAGCCGGCCATGAGTTGCAGCGACTCGCGTGCGACTGAGCCGAGCATGTGTTCGTTTGGAGCGTGTTGCGAGCAGGCCGCGTACGAGTGCGGCACCCATACGGTTGGCAGACCTAAGATCTTAGAGAAGGCATCGTTCGGTAAGGTGCCGCCCAAGTTGGGTAAAACATCAACCGTTTTACCGGTGCTGCGCGTAATAGATGCCACCGCCATTTTGACCCAAGGATTATCGGGATCTAAGCGCGTCGCCTCAGCCGCCTCACCACGACTGGCGGCTGCCTCGACATCGGTAAAGCCGTGCGCATCAAGGTGGTCGCGAATATGCTTTAAAAAGTTTTCGTTATCGCTACCGACTACATAGCGCAACTGACAAAAGGCAATCGCGTAGCCGGGGATCGCATTCACCGGCGCGTCTGGATTGCCAGTTTTAAACGCAAGAGTTTCAAAGGTGTTCCAAGCAAAGACACGCTCGGCCGGCGTAAGGCCGGGTTCGGCCCACTCAGGATCAATCTCAGGATCATTGGGCCCACCACCGACTTCAATATTGGCGAGTGCCCGTTTGACGTTTTCAGGCAACGAACTCGGCAATAGTTTAGGCACCAGAATGCGCCCCTTCGCGTCGACCATCGAAGCAATCGCGTGCGCTAAACGAATACCGGGGTTGCGCAGCAACCCGCCCCAGTTACCCGAGTGATGTGCACCTTGGCGCAGATTTAACTTCAACTCAAAGTTAAACGCACCGCGTGACCCTAAGAATAATGTTGGGCGTGAGGCCGATACCCGCGGGCCATCTGACGCCAAAAATAAATCTGCCTTCAGCAGGTCGCCATATTGTTCGCACACTTCGCGTAAACCAGGCGAGCCCATTTCTTCGCCCATCTCGATCAATAGTTTGATGTTGTAGCCCAAGCGCCCAGCACGCGTGTTGATGACTTGCTCTAACGCCGCGAGGTTAATCGTGTGCTGACCTTTGTTATCTGCGGTACCGCGGCCATACCAACGGTCACCTTCAATTTTCAAGTCCCAGGGGGCTAGGCCTTTGTTCCATTGCGGGGCATAGCCACGCACGACATCACCATGGCCGTAGCTCAACACGGTGAAGTCAGCACCTTGTTCAAGACGCTCTGCCACTAAAAATGGACCGCGATCCTCAACCGGATTCGGAATCATTTTGCAGGTAAAGCCCATGGTCTTCAGATAAGGCGTGAGCTCTTGCGTGAGATATGACGTAAGGATCTCGACCTTGCCTGGTTCTTGGCTCTCGGTGGCCAGCCCAACGCGACGTGCGAGTGTGGCCTGAAAGTGGCCTTGATCAAAGTAGGCAGTAGCGAGATCGATGGATTGTTGACGGCTCATGGGTAGGCTCACACAAACGTTATCTGGATAGAAAATATTATTAATTATCTGTTACTACTGAAGTGCTAGCGCTGAATGCACCCTCAGCGTTTCATGCATGATTGATGAAATCACTAGTATTCAATGATACGTCACCGACCCTTGGTTTGGCATCAAATCCATTAATGCTTCTTTACTCGTCTCGCGCTGACCAATTGCAGTCACGTCAAACCATTGCGCGCGACGCGACAACTCAGTCAAGAGTTGAGAGACACCCAGACCTAAGTGCGCTGAGAGGTTCAAATTCACGGGCTGCAAGGGCTCAATCAAAAAGGTAAAGGTCAACCCGGTATCCGTTTGCTGGCAAGCCGCGTTGTTCACCAAGACCGCCGCGCTGCCAACATTCAACACGTTACCTTCGGGGGCACGTTCTTCAAACGGTGCCGTGTCTTTGCCAAGTTGTCCGAGCGCAGCCGGCGCTTCGTTTGCACTAGCAATAGAGTGCGGTGCGATTGGCTCAGCAGGCGAAATGCGCTGCAACAAAACCGATAGACTGTCGAGCATAAAGCGCACAATCCGTCGAGTGAGCACTAAGGTCAAGTGTTGCTCAACGCCCATGTTGATCCGCAGCACCATGCGATCTTCAACATCGATGTAGTTGAGCTGAATTTGAGAGATTTCCATAAACTCGCTTAAGAAAAAACGCCAAGAATCTTAAAGCAACGTACTGGCGGCAAACGCTTGAACCAAACTTGGTTAATAATAGCCTGTGCGGCCAACGGACCAAACCAGAATTCAAACGATCTACCGCGTTGGCTGACACGCCGTTTAACCTTTAAGTCTTTACCCAATGACCAACCGCGTCTATCGAACCGTCACCGTCGTGGGTGCTGCCCAAGTGATTTCGCATGCAGGCGCCTATTACCTGCCCGCTGTGATGGCAGTCCCCGCAAGCATTGAACTATCGATCTCGAGTGCCACGGTGTATGCCGGCTTATCGCTTGCACTAGCTGTCTCGGGGCTTGCCGGCCCCACGGCCGGAAAACTAGTGGATCGCTTTGGCGGGCGACCTGTACTGATTGCCTCAAACTTGTTGCTAGCAGCGGGACTTTCGCTGTTGGCGCTTGCGCAAGGGCTCGGTCTACTGTTGCTGGCTTACGCGGTGTTAGGGTTAGGCATGGCCACTGGCATGTTCGAGGTCGCCTTTGCCGCAATCGTACGAATATTTGGCAAAAAATCACATAACGCGCTCGTCGGGGTCACGATGGTCGCAGGGTTTGCCAGCGTCGCGGGGTGGACGATCTCAGTGTTTGTCGAGGCGCGCTACGGCTGGCGCGGGGTCTGTTGGTTTTGGGCGGCTATGAATGTCTTGGTCGCGCTGCCCCTCAACATGTTTATCCCTCGAGCCTCTGACAATGTTGACACCGCGGCCCCTGCTGAAACACACAATCAAACCGCTCAACCAAGCGCAGTCGTGCACGACCCCAAGCGTGAAAAATACCTTACGGTGTTACTGGCCTTTGTGTTCGCTTCGAGCGGCTTTATCAGCATGGGCATGATGTCACACCTGCCCCGTCTATTAGAAGGGGTCGGCGTACCTCTGGCGATCGCCTTTTCGATTGGTGCGCTAGTGGGCCCTGCTCAAATTACAGGTCGAATCCTCGACTTCACGTTTTTAAGACGCCTACACCCCTTAATTGGTACGCGAATTGCTGCTGTGGCTCACCCATTGGGTATCGCTGTGCTAGTGGTGCTAGGTGCCCCCTTTGCTGCGCTCTTTGTCATTTTGCATGGCTTAGGCAACGGCATTTTAATTATTGCCAGAGGAACCTTACCCCTAGCCCTGTTTGGCCCGCAAGGCTTTGGCCGTCGACAAGGGTGGCTCACCATGCCCGCTAAGTTTGCACAAGCCATCGCCCCCTTCACGTTTGGCTTAGCGTTAACGCAATGGGGCACTGGGGTACTTTGGCTGACCTTTGGGCTGGCCATGTGCAGCTTTGCGGCGCTATGCTTGATTGCAATTAAACCGTCTGCGCAACCGCCGCATGAGGTTTAATTTTTTTTAACACCGCTTTCAACGCGTTTTTCGCCTTTCGCTGGTCAAGGTCAAATTGCAAACCTGTCCAAAAATCATCTGAGGTTCCGAAGTAGCGCGAAAATCTTAAGCCGCTGTCCGCCGTCACTGCGCGGGTGCCAGCGATGATTTCGCCAATGCGGCGCTGCGACACGCCGATCTCTTTTGCTAAACGATATTGGGTGATGCCCAAGGGTTTTAAAAACTCTTCAACAAGAATTTCACCAGGGCTGGGATAGGCAACGGTTGGCATATTTACTCTCTTAGTGATAGTCGATCAATTCAACGTCTTGAGCATCACGCCCCGTCCAGCTAAAACACAAGCGCCACTGGGCATTGATACGGATGCTGTACTGCCCGGCACGATCGCCACTTAGCAGTTCAAGGCGGTTACCAGGCGGCACCTTTAAGTCATCGACTGTCGCCGAGCGATTCAGCATCGCAAGTTTGCGCATCGCAACCGCTTGAATATTGACAAAGCGGCGCACCGCTTTACCTTCAAATAAGTCTCGAGTGTCTTTGCAGCGAAAGGTTTGAATCATTTATTTAGTAACGAGATAAGATAGTAACATATGACGATAGTATTGCTATGCGATACTACGCTTAGAGAAGCTGTTGAGTCTGATCGCTTTGAGCGCAGCGCAACAGTCGGGCTTTCCACATTGGATGAGCTGTACCAAGACTTGCTTGATGCCAAGACATCGCACGAATGCTGAAAGCAGAGTCGTTACCATCGCGTCCATGTTTCTCGCGTTTGAACCAATCGCATAAATTGGGCACACTACGCTCTGAACACGTAAAAAATCAAACTAGGAGACCGCAGCCACCATGATGCTGCTTGAACACGACGCCAAGGTTTTGCTGGCGCAATTTGGTATTTCAATTCCGGTTGGCGTACTCGCCAACCGCTCAACTCACCCAGCGGTGAGCTACCCCTGCTTTGTCAAAGTACAGATCCCCGTTGGGGGGCGCGGCAAAGCGGGCGGCATCGTCAAAGCCAACAATGCGTCAGAGCTTGAGCAGGCGCTGCACAAGCTGGTGGGCGCTACGGTGCGCGGCCATCGCGTGCACGAGTGCCGCATCGAGCAACCCGCCTCGGGGCAAGAGTGCTACGTCAGCCTGATGCTTGATCCCTCTTCAGGCAAAGTCATCATTTTGATGTCAGCAGAAGGTGGCGTTGAAGTTGAACAACATTCGGCCAGCGGTGCCATGCTGCAGCAGCAGGCGAACTTTGAAATCAACGCAGTGAAGCTTGCCGCTCAACAATTGGCTCAACAGCTACCAGTCTTTGCACAGACCGCGTTAACGCAAGCGGCGCATCAGCTGTGCGACGCTTTATTTCAGCTCGAACTGACTCTGACTGAAATCAACCCTCTCTTTGTGCAACCCGACGGCAGCTGGATTGCGGGTGACGCGAAACTAGTCGCCGACGATAATGCCATCGAACGCCAGCCGCTCTTACTCGCTTTGCTAAAAGAACGTAGCCACGCCTACCCTGAGGCCTCTCTCAAAATCGATCACGGTTTTGATTTTGTGCGACTCGATGAAGACGGCGATGTCGGTATGCTGACGACTGGCGCGGGCTTGAGCATGCAACTAGTCGACGAGCTCACCCGTCGTGGGTGCAAGCCCTTTAATTTTGTAGATATTCGCACGGGTCAATTTCGAGGCGAGCCTACCCGCTTAATTCAAGTGCTTCGCTGGATTGGTGAAGGCAAGAATGTCAAAGTTATTTTGATGAACTTCTTTGCTGGCGTCACCGATTTAGCCGAGCTTTCACGCTTGATCCTAATTGCGCTCGAACAAACACAAGATATCAAAATCCCGATTGTGATTCGCTTAATTGGTAATGGTCTCGAAACAGCCATCCAGACACTAACAACCGCCAATGCCTCATTGGTCGTAGAAACTGATTTAGAGAAAGCGGTCGATCAAGTCGTCGCACTCGCACGGGGGCACGCAGCATGACAACCCACCTCTTCCCCAATGATCCCTTGGCACTTTTATTCGACCCAACTGCACGCTTGCCCACCATCGTGCAAGGCATTACCGGTCGCATGGGGCGCAAGCACGCTGCATTGATGCGGGCCTATGGTACAGAGATCGTCGGCGGTACAGCGCCGGCCGGCAGCAAGTCCGCTGACTTGAAAGAGGTTGACGGCAATCCCGTGTTTCGGTCTTGCGCTGAAGCGGTCAAAGCAACGGGCGCCGTTGCGAGCGTTGCGATGGTGCCACCCTTTGAAGTGCTCGCCGCCATCAGTGAAGCTGTTGCGGGCGGCATCAAACTGATTGTGACCGTGACCGAAGGCATGCCCGTGGCGGATGCAATACGGGCGCGGGCCTTGGTACAGGCCGCCGGTGCACGCTGGGTGGGCGCTTCGACCCCGGGTGTCGCTGTCCCTGGTCGTACCAAGCTTGGTTTTATCCCCTCAGTCTCTTTGCAGCCAGGCTCGGTAGGCGTCATCGCCAAGAGCGGCACCTTATCTTACGAAACCAACCACCGGTTGGTGTATTGCGGCCTGGGGCAAAGCGTTTGGATCGGCGTCGGTGGCGACGCGTGCAAGGGCACCCGGTTTGCTGAAGTGCTGCCCTTTTTTAATGCAGACCCGCGCACCAAGCAAATCGTTTTAGTCGGAGAAATCGGTGGCTCTGAAGAAGAAGAATTCGCGCAGGCCTTGATCGACACCAAATGCACCAAACCCACCTTTGCGGTCATTGCCGGACACGGCGCGCGCGAAGGCGTAGTGATGGGGCATGCAGGGGCTGTGGTGCATGGCAACACGGGCACCTTTGATGCAAAAAAACGTGCGCTCGAAAGCGCAGGGGCACGTGTTTTTGCGAGCGTTGACGATTTGATTCAAGCCATGCTCGCTGCGCATTAAACTAAAGTTTTGGCACTCACAGGCTTGATGCCGTGCCCCTCACATTTATTTTAGATAGACCTCATCAAGGATTGAGCAGCATGGATTTCAAACTCAGTGACAGTCAACGGCAATATGTTGAAGCGGTACGTGCACTTGCGCAAAACGATTTCAAACCGCGGGCCGCAAAATATATGGATGGCACATTTCCGTGGGAAAACATGAAACAGCTCGCTCAAATTGGCGTGCTGGGCATGACGGTCTCTGAGCAATACGGTGGCTTAGGCTTGCCTGTGTTTGAAACCGCGTTGATTCTTGAAGAGATCGCCAAAGTTTGCTACCCCACCGCCATGGCAGTACTGGGCGAAGCCGGTGTGCAAACTCGTATTATCGAAACTTACGCACCCGACTCAATCAAAAACAACATTCTGCCAAAAGTTTGTTCAGGTGACGCGATTTTATCGATCTGCATGACAGAGCCTCACGCTGGCACCGATGTCAGCAGCTATCGCACCAACACCCGTTTGCATATGAATCATGCAACCGTCAATGGCGTCAAAACCTTGATCAGCCGCGCTCAAGAAGCCGCGATGTTTGTCGTGTTCACACGGGTCGATGATCAACCCGGGCGCGAAGGCATTGGTTGCGTCTTGATCGAAGGTGGCACACCTGGCCTTGAAGTGACCGCAAGTTATCACACCATGGGTGGTGAGTACTTGCACGAAGTACGTTTTGATAACGTCGAAGTGCCGCTTGAAAACGTTGTCTTGAAAGAAGGCGGCTTTCGTAAGCTCATGAGCGCCTTCAATACACAGCGCTGCTTAAACCCTAGCATCTCATTAGGCTTGGCAGAAGGTGCCTTTGAAGAGGCGGTCAACTACACACGCAACCGCCCAATCTTTGGCAAAACACTCACTGATTTTCAAGGTCTACGCTGGAAACTCGCCGAGATGTATCGCGACATCGAAGCGGCCCGCAGCGTGTTGTATCGCGCGTGCGCTTCAGCCAATCCGTTTCCGGATCCGTTCTTAGCAGCTGTTGCCAAAATCACCTGCAACGAAATGGCGTTACGCGTAACCAATGACGCCCTGCAACTGCATGGTGGCTATGGCTTCACCGATGAATACCCCGTATCACGTCTGTATCGCGGCGCGCGCTATGGTTCGTTAGGCGGCGGGGCCACCGAAACACTCAAAGATTTAATCGCTAAGCGGATTCTTGACGGCATGGATCCCACTGAAGGGATTCTGTCCTTCAATAATTTTTGATACAAACACTCCCCTCCGAAGAGAACACCAGATGATGTTACTTTTGAAGCAGCGCGGTGCTAAGCCGTACAAAGCCCATTTGCCGCGTCTTACCGCGATGAGCAGAGCCTCTTTACTGGGTCTTCTGGCGACAGCAACACTGCTGTCGCTTGCCTCGTTCACACAAGCGGCGCAAGCTCAAACGAGGCCGTCCTTAGACCCGCAGGCTGCCATCAGTCAATACCCCAGTCGCACAATCAAAATGCTGGTCGGGTTTCCACCGGGCGGGCCCAACGATCAATTAGCGCGTCTATTGGGTCTGCGCCTTGCAGACCAGCTCAAACAGACAATCGTCATCGAGAACAAAGCGGGCGCTAATGGCGAAATCGCCGCGACACAAACCGCTGCGGCAATGCCAGACGGCTACACGCTGTTATTCGGTTCAAGCGGTGCACTCGCAGTCAGTCCAAGCCTGAACCCTAACTTGCCGTACGATCCTCTCAAAGACCTCACGCCGATTTCAATGGTGGCGCTTAACCCCATGTTGCTGGTGACCTCACCCAAATCTGGCATTACCAGCGTGGCTGATCTGATTGCGCGTGCCAAGGCTCAACCAGGCAAACTCACCTTTGCCTCAGCAGGCACCGGTAGCCCGACCCATCTAGCTGCCGAACTGTTTCGCGATATCGCGGATATCAATTTGTTGCATGTGCCTTACAAGGGTGGAGGCCCTGCCATGAACGATGTCATGTCGGGCGAAATTGATATGTACTTTGCAGGCCTATCCACCGCTTTGCCGCTAGTCAATGCTGGCAGGCTCCACGCCCACGCCCTCACAACGAGCAAGCGCTCAGACACAGTGCCTAAGCTGCCCACCATCAGCGAACTAGGTTTTCCGAGTTATTCGGCCATTATTTGGTATGGGGTCTTGGCCCCCGCAGGCTTACCCGAGCCGCTGGTCACGCTCTTACGCAAGCATCTCGTGGCGATCATGAATATGCCCGATTTTCGCAAGCAACTGTCAGATTTAGGCGCTGAGATTTACGATCAAAACCCCGCTGAGTTTAGAGCCTTCATGAAAGAAGATTTAGACAAATGGGCAAAGGTGATTGCTGCGATGAAACTGACAAAGTAGCGAGCAAAAACCCTGCGCTGGGCCGATAAACACGCAAACGAAGCGGCTGCACAAGGTTTGTTTGTTCACGTTTGTGTCGACAAGCAAAGCCAGCGCCCAACCGAAACACCCGAAACTTTTCGTTCGGCGCTTCAGGCGCTTGTTGTGGGCCAATAGCGGTCGCGTAAGATTTTTTTATAAAGCTTACCAGTGGGATGTCTTGGTAACTCGGATTCGAAGTCAACGCTTCGCGGACATTTAAAATCAGCCAAACGTTCTCGACAGTATGCGATGAGCTCAACCCCTAGCGCGTCGCCTGGCGTGGCGCCCTCAACGAGTTGCACAACCGCTTTGACTTCCTCACCAAAATCCAGATTCGGAATCCCGAAAACGGCTACATCCGCAACGAGTGGATGACCAATCAGTAACGCCTCGATTTCTTGAGGGTAAATATTGATGCCTCCTGAGATAATCATGAAGGCCTTACGGTCAACGAGATACAAATAGCCTTCAGCATCAAGACGACCGATATCGCCAAGTGTGGTCCAACCCAACGCGTTACGGGTCTCTGCTGTTTTTGCGGCATCACCGTGATATTCAAATTTTGGGCCTTCAGAAAAATAGACGAGCCCAGTCGCGCCAATCTCTAGCGGGTTCCCTTCTTCATCGCAGATGTGTGCAATACCGAGCGCGGCCTGGCCAACCGACCCCTGGTGCTGCAACCACTCTGCACTCGTAATTGAACAAAAACCATTATTCTCGGTGCCAGCGTAATACTCATCAATCACGGGCCCCCACCACTGAATCATCTGCAACTTCACATCAACGGGGCAAGGCGCGGCCGCATGAATCGCCCGCTTCATTGAGCTGAGATCAAAACTCAACCGCGTGGCTTCAGGTAACTTGAGCATTCGTACAAACATCGTCGGTACCCACTGACTGTGCGTAATTTGGTGCTGTTGATGCAATGCCAGAGCCGTTTGTGCGTCGAACTGACTCATCACAAACACCTCGCCCCCGAGCTTGATGTTGGTCATGCTGTGGCGCAAAGGTGCAGCATGATACAGAGGAGCAGGTGACAGATAGCGGCAGCCCTGGCCATAACCGTAAAGGCCTTCTAATAAATTCACCAAGAAGGTACGCATGCCTGAGGGGCCTTCGGGTAAAGGCCACTTCACACCCTTAGGCCGACCGGTTGTACCAGATGAATAAAGCATATCCAGGCCCTGCGCTTCATCTGAAATTGGGGTCACAGAAAACTGCCCCGAGCGAGCTTGCCAACTTGGCCAACCAGCTTGCGCCTGACCCACGACAAATTGCTGAATGGACTTGTTCATGGTTTGACTCACTTTTTCACCAAGCTCAAGTAAATCTTCACCCACAATCAAGACTTTAGCGCCGCAGTCTTGCACGATATAAGCGATTTCGGCAACGGTGAGACGCGTACTCATCGTGGTGTAGTACAGGCCGGCTCGCTCTGCGCCAAAGCAAATCTCAAGAAACTCACGCTGGTTTTTGAGCAAAATCGCGACATGATCGCCGAGCCGCGCGCCGCAAGCCCTGAAGACATGAGCTGCCTGATTCGCCCGTTGTTCAAGCTGACTATAGGTCACGACTTCGGGTTCACCACAAATTCTGAAGGCGATCGCGTCGGGATCTTGATCGTTGGTGTCGATTGGGTAAAGCAGTCTCATTTCAGTTCGTGCGAAATACAGATTTTCCCGAACTGAGCACCGCTTTTTAAATAAGCAAAGGCCTCTTTCAATTCTGTAAAATCAAATACCCGATCAATCACAGGGCGAATTTGATGTTGAGTCATCGCACGCAACAAAGCCTCGAACGCATCGCGATTGCCCACCGTGATCCCCTGCAAGCGCACTTGACGCGTGATGATTAATCCCAACGAGGCAGACATCGCAATGCCTGACAGAATTCCAATCATCGATAAGGTGCCGCCTGGCCGAATACAGCGCAAGGACTGGGGCAAGGTTTTTTCACCTCCTAGCTCTACGATGTGGTCGTAGCCGTTGCCGTCGGTCAATTCACGTGAAGCTTTCGACCACTCTGGCGTAGTCAGATAGTTAATGGTGTGGTCAGCGCCCATTTGTTTTAAGCGCTCAATCTTGGCATCACTTGACGAGATGACCGTCACCTGCGCACCCAACGTTTTGGCAAACTGCAAGGCGAACAGCGATACGCCACCCGAGCCTTGCAACAACACGCGATCGCCTGGCTTGACCTGACCGCATGTCACCAAGGCACTCCAGGCTGTCACGGCCGCGCAAGGTAGCGTTGCGGCTTCAAGATCAGACAAATAAGCCGGGATCTTAACCAAGCCTTCTTCAGACAAACACATATACTCGGCCATCGTGCCATCAATGGGCCCTCCTAACGAATGCGTCAAACGCTCTTGATTCGGCTCGCCTGAAATCCACTTTTGAAAGTAAGTCGGACACACGCGGTCACCGACTTTAAAACGCGTCACCCCTGTGCCGATTTCAACAACCTCGCCCATCCCATCCGAAACGGGTATCAAGGGCAAGGTACCCGTCGCAGCGCCATACCCACGCTCGGGGACAATCGGGTCGCGATAATTCACTGACGACGCTTTTATTTTGACCAACACTTGCCCGGCAGCCGGCTTAGGGGTCGGTCGCGTACTGAGCTTTAAGTGCTCAAGCCCCCATTCACCCTCAATTTGAAATACGCGCATAACATTCAACCTGTGTTTTTTAAGTTTTTACTAATTCGTTCAAGCAACATTTCAGTTGAACCATCAACCAACGTCGCAACTTGTGCTGCGGCAACGTGCCGCAGCAACGGATAGCTGTCGCGCAACCCCTCTGCGCCCATTGCATGTAACAACGCGGGCAAATGTCGTTGCGCAGCCCGTGTCGCAAACACCTTCGCTTTAGCCGCGAGGTCTTGCGATTGAGTGCCCTCATCTATTGCCTGCGCCGCACACTGCACTAAGGCACTTGCCGCTTCAACATCAACCGCTGCCTCAGCAAGCATCCAACGCCAACCTTGATGTTGCGCTAACGGCTGGCCAAACGTCTGCCGATGCTGACCATACGCGTGTGCGATACGCAGGCTTTCTTGCAACATGCCCACACACATCGCTGCGACATACACCCGTGCACCGTTGATCGATTCGAGGGCTCGCTTAAAGGCAAGACCCGGGGCATGCAACATTTCATCGGCCTGAGCAACGTATCCCTGCAATCGAAAGCCGCCTGTGCCGCTCAAGGCCGCAGCTGAAGTGAACGTATCACTAGACCGTTCAAAACCTGGTCGTTTTGCTTCGACCACGAAGGCGGCAATCCCAGCGGCGCCAGCGTCAGGTTGAGTCTGCGCATACACCAAAAATACATCCGCAATTTTTGCATTGATAATCCAAGCTTTCTCGCCTTGCAGTCGCCAACCGTCTGCAGTCTGAACCGCGCGGGTCGTCACCGCCGAAAAATCTGACCCGGCCCCGGGCTCAGTCAAGGCGGTGCATCCAATCAGGTCGCCACTCAACAACCCAGGCACCCAACGCTTCGAGACTGCGGTGGGCAACCAACGTGACACATCATCAGCTACGTTCTGTGAGTTGATCACCGCCATTGACACACCAAAATCCACACTGGCTAAGCGTTGAGCGAGCTTCGCTTTGGTCGAGTAAGGCGCACCAAAGCCACCGTGTTCAAGTCCAACTTGAATCCCAGTTAAGCCAAAGCTTGCGGCAACGCTCAGCCGCTTTCGCTCGCGGACAGCATCATAGGAGCCGAGTAAAGAATCGGCGCTCATCGCTTGAGCGTAAAAGCGCTCAAGCTGCTCAAACCATTGGGTCAGACTGCGCGTACTGTGGGTCATTGCGTTCAACGTCTTTTAAAGAGACTCGTAAACAAATGCCAAGCATACGCCAAGAGTGGAACAATCCCGCGTGGCATAAATATTGTCGTTAATACCAACAACAAACCATACACGATGAGCCGATACGTTTCAGCAACGCGCAAGAACTCGGGCAACGCGACGACGAGAAAAGCACCTACGACAGGGCCGGCCAACGTGCCGCTGCCCCCAAGAATCACCGCCAAGATCGCATTCAGAGACTGATCCACACCAAAGGGTTCAGGGTTTAAGAAACCAATGAAATGTGCATACAGCGCCCCGGCGACACCGCATAACGAGGCACTCAACACAAAGGCAAACATCTTGTAGCGCCAGGCGAATACTCCGGCCGCGTCTACTAGCGGCTCATTTTGTCGAATCGCCAACAAGACTCGCCCTACCCGCGAATGTAAAACTAAACCACAAATCACCGTGGCACAAACCGCGCAGATCAGGGTGAGATAGTAGTAAGCGTTACGTGTTTCAAAGTTAACAAGCAGGCCAAAGACAGAAAAGTTTTCTGGCTTGGAGACACCCGTGATGCCCGATTCACCACCCGTCAACGAGCTGTAGTTAATCAGCACAATGAAAATGACTAAGTTATAGGCCATCGTCACAATTGCAAAATAATGGCCCTTCACTCTTAGGCTGGGGTATCCCACCATAATGGCCAACAGCCCCGCAATCAAGGGTGCGCAGGCCATGCTAGTCCAGACAGACCACCCGAGCTTAGTCGTCAGCAACGTCGACGCGTAAGCACCGACTCCCATAAAGCCCGCGGCGGCAATTGACACATAGCCAGTAAAACCTTGCACTAGATTTTGACCTTGCGCGACAATCACCCAAATCAAAGCCAAAATCCCTAAATGCAAAAAGTAGGGAACCTTCACTAACGCGGGTGCGAGCGCAAGCACTAACAGACTCAGCAAGGCCCAGCCAAGGTGTGTTTTGACTACACTCATTTTTTACCCAACAGGCCTTCAGGCCTAAACAACAACACCACAATCATGACTAAAAAGGCGATCACATCTTTATAAGCCGACGATAAATAGCCTGCCGCCAGTGCCTCGCTGACACCCAGAATCAAGCCACCGACAATCGCGCCCGGCACCGAACCCAGGCCACCTAAGATCAACACGGCAAAACCTTTGATCACTAGGCTTTCACCCAAACCAGGTGCAAGCGCAAGCATGGCACCCACCAAAGCACCGCCAGCCACTCCTAGTGCCGACGACAAGCCAAAGACCACCAGTGCGACCGCATTGACATTGACGCCCATCAAAATCGCTGCCGAGCGATTTTGCGCCACGGCGCGAATCGCGCGACCTGTTTTAGTTCGACTCACAAAAAACGACATGGCGACAATCAACACTGCAGTCGTCACCATCACGTATACCCGCAACTCTGTGACCACCAACCCCGCCAGATTGAATACACTTTGAAACGGCGTACGGATCACCATTTGGTCTGGACCAAAGGCTAACAAATTCAAGCCATCAATCATCATCGTCAGCCCAAGAGCAATGATGAAGGCGTTGATATGCGCAGCATTTTGTACCGGACGATACGCAAAACGCTCAACGAGCAAACCAAGGATCGCGCCCACCACCATCGCAAGCATCATCGCAACAAAAAATGGCACACCCAATTTTTCGATTAAGAAAAACGTGACATAGCCGCCCGACATGGCCACAACCCCATGGGCAAAGTGCGCAATCCCTAAGATGCCGAAAACAATCGTCAAGCCGATGGCGATCAGGGTGTACACCGCCCCAATCGCCAAGCCATTAAAGACCTGTTGCAAGAACTCAATCACACAAGCATCCCTGTACTGGATCGCTGACGATCATTTACGCAGACCCCTTAAATAGGTTGAATAGGCCGCAGGATCAGAGGGCAAATCTTGTACATAGATCCACTTACCCTTTTGCCATTGAAACGCACCATTTGATGTATAGGCCTGTCCGTTTTGATCAAACATCATGCCCGCAACGGGTAGGTATTTCATCACCGCCTCTGAGGGCACACCGATTTTGAAAGCCGCCGCAGCGACCTTCAGAGGATCGCTTGCGCTACCAGCAGCTTCGATCGCATTTTTCAAGACATAGACTTGGTCATACGCGTAGGGTGAGCTCGGCGATGGGGGTGTACCGTATTTTTTTGTATAGTTCGCAACGTATGTCTTGGCGGTAGCGCCCAGTGCCTCAAGAGTCAACTCTGTCGGGCGCAAATCCCACACGCCTTCCATTTGCTCGGTGGTGGCAACCCTTAAAAATTGCTCTTCGCTACCGCTCGTGAACCCATAGCGTGCAACCTTCATCCCCATTTCAACTGATTGCCTGTAAACAAACGCGGCGGGCTCAATGTAGCCCAGCACCAAAAGTGCATCCGGATTCAAGGCTCGTACCTTGGTGAGTTGCGGCGTCATGTCACGATCTTTTAAACCAAAGGTTTCTTTGGCAATAATCTTGCCGCCACCCTTTACGAACTCTTTTTCAAACGCTTCAAGATATTGCGTATAAAAGCCCACATCCAACGAGCCAATGACCGCGATGTTTTTTGCGCCCTTGCTTGCAACAAACGTACCCGCTGCTGCGCCCGTAAAATCTGCAGGTGGTCTTGTACGCAACAAGTTTGGCGCACCCAGCGTCGTGATGCTGCGCTCAGCCGCATTACCCACCAACATCAAGACCTTTTCTTTACCGATAAATGAAGCAACGGCGCTCGTTGGGCCAGAGCAACAAAAGCCAACGATGTATTGAGCGCTATCACGATCGATCAGCTTACGCACGGCGTTCGTACCTTCGGTTGGATTCGCCTTGTCGTCGTAGGCAATCACATTCAGCTTGTAGGTATCGCCGCCCGCTTTGATCCCTCCTTTCGCATTGATCTCTTCGGCAGCCATTTTTACCGCATTGGCCTGAGGCAAGCCATACACAGCGCCGGGCCCGGTCAATGAATCATTTAAGCCAAGCGTCAATTGCTTTTCAGCCGCACTGGCAAAGGCCATGGCTACGGCTAACGCACCGCCCAGCATGCGCGACACTATTGTTGTGGTGCGAGTTTTCATATTGTGCTCTCCTGATGTTTTTAGATGATTATTGTTAAGACCAAATGCTTTAAGACGAAATTCTTTTTACGCTGAACTCTGATTAGAAAAAGTTTGCTTCCTTCACACGACTGTCAAGGCATTCTGCTTTTTAAGGCAAAATGACACCATCCGCTAATACGTCAATGACCGAGATACGCCTTACTCACTTCTGGATGCGACAGCAATTCAGCGCCACTTCCTTCTAAAACAATTTCACCTGCCTCGTACAGATAGGCGTGATCCGCTAAACCAAGCGCCATTTTTGCGTTTTGCTCCACTAATAAAATTGTCGTGCCACGGGCCTTGATTCGCGCAAGTGTCTCACCCACTTCTTGCACAATCTTTGGTGCCAAACCAAGCGAGGGTTCGTCAAAAATACACAGCTTTGGACGCGACATCAGTGCCCTGGCAATCGCGAGCATCTCTTGCTCGCCACCCGATAAGGTGCCAGCCATTTGCGTAGCACGTTGGCGCAAGACCGGAAACATTTCGAACATCTCGTTCAGATCGTCTGCCTCTTTAGTATCCCGTCGAGTATGCGCACCCATTTTCAAATTTTCTAACACGGACATTGCGCCAAACACTTGGCGTCCCTCGGGGCACATGGTGATGCCATGGCGTACGATCTGGTGACCTGGTAGTCGTTCAAGCGCAACACCTTCAAACTCAATCGATCCAGAACGCGAGGGCAACAAACCTGTGATGCATTTCAAAGTGGTACTTTTTCCGGCACCGTTCGCGCCAATCAGTGAGACACATTGCCCAGCCTTCACTTCAAAACTCACACCATGCAAGACGTCGGTCTTGCCATAGCCTGCATAGAGATTATTCACCCTCAGCATTTAGTGCTCCGTTCCGAGATAGGCATCAATCACGGCCGGATCCGCACGCACCTGCGCGGGCGTGCCATCAGCAATCTTTTGTCCGAAATTCAACACCGCGATACGCTGACAAACCTCCATGATTAAGCCCATGTGATGCTCAATCACTAAAACAGCCACGCCTCGGTCACGGATTCGCAAGATGATCTCCGACAATTCAGCGCGTTCTTTGGCAACCATCCCCGCTGCTGGCTCATCCAGCAACAAAACCCGCGGCTCCGTTGCAAGGGCTGTCGCAACCATTAACAAACGTTGCTGTGCTGATGAAATCGCTGAAGCAGGCGCATGCGCGACGCCCAGCAACCCCATAAACTCAAGCAAGTCTGCGGCACGCTCTCGCTGAGCCACGACTTCTTGGCGATAGGGTTTAGTGCGAAAAATTGCTTGCGCCGCTTTGGTTTCGAAGCGAGTATGCGCCCCTAACAGCACCTGCTCTAGCAAGCTAAATTCTGGAAAAAGACTTGTCGTTTGAAACGTACGGGCAAGGCCGAGGGCCACACGCTCACCGATCGTCGCAGTCGAAATGTCGTGGCCATCCAATAAAATCTGTCCGCGTGTCGCGCGCATCGTGCCCGAAATCAAATTCACGCTGGTTGATTTGCCCGAACCATTCGGGCCGATTAGCCCAACAATTTCACCCGCAGCGATCTCAAGCGACAAGCCCTTGACAGCTTGAACACCACCAAAATTTTTATCGAGCTCACGTACAACGAGCAAAGGCTCAGTCATACATCACACTCTTGGACTTGATTGCATCGATCAACCCGCATACACATCTTTGTTTCACTTCAGACAAGACTCGCCCTCAACATTGAGGACGACGCACGATTCAGTCGTAACGAGAGTGATATTAGACCGATCGTCTATAAAATCGATTGGTATTTACCCTAAATGAATGTCTTTTACAAAAAAGTGTTATACATCAAGCGAATAGAATATCTATT
Source organism: Bordetella parapertussis (assembly GCA_945895265.1). Lineage (GTDB taxonomy): Bacteria > Pseudomonadota > Gammaproteobacteria > Burkholderiales > Burkholderiaceae_B > Zwartia > Zwartia parapertussis_I. Next base: position 116,699 of record CAMDEF010000002.1, on the reverse strand, counting down.
CGTGTGATTTTTTTATCTTTTTGTTTACTTTTTAAATATTAGTTAATCAAAATCTATGGGTACCCTCCACGCCATCGCACCACCTGACGGCGCTCGCAAAGACAATGCGTCAGACGCAGATATGCAGTTCAGGCACACCCGTTCGCTGGCGGCCAAGCAACGCGGCGATACCCGCTCGGCAATCATCTGGTGCGGCACCGAATTGCTAACAGAGCGTGGCTTTCAAATTACGGGCATCGATGAAATTTTGTCTATCGTCGGCGTCCCGAAAGGCTCTTTTTATTATTACTTCAAGAGCAAACACGAATTCGGTGTCGCGGTCGTGGATAACTACGTTCAGTTTTATGCCCAGAAGATGGCTCTCCTCTTCGACAACCCCGAGCGGACCCCCTTGCAACGCTTGCAAGATTTTGTCGACGACGGCAAGGTCGGCCTGGCCAAATACGATTTCAAACGTGGTTGCCTGATCGGCAATATGGGGCAAGAGCTTGCTGCGCTAAACGAAGAATTCAGAGAGCGGCTTGAGCAAGTCATGCAGGCTTGGGAAGCCCGCGTGACAGCCCTATTTCAACTCGCCCGTGACACGGGTGAAATCGCACCAACTCACGACCCTGAAAGCCTATCGCAATTCTTTTGGATCGGCTGGGAGGGTGCGATTTTGCGCGCGAAGCTCACTCGCAGCGTTGCACCACTTGATCGCTTTGCGCAAATCTTTTTTAGTAGAGTGCTGGTACGTTGAGGGTCTACCGCCCCTCGGCTACGCCAACGTCATCGACACCTGACCTGCCTGAGCTATTCATCCTGCCCTAAAGCAGAACGGGTTTGCGTGCGCGCTTTTTAACTGAGTCGCGTCAGCGCCCAGAAGCTCCCGCTAGATTGTGTATCTTGCTAAACTCACGCCATGAGTCAAGACGTTCGCTGGAAACAACGCTTTAGTAATTTTCTTCGGGCCTTTCAAACGCTCACCGAAGCGATTGAGCTATCCCAAGCTCGTGCCCTCACGCCACTTGAGCAGCAAGGCTTGATTCAAGGCTTTGAGTTCACGCACGAACTCGCCTGGAATGTACTCAAAGACTACCTCACCTACCAAGGCATTGTTGATTTAGTGGGTTCGCGAGATGCCAGTCGCTCAGCCTTTAAAAATGCCTTGATCGAAGACGGCGAGGTCTGGATGAAAATGATTGAGGCACGCAATCAAACTTCGCATACCTACAACATTGATACTGCCCAAGCGATTGTGCATAGCATTTGCCAATCGTTTTATCCAGCACTTCGAGCCTTCGCAGAACAATTCAAAACACTCGCCAAATAGCGTATGTCAAAAAAATGAACACGGGTCTAAGCCCTAAAACGATTCATGCGCTTGAAAGCGTCTTTAAACAATTCAACGCCATCGACAAAGTCGTGCTCTATGGTTCACGCGCCTTGGGCACGCACAAACCGGGGTCAGATATCGATCTTGCACTTTTGGGTAATAACGTCACACCCGATTTAATCGCAAGCGTCGCCATCCTAATTGATGATTTACTTTTACCGTACACGCTCGATCTCACGGCCTATGCATTGATCGACAATGATTCTTTGCGTGAACATATTGATCGTGTAGGCATTGAGCTTTTTCGATAATTAACACCCTCCCCGCTCTAAAGGCCGAGGCTTGCCGCGCCACCCGGCCAAATTATTTTTGGCTTGTGACATCTCGGGCGCTAACATTTCGGGTATTATTTGGCGGACGAAAAATCTGCGTCACCCTCTGGCGCAAAAGTCCCAGCCCTTTCCGCCTAGCCGCTCGGCCCACTGTTTGATGAACAGACGACTTATGAAACTCAATTTCAAAAAGACCCTTCTCGCAGCCTCTATCGCTAGCACTCTTTTTGCTGGACAAGCACTCGCCGCTGATCCACCAAACATCCTGATCATTTGGGGTGACGATATTGGCCAGTTCAATATCAGCGCCTATAACAACGGCATGATGGGCTACAAAACGCCCAACATCGATCGAATCGGCAAAGAGGGCGCGCTGTTCACCGACTGGTACGGCCAGCAAAGCAGCACCGCCGGTCGGGCCGCGTTTATTACTGGGCAGTCACCGATTCGCACGGGTTTGACCAAGGTTGGTTTGCCAGGCATGCCCGAGGGCATGAAAAAAGAAGATCCAACCTTGGCGACGCTGCTGAAAGCGAAAGGTTATAAAACAGGTCAGTTCGGTAAAAACCACTTGGGCGACCGTGACGACATGCTACCTACGGCGCACGGCTTTGACGAGTTTTTTGGCAATCTGTATCACCTCAATGCCGAAGAAGAACCCGAAAACTCTGATTACCCCAAAAACCCAGAATTTAAAAAGAAATTTGGTCCGCGCGGCGTCATCCACAGCTTTGCGGGCGGCAAAATCACCGACACGGGACCACTGACGCGCAAGCGCATGGAAACCATCGACGATGAAGTCATGGTCAAAACGCTTGATTTTATGGATCGCGCCAAGCAAGAGAAAAAACCCTTCTTCATCTGGTGGAACTCAACCCGGATGCACATCTTTACGCACCTGAAGGCAGCCTCGCAAGGCAAAACCGGTTTGGGCGTGTATGCGGACGGAATGGTCGAACACGATGGGCACGTTGGCCAGTTGCTGGCAAAACTCAAAGCGCTTGGCCTAGACGAAAATACCATCATCATGTATTCAACCGACAATGGCGCTGAAACCTTTACCTGGCCCGATGGCGGCACCACCATGTTCAGGGGCGAAAAAAACACCAACTGGGAAGGCGGCTACCGGGTGCCGACCATGATCAAGTGGCCGGGCGTCATCAAACCCGGCACGATCAACAACGACATCGCTGCCCACGAAGATATGCTCACCACCTTGGTGGCAGCGGCTGGCGATAAAACCGCCAAGGCAGACCTCAAAACGGGTCGCAAGATCGGTGATATGACCTACAAGGTGCATCTTGACGGCTATGATCTGGGGCCCGCACTCAAAGGCGAAGCCGCCTGGCCGCGCAAAGAGTTTATTTACTGGACAGACGACGGCAGTGTTGCGGCCTTGCGTTACGACAACTGGAAGGTCACCTTCTTGAAACAAGAAGCTGAGGGCTTGAAAGTATGGCAACAACCTTTCACTCAGCTACGCGCGCCCACGCTCACCAACCTCCGTATGGATCCCTTTGAACGCGCCGAGCAAGAGCATGCCATGGGCTATCAGCGCTGGTATCTAGATCGTATGTTTGCGATTGCGCCGGCTGGCGCGTACGTGGGTCAGTGGTTGCAAAGCTTTCGCGAGTTTCCACCGCGTCAAAAGCCAGGCAGTTTTAATCTTGATCGCGTAATGGAAATGGTGTCTAAGCCTGCGCAAAACTAGGCAGGGCGCCCGTTAACTTCGGCTTAATTTCGCGTGAACTTCGAGTCGATTTCGGCTTAAATTCACGTGAACTTCGTCTGAATTTTGGCCCAACCTCGCCTTAACGCAAATGGCCCAGCTGTCGCAAAATACGAACGATATCTGGGCCGATGTGTTCATAAAAGCGATACAAGCCCGAGCATAAATAATTCAGCCCGACCTCGCCCTCGCGCGTTTTGATCAGACGATTTTTAGGGCACTCACCCCAGCACAGCTTTAAGTAATCGCACTCGCGACACTGCTTAGGCAGAGTGTCGCGCTTGTCCATGCCAAATTTTTCTTGCTTCGCTGAAAACGCCAAATCGCCTAGGTGTGTTTGCGCGATCGTACCGAGCTTGTACTCTGGATACACAAAATGGTCGCACGAATACACAGAGCCATCATGCTCAAGCGCCAGGCCTTTACCGCAAAACTCTGCCTGCGTGCACGTTTGCGCGGGCATGCCTGCAGCTTGCGCGACAGCCGTTTCAAAGAGATTGACGTGGATACGACCAAAGTCAGTCGCCAACCACTCATCCCAAACGCCTGACAAAAAACTGCCATAGTCGTCTGGGTCAACCGACCAGTCAGTCACAATGGATAACGGGTGACCCGGCTTTGCGCGAGCGCTATCTTGCAGGGGAGCGGCAGAGAAATCCATTTTTGCTGGCGCTGCTTGTTTGAATGCGCGTGGCTCAACCGCAGGATTAAATTGCACTCGCCAAGTACCCACCTCGTCGGCTAAAAACCGATAGACCTCTTTGGGATGAAGCGCGTTGCGACGATTGACTACACATAACGCTGCAAACGATACGTCGGCATCCACTAGTCGCTTTGCCGCGCTCATCACATAATCAAAGGTAGACTTACCATTGTTTGTTTTTCGATAGGCGTCATGCAACTCACGTGGGCCGTCGATCGATAAGCCCACATGAAAATGATGCTGTTTTAAAAACTTTACCCAGTCAGCGTCAAGCGCAATGCCGTTGGTTTGCAAATCATTTTCTATTTTTTGATTGGGCTTTGCGTACTTGTTTTGTAAAGCCACCACTTGCTGATAAAACGGCAAACCTAACAAGGTGGGCTCACCACCCTGCCAAGAAAACACAACTTGCTCGCCGGTTTGACTTTCGATGTATTGCCGCACGTATTGCTCAAGCGTGGCGGCATCCATGCGCGCATGCTTGGGTTGCTCGAGCAATTCAGTTTTATGCAAATAAAAGCAATAATCGCAATCGATATTGCACTCGGCGCCCGAGGGTTTAGCCATCGTATGAAAACGATAGTGCCTGCCCGCAGGCAACGGCGGCAAGTTATGCGTGGGCAGTGTCACTGCAAACCACTCAGACTAGTAAGAAAGCGGCGCAGACATGTGTTCAAGACGCATCCGCTCACTTGGTGATTTTTGTAATCTTGTTACCTTGAATCCCGATGCCAGCCATCAAGCCTTTTTGATTGAAGATAAAAGCGTAGATATCATCTTGCATCGTCGTCGTGGTGTGCGTCACACCTTTACCCTGATCCATCACCACAATGCTTGGGCCTACGCCAACTTCAAAGCCCTGAGTCGAGTCAAGCGATTTCAAGGCGCTTTCTGTCATGAAGAACATGGCATAGCCGTACTCTTGCACACCTGCCTGAAAGCCATACGAGGCCCCGCCTGTGTTGTAGAAAGCGGCAGCCTTGCCGCCGCGCCACAGCACGCCCTCGCCAAATTGGCCACCCACGATTAGACCGGCTTTTTTAACATCCGGAAACACCAGCACGGCCACTGCGCGTTTGCTCAGATCGCGTGCCGAAGCATTTTGGGCAATCAAAGAGTTTAAGGCAGCCTGCGAGTGACGCTCAAGACTGGCACGATCTTCAGCGCGCGCTAGTGTCGACAAACAAAGCGCTGCGACAGCACTCACCAACACAAAAAAACGGACAGCTTTTTGGAACAACATGAAAACTCCAGAATTAGTAAATCAAGCAATCGGTGAAGCAGTGACGCCCAAAAAAAGGCAGCACTGCGTTGTCAATCAAGCTCGCCAAGTCGCAAGATTACACGATCCGAAACAGTCGTGAAGCGACCGTTGAGCTATTTCTTTTCAAGCCCAGAGAGCTCAACCATCTCACCCCAGAGCTTGTAATTATGGGCAACAAACTGACTAAATTGCGCGGGGCTTTCACTACTCACGACCTCGGTACCTAAGGCCACAAGTTTACGCGCGGTCTCAGGGTCAGACAGAGCACGATTGAGTGCGCCATGCAACTTGTTGATAATCGGCTGTGGCGTGTTTTTGACGACAAACATACCAATCCAAGCCCCTAAATTAAAGCTGCCCAGCCCTTTTTCTTCGATCGTGGGTATTGAAGGATCCATCGCCGTGCGTTTTGTTGTGCTCACGGCCAAAGCATTCAAACGACCCGACACCACATGTGGATACACCGTCACCATCGTATCAAACGTGGCGTCAACGTTGCCGCCAATCACATCAGCCTGGGATTGGGTACTGCCTTGATAGGGCACGTGCACCATCTTCACCCCAGCTTTATTCAGCATCATCAACATCACGAGATGGCTCGTTGTGCCATTACCAATCGAGGCATAGGTCAGTGCATCTGGCTTTGCCTTCGCGTAGGCAATATATTTTTCAAACGTATCGAGGCCTTTGGTTTTGTTGCTCACCAATAAAAAGGGTAACCACGACGCTTGACCAATCGGTGCAAAATCCGTCAAGGGCGAGTAAGGCAAGTTTTTCATCAAATGCGCAGCAGTCCCCATCGGAGCCGTTGCGCTCAACAGCAAGGTATAACCGTCGGGTTGCGACTTGGCAACCTCAGCGGGGGCTAGGGTGCCGCCAACGCCCGGCTTATTTTTGATGATGATCGGCTGACCAAGATCTTTGCTCATCTTATCGGCCAAAATTCGACCGACAGAGTCGGTTGAGGTGCCGGGAGGAAACCCAATCCAAATCGAAATCGGTTTATCAGGGTAGGCACCCTGCGCTTGCGTCAGGGTCGAGAATGACAGCGACAAGAGACAGGCACCAGTGAGCGCAAGGGATCGAAGCAGTTTCATAGTTTCAGTCTCAGTAGGTTTATCATCTGTGTTTGGGTAAAGTCTAACGCGAAACCGCCTGTTTCACGCTAAAAATTGCCGCCTCGGTCGACAGGGGGCGCACCAGACAGGTAAGATTCACACAAATAAGATTATTCACCAGAATTTTTAGGGATTGTCCGACATGCCATCCTTTGCCACCCGCGAGCACGCTCTTGCAAACCGCCACTACAACAAACTGCCCAACGGCACGATCACGCACGTGTCTTCGTGTATTGGCGTGAACTCGGTTGAACGCAAAGCTACCGGCTTGCCAGCGCGCCCGCCCGAGGCGTTTCCGCCCCCACTTGAGCCGATCGCTTTTTTGGTCGAGCAAGCGGCCAATATGTCGATCCCTGGTCATTATCACCAAGCCGATCAGTTTCAGGTATTTGTTGCCGGTGGTGGCAAGTTCGGCATTAAGCCCATCGAGGGCCTGACCGTTCACTACGCCATGGGTTTCACTCCCTACGCACCGATCCACGCGGCCGAAGCGGGTGTTGAGTACTACACCCTGCGTAACGGCTGGGATCCGGGGGCACGTTGGATGCCCGACTACAAAGAAGGCCTGAAAGGCCGTACCAAAGACTATCGTCATGGCTTAGGGCTCGTTCCGGCTTTATTGGGCGATGCGGATGGCCCGAAAAATCTTACCGGCGTGCTCGAACATAACGTCGTCCCCTATGAAGCCGACGGGTTGGGCGCGACGCTTTACCATGCAGCGCCAGGCCAACAAATCACAGGTCCTGCGCCAAGCGAGGGCCGCGGGCAATACTGGATGGTCATGAGCGGTGAGTGTCATCTCAATGAGCATCTCGGTGGCAAGCAGGCCTTGCTCTTTGTCGACCCCACCGAACCAGCCCCCACGATCACCGCTGGCGGTGCAGGGGCGTCTGTTTTACTGATGCAATTTCCGAAGCGCGCGCATTAAGGGACACTGCTCTGCCCCACCCTTGCGCTGAATCGTCTCGCGTCAACTCACAAAAAACACCGAGCAAACGCGAGCCTGACGCTTAGCGACCCTTGAATTGCGCCGGGCGTTTTTCTAAGAACGCTGCCCGGCCTTCTTTGAAATCATCGCTGGCAAAACACGCCTTCACCATTTCAACAGCGCGCTTTAGATCTTGCTCGTCTGGCTGAGCACAGACTTGGCGAATATTGAACTTGCTGGCAGCCACGGTTAAGGGCGCGTTTTCAGCGATCAGCTTGGTGTATTCAGCGATCACGGCATCGATCTCGTCACCCTTGCACACGCGCGACACAAACCCCATCCGCAACGCATCGTGGGCATCAAAGCGACGTGCCGTCACAAAAATATCAGTCGCGTTGGCCAAGCCAATGATGTTGGTGAAACGGTTGATCCCTTTATGACCATAGCCCAAGCCCAAACGAGCGGCAGGCATTCTGAAGGTTGCGTCTTCTGTGCAGATGCGAATATCGCAGGCCGCTGCAAGGCCTAAGCCACCACCAAAACAGAAGCCGCGAATCTGCGCGATCACAGGCTTTGAACACTCGACCGGCGCATTCATTGAATCTGACACCGCATCTTCGTAAGCCAATTGAGTTTCTGGCGAGCTGCGCAAGGTATCAAACTGAGAAATATCAGCGCCCGAAACAAAGGCTTTTTCGCCTTGCCCGACAATCACAATGACCCGCACTTCAGGATCGGCGTCAAAGGCGCGGATCGCTTTAGGCAAGTCTGTCCACATCTGCACTGACATGGCATTCATTTTGTTGGGGTTCGAGATCAGGATAGTACCGATCGGGCCCTTTTTCTCGGCAATGATGCTGCCAACGATGCTTTTTTTCTCTGTACTTGACTCTGCCACGAAAATTCCCCTTTTTGGACATTGTTAATCGTTGTTAGTCTAGCAGTATCACTTGCAAAAACACCGAAAGCAACATATAAAAGACTTCGAATCTGGGCAGTACACTCGAAATCACAGAAAAATCTGCCCGACCGCCTTTGCCTTTCAATCAAAATCGAAAATCATGTCAAAAATTCAGGCTTCTTCAGCACTTTCAAACCTTAAAGTTCTCGATATGTCTCGCGTGCGCGCGGGCCCAAACTGTGTGCGCCTGCTCGCCGACTTCGGCGCAGATGTGATTCGCATCGAGCCCCCCAAAGGCGTCGACCCTAACGAAGGCATGTTTGCCGCTAACCGCGAGGGTGGCGACTTTCAAAACCTGAACCGCAACAAGCGGGCGATCACGCTGAACCTCAAAAAGCCCGGCGCGCTAGACATCATGATGCGTCTGGTGAAAACCGCTGACGTTGTGGTTGAAAACTGGCGTCCAGACATCAAAAACAAACTAGGTGTTGACTACGAGTCACTGGCTAAAGTGAACCCTCGTATTATTTTGGCCAGTATTTCTGGTTACGGCCAAGAAGGCCCCTACGCCTCGCGCCCGGGCTTTGACCAGATCATGCAGGGCATGGGCGGCTTGATGTCAGTGACTGGCATCCCAGGCCAGGGCCCAGTACGCGCGGGTCTGGCAGTTGCCGACATGAGTGCAGGTCTCTATGCCGGCATTGGCATTCTGACCGCGCTGCTTGAGCGCGAGCGTTCAGGCAAAGGGCAGTGGGTACATGCCTCGCTGTTGCACGCGCAAATTGCAATGATGGATTTTCAGGCTGCGCGCTACCTCAATGAAGGTGACGTCGCAGGCCAGGCTGGCAACGACCACCCAACCTCGAGCCCAATGGGCTTGTTTGAAGCCAGCGATGGCGTCTTTAACCTTGGCGCTTCAGGCCAGGGTAATTGGGTACGTTTATGCGAACTCGCCAAGCGCCCTGACTGGATGGCAGACCCTGATTTTTCGAACGAAAAAACCCGCGCAGTGAACCGCGTCAAGTGCAATAAAGCACTCAACGAAGTCTTTCGCACACAGACGGTTGCCTATTGGGTCGACAATCTGAACAAGGCGGGCGTGCCTGCGGGCCCGGTCTACAACGTGCCAGAAATGTTTGCCGACGAACACATCAAGCAATCGCACATTTCTAAAATGGTGAAAGATAAAAACGGCAAAGAAAAAGGCTTTATCACGCTGCCAACCATACTCAGCCGTACACCAGCTGATGTGGTCACCACCGCGCCACAATGGGGCGAGCACACAGCTGAAGTCTTAGGCGAAGTCGGCTACTCAGAAGCGGAAATCGCCAAGTTCTACGAGCAAGGCGTGGTCTGACACTTTGTGATCCCTGAACGCGATTCTTTATGTGACCGCTTCAGTCCAGGATAAGTAAAAAAACTCGGCACCTGTTATAGGTGCCGAGTTTTTTTTGTGGCCTTCAAAACGGTCGCTGCACTGGTCGTTATCTGAATCAATCTGACCGCCTAAATGTCGTCTGACTCAACGTGACCCCGACGGCACACCAATGCTGCGCATAAACGCATCTACACCAAATAATTTGAGCAGCGATCTGGTTGGCCTAAAACATCTTTCAGCTATTCGTCGGCAATCGGATTGCTCAACACACCCACGCCTTCAATGTCGATCTCGATGGTATCGCCGGCCTTCATAAAGACGGGCGGCTTTCTGGCGTAGCCAACACCGGCTGGCGTACCTGTGATGACGACATCGCCTGGCTCTAAGGTCATGCACTCAGTGATCAGCACAAGTGTTTCAACGATGCCCCACAAAAAGTTTTTGGTGTTGGCATCTTGCATGATCTGACCATTCAGACGCGACTGAATCCGCAAGCCATCGGCTGCGCGCGGCAACTCATCAGGTGTCACCAACCAGGGGCCAAAGCCACCGGTAGCATCAAAGTTTTTACCGATCGTCCATTGCGTTGACTTGCGCTGATAATCGCGCAAGCTGCCATCATTAAAGGCGCTGTAGCCAGCTAAACAATCAAGCGCGTTTGCCGCAGTCAAATGTTTGGCCCGCTTACCCACCACGAAAGCGAGTTCGGCTTCATAGTCAAACTTATCAGACACCTTGGGGCGAATCATGGGCTGCAAGTGACCTACCATTGAGCTCGGGCCGCGCATAAAGAAACTTGGGTACTCTGGGCGAGCGTGTCCACCTTCGGCGGCGTGGTCAGCGTAGTTCAGACCCAGGCAGATAATTTTGGTTGGATTGTCTACTAACGGAATGAACTTGATACCCTGAACCGCTTTGATCGAAGCGGTTGAGCTTTTTGCCAACTCAGCAATACGCGTCATTGCACCAGCTGTTGAGATCACGTCGAGAAGCGTCTTGGGCAGGCTGGCGTCGGTTGCTGCGAGATCGATAAACTCGCTTGAATCTTTGGCACGCAATAAACCCACACGCTTTTGCTGGCTTTGGTCTTGATAACTGAATAAACGCATTCGATTTCCTTGGGGGTGAATAAGGTCAATACGCTCGGGCACTGACCCACGGTTTTTGAACTTACAAGAAGTTACTCCTAAATCGGGTGAGTCGCAAAGCGGCTAATCGGTGGGCCTGTAGACGAAGGTCAAGCCACCTGCTACAGTCCAGTGAACTGGATTTTGGAACGAAAAATATGCGCTTCGCTAATTATCTTTACTCAGGTCTTGCTAGCCTTTTTTTAACGACGATCGCCCTCACCAGCCTACCGAGCGCCGCGCAATCCAACGACGCTTGGCCAACCAAGCCAGTTCGATTCGTTGTCCCTTACGTTGCTGGTGGCGCCTCTGACATCACCGTACGCAGCATCGCGCAACTGTTAACGACTTCTCTAGGTCAAACCATGATGGTTGAAAACAAAGCGGGTGGTGGCGGTAACATCGGCACAGACTTTGTTGCCAAAGCTGCACCTGACGGCTATACCTTTTTAATGGCCTACGCAGGCCCGATCGCGATTAATCCGCACCTGTACAAAAATCTTGCGTTCAGCGCACAAAAAGACTTTGCACCTGTATCGCTAATGGCCGATGCTCCTTTAATCTTGGCGGTCCACCCCTCAATACCAGCTAATAATTTAGCTGAGTTAATCGTCTATCTGAAGGCTAATCCTGATAAAGTATTTTTCGGTTCGTCGGGTACCGGTGGCGCCGATCACTTGGCGGGTGAACTCTTCAGGTTACAAGCGGGCGTGCGAATCAACCACATTCCCTTCAAGGGCGGCGCTCAAGCTGTGATCGATTTAGTCGCTGGTCGCACTCAGTTAGAGTTTTTGACAATCCCTGGTGGGCTGAGCCATATCCGCGCGGGTAGGCTCAAAGCGATTGCCTTAGCGTCAAGCAAACGCTTCGCTTTGTTTCCAGACGTCCCCACCATGACTGAAGCAGGAATGAAAGACTTCGAGATCCATAATTGGTATGGTATCTCGGCACCGGCTGGCACACCTGCCCCGATTATTCAACGCTTGAGTCGTGCCATTCACGAGGCGATTCAAGATCCTAACTTGCGCACACGGTTTCAAGAGATCGGGCTAGTGCCCATGTCAAACACGCCAGAAGAATTTGCCGAATTTATTAAGCGCGATAGCGACAAATGGAAAAAAATTATTCAAAACTCGGGAGTCACTGCCGAGTAAATGCTTTACGGGGCGACAGCTAGCCGTTTCAAGCGATTACCGCGGCGCACTACCGCCCCAAAAATAGCCACGCCCCCACCACCACACCCAGCACAATCCGATACACCGCGAATACGCGGTAGGTGTGGCGCGATACAAAGGCAAGTACTGCACGCACGACAAAGAGAGCGCTAAAAAAAGCGCTGATGAACCCCACTACGATAGCCAGCATATCTTGCTGGCTAAGCAGGTCAGCGTGCTTGTAGGTATCGTAGAGCGCAGCAGCTAACATTGTTGGCATGGCAAGAAAAAACGAAAACTCAGTTGCGGTTTTACGTTGAATACCTGCGAGCATGCCGCCAATAATCGTTGAACCCGAACGAGAGGTTCCGGGCACCATCGCCAAGCACTGACATAAGCCCACCACCAGCGCTTGGCGCCACGTGATCTGCTCAAGCGTGAGTGCAGTTGCACGCGGATCGACACCCGAAGCTGGCCGATTGCGCTCGACCCAAAGCATAATCAAACCACCAACGACCAAGGTCACTACCACAACACCCGGATGAAAAAACAAAGCCTTAATTGCCTTGATGAACAGTAACCCGACGATGGCAGACGGCAAAAAGGCGATTAGCAAATTACGCGTGAAGGCGACTTCAACGGGATTGAGTCGTACTGTGCCCACAATCAATTGAACCAAACGCGCTCGAAAGATCCACATCACTGCAAGTATCGACCCCAGCTGGATCACCACCTCAAAAACTTTGGCTTCATTTGAAGAAAATTCGATCAAGTGTCCGAACAGGATTAAGTGCCCCGTACTTGAGATGGGCAAAAATTCAGTTAGTCCTTCGACAATGCCTAGAAAGAACGCTTTGAGAAAATAAATCGTTTGTTCAGTCACGCAATGAATCCTGAAAATCATGAATGAATGGCGTCTTTGTAAAAAAGACTTGGGATGCAAACTATACTAGTTCTAATTATTGACACCTTACGCGAGCACATACATGTCAACGAATCTTACCCGCGAACAGCGCGATGACGCCTACAACAACTCAAAGGCAGTGTCGAACAGCGCTGAGATCATTGCCGCGTGGGGCTTACGTAGTCAAGAGTTTCGAGCGGCGCATGCTTCGCACTTGGATATCTCGTACGGCAGCGGTGCGCGCCAATCGTATGACTATTTTTCGGCGGGCGACCAAAGCCCTGTAGTTGCCTTCATTCACGGCGGCTTTTGGCAAAACCGGGCCAAAACTGATTTCACATTTATTGTGCCCGCCTTCATTGAAGCGGGGATCAGTGTCGCGATGATGGGTTACACCCTCGCGCCCGAAGCCAAAATGGATCAGATTGTGCAAGACATTCGTTTGGGCTTGCGAGCGGTCAGTCAAAAAATTGCCGCGCGTCGCTCAAGCGATCCTGGCATATGGCTTAGCGGTTGGTCGGCGGGCGGTCACCTGACCGCAATGGCACTTGACGAACCCTGCGTGCTGGGTGGCACAGCGATTAGCGGCATCTTTGATTTAGAGCCCATGCGCCATTGCTATCTCAACGAAAAACTGGGCTTAGATGAAGCCACCGCGACGCGATTTTCACCGATCAAATTACCCCCGCTCAATGGCAAAACTCTTGATCTGTTTGTAGGCGAGGCCGAGCTACCAGCCATGCAAGCGCAAACCATTGAGTTTGCTCAGTACCGCGCCAACGCCCAAGCGCCAGGAATCTTTGAAAACCTACCCGCGCTCAACCACTACACAATTCTTGACGAAATGGCCAGCGTCAAGGGCAGGATTTTGCGGTCAATCAAAGCACACTTCTAATCTTAGGCTACGGCCGGGGGCTAGGAAACACTTGATGTGACACGTGGCTGCCATCAGGTGTGACACGCACCAGCACCATATCACCCACTGACACAGCCCGCCCCGTGAGGGACTGGATGTTGACATGATGGGTCACGAGAATCAGGGGCTGTTTCGGATGTGCCTTCAGGCTTGCTGTGATGAATCTTTGTAAGGCAGCCGTTTGCGAAGTCGCCAAACTCATGTCATCAAAAAAAGAATTCAATGATGGCTCGACCGTCACGGACCCCAGCGCTAACAACCGCGCAGTATCTTTACAGCGACACCAGGCACTACTAAAAATTTTAGGGGTGCTCACGCCTTGTGCTGCTAGCCAGCGCCCGATCAATACCGATTGTTGCCGCCCCACTTCACCCAAATTACGTTGCGTCGAGCATTGATCAAGTCGGTAGCCGGGTGGGTCGCCGACGCCCGGCGCATCAGCGTGACGTATCAACAAAACGTGCTGGCCATCTGTCAGATCTTCAAACAGACCAGCAAGCGCAGGTTGGGCCCCTGACAGCAGCAGGCTAAGACATACCAACAGAAGAGAGCTTGCCCTTAACCACGACGGTACAGCGACGATTTTTTTGCTCAGTGATTGTGGCAGTAGTTTAAGGAGGTGTTGCATGACAAACTCTCGCGTTTGATGATCTTGCGTGACAGGTGCGTTATCACGAACATTGATCGTGACAGTGGTGACAGATGCGTGATCACGGATATTGATCGAGGCAGTGTGCGACGATCATCTCACAACACAAGAAAAAATCAAGAAAAACCATATTCGTGCAGTCGCTTACGCAGCACGCTTTAGCCAAATTTACGCAACGCCCTCGATACCCAAAAAGGCGATACGGCCAACCCGACACTTACCATCGAAAAAATAATGCTGGTCGCGTAGCCACCTGTCTGATCGTGAAACCAACCCGACAATAAGGCCCCAGTCGCAGCTCCAACCGACATAAAAGCATACAGCGCACCGTAAACGGTGGCTAACCCAGGGCCCGGAAATAGCTTTGAGCAAAGCCCCGAAATGATCGGCCCGCGCGCGCCCTGTGCAATCCCAAAGAAGACCACAAACCCCAGCAAAAACCACGGGGACGGGTAAAACACCATGGCCAGCAAGTTGGCGAGGCCTAAAAAAGTACAGCTAAACGTGATGGTCACAATCAAGCGATGACCAAACTTATCAGCCAACTTGCCCGAAGAGCCTACCCCAAACACAGAGAGCATACCCGCAACGCCAAAGGCACTGGCCGCCTCAAGCGCAGAAAACCCTGACTCAACTAAGAAGGCAATGGTCTGCACCGTCACGGTATAAATCACCAATGAGGTAAAGAAAAATGCCTGCCCTAAGGCCCAAAAGCCCGACGAACGAACTGCGAGCCGCAAGGGTGCAAAAATATTTTTAGATAAAGGTGCTGACCCAAGAGACCGTGCATAGTCAGCGTGTCCTGCGCGAATGATGCGCCAAGGTAACAACATCGCCAGAGGCAAAAGCACCAACATCAGCCCCCCTAGGATATGGTACGCGTTGCGCCAGCCAACCGTATCATTTAGGAATTGGGCAAACGGCACCATCACCAAGGTGCCGGCGCCAAACCCTGCATAGGCAATACCAATTGCCGTACTCGTGTTCGTTGGAAACCAGCGACTAATCAGGCTTTGTGAAGGCACCATCCCTAAAGAGGTCACTCCGATTCCGCCGGCTACGCCCACACACAAATGAAACTGCCATAGCTGCGTCAAGTTGCCGGCCACCAAGTAGCCCAGGCCTAAGCTCGCAAAACCGACAGCACACACAATGCGCGGGCCCAGACGATCAAACATGATGCCAATCAGTGGCGCTGAGAAACCGTTGGCCAGCATGTAAACAGAGTACACGCTCGAGATCTCTGAGCGGCTCCAGCCAAATTGTGTTTCGATGGGCAGCAAAAAGGTGACATACGCGTCACCGATCCCACGACCAAGCAAGTTAAAAAGAAAACAGATAACCAACACCACAAAAGCCATTGTGGCGTCAGTTGGCTTGGCGTTGGTGAACGCGGGCCTCACCTTATGCGGGTCGACACTTCATAAACCCCGAGCGCACACAGATGCAGACAATTTCGCCGCGCTGATTAATACCGTGATGTTCAAACTCGACAATACCAGCGTCTTTACGCGATTTGCTCAAACGTTTCGAGAGAATTTTTGTCTCGACGTGAATCGTATCGCCATAAAACACCGGATGCGGAAACCGCGTGTCAGTCATGCCAAGGTTGGCGATCGTCGTACCAAGCGTCGTCTCACCAACGGTGATCCCGATGACCAAGCCCAAGGTAAACAGACTGTTGACCAGAATTTGGCCAAACTCAGTTTTAGACGCAAACTCTTTATCCAGATGCAAGGGCTGCGGGTTCATGGTGAGTGTTGAGAACAACACATTATCCATTTCAGTGACGGTGCGCGTCATCGAATGCTTAAACAGTTGCCCGACCTCAAACTCTTCAAAATACAAACCAGCCATGTTGGGCTCCTAGTAGGATTTGGGTAAGCCAAGCACGCGCTCGGCGATAAAGCACAAAATCAATTGTGGGCTGACGGGTGCGATACGTGTAATCATGACTTCACGCAGATAACGCTCGACGTGATATTCCTTCGCGTAGCCAAAGCCACCATGCGTCATGACCGCTTGCTGGCAGGCATTAAAACCAGCCTCGCCGCCCAGGTACTTTGCCGCGTTGGCTTGCGCGCCACACGGCTCACCCTTGTCAAACATCGAAGCCGCCTGAAACACCATCAGGTTTGCTGCTTCAAGCTCCATCCAGTTAGCGGCCAGCGGGTGTTGAATCCCTTGATTCATACCGATTGGGCGATTAAACACGACCCGCTCTTTGGCATACGCAGTCGCTTTTTTGAGGGCAACTCGCCCTAAGCCTACGCCTTCGGCAGCGATCAGGATACGCTCAGCATTCATGCCGTGCATGATGTAATGAAAGCCCTTGCCTTCTTCGCCAATACGATCTTCGACCGGCACCTTCAAACCATCGATAAACAACTCGTTTGAGTCAACAGCTTTACGCCCCATCTTTTCGATCTCGTGCACACGAATAAAATCACGATCGAATTTTGTGTAGAACAAACTCAGGCCATCAGAATGCTTGGTCACCTCTTCAAGTGGCGTCGTGCGCGCCAAGATCAACATTTTTTCAGCAACCTGCGCAGTTGAGATCCACACTTTGGTACCACTCAACACATAGTGATCGCCGACGCGCTCGGCCTTGACCTTTAGCTGCGTGGTGTTCAATCCAGTATTGGGCTCGGTGACCGCAAAACAGGCACGCTCTGCGCCAGAAATCAGGGGTGGCAACATGCGGCGCTTTTGCTCTTCAGTGCCAAACTGTACGACTGGATTTAAACCAAAAATATTCATGTGCACCGCCGAAGCGCCACTCATGCCCGCACCCGATTCACTAATCGTTTGCATCATGATCGAGGCTTCAGTGATGCCCAAGCCAGAGCCACCATACTGCTCAGGAATACAAATCCCTAGCCAACCATCTTTGGCTAGTGCCTGATGCAACTCAGTCGGAAAGCCGCCATGCCGATCTTTTTCAAGCCAATAATGATCATCAAACTGTTCGCAAATTTTGCTGATTGCCTCGCGAATACTTTCTTGTTCTTGTGAAAATGAAAAATCCATATCTGCCTCTCGCAATATTTGACCAAACTGCTTCTCGACACTACTGTAACAATCACTGAACGTGCCTGTATCGAAGCAAGCAAATCAGCCCCCACGGCACTAACCGTTTGGGCTTTAGGCCCTAGCTTACGACAAAGATGTCATACAGCGCCACACCTTGAAAACCTCAGCCTGCCCAACCAGACAAACCTCATCCCCGCCCGCCTGTTTAACGGACACCTTGCTCATACACCTCACGCGCCAACCTTTCTCTGTGCTCAGGGTGGGCAATCGCAATCATGCGCTTGACCCGCTCGTGCAACGTCTGCCCCTTTAGCTGCGCACTGCCCCACTCTGTCACCACCACATCGGCGTCAGTGCGCAAGCTCGTCGCAGGCCCCTGCAGGTTCACCACAATACGGCTAAGCCGACCGCGCTTAGCAGTCGAGGGTAGTGCAACGATCGAGCGCCCACCTTTAGACGCGAGCGCGCCGCGGGTGAAATCCACCTGTCCCCCTGTCGCCCCAATATACTTGCCGTCAATCACTTCTGCGCCGACCTGCCCAGTCAGATCGACTTCAATCGCAGAATTAATTGCCACAAACTGCTCAAGCTGCGCCAGCGTAGTGTGGGTGTGCACGTAGCTAAAGGGCTGAATATTTAGCAGGGCATTATGCCGAGCAAACTCGTACAAGCGGCGCGTACCCATCAACACACCTGCGGTGGTCAGCCCGCGGTCGAGCGCTTTGAAAGCATTCGTCACTGCGCCGCATTCGATTAAATCAACGGCAACGTCGCCTAACATTCCGGTATGAATGCCTAAA
Source organism: Bordetella parapertussis (assembly GCA_945895265.1). GTDB lineage: Bacteria > Pseudomonadota > Gammaproteobacteria > Burkholderiales > Burkholderiaceae_B > Zwartia > Zwartia parapertussis_I. The sequence goes on along the minus strand of CAMDEF010000002.1, from coordinate 98,445 downwards.
TCTTTACGGTCACTGAGCGCCGACAGAATCGACTCGGGTATTGCACCAATCCCCATTTCGAGCACCGACCGGTCACCGATGAACTCTAGGGCGTGTTGAGCGATACGGCTCTCGACCTCTGAAATTAAGCTTCGTTTCAGCTCAATCAGTGGTCGGTCTGACTCAACGATTGCGTCAATCTTTACGCCGTCAAGCGCGTGCGACGTGAAGGTCCAGGGCATTTGCTGATTCACTTCAGCAATCACGACCCGAGCCTGTTTTGCCGCCGCGATCAGATAGTCATTGGCAATGCCAAGACTACGCCGACCGTCTGGCCCCTCAGGGCTTAGATGTAAAAAGACCACGTCCGCTTTTGCCGCTCCCTCAGAAGGCAAGCGGTGCAGCTGCGAGCAATGACTTGGAATCAACTGCATCGCACCGGCTTCGAGCAATTTTCTATTTTCACCAATACCGCAGTAACTCAGCATTGACAGCCAGTCAGCATGCTCGGGTTGCAACGTCGCCGTATAAGTGGGGCCCACAAATACCGAGCATCCTCCAAGAGCCTGACGCTGACTCACTAGCGCTTCGGTCAACGTCAAGGGTTCGGCCGTGCATTCATTCCACCAGACACCGTCACCAGGCCGTATCCAACGGGTGAAATCGATGGTCACGCTACGCGCCTGCTTTGGTCTTTGCTGTGAGCGTCACGCCTTGCGCCATCAAAGAGGCGACCTCAGCGTCTGAATAGCCTAGCTCTTTTAAGATCTCAACGCTATGCTCACCCAACTGTGGTGCGGCGCGACCAGGCGTAGGCTGGCTATCTGTCCAGGTTGTTGGCACCGCGACGCGTCTGATACGCCCCTCTGTTGGATGCTCGACCCATTCAAACATGTTGACCGCTTTTAAATGCGGATCATCAAAAATTGTTTCAAGGGTATGCAAGGGCATCGTTGGGATATCAGCCTGATCCAGCAACTCAAGCCAGGCATTAGTCGTGCGCTCTAGAAATATTTTTGCCGCAAGCGCTTGCAAATCATTGATGTGCTGTGTGCGCACTGTCAGATTTAAAAACCGTGGATCGTTTTCAAAGATTTCTGAACGACCGATCGCTTTAAAGAACGAGGCCCATTGCTTGTCGCTGTAAATCACGGCACAGACAAAGCCATCTGCGGTTTTGTAGGGACGGCGCTCAGAGGCCAGAAGCCTTGGGTAACCGGGCGGGCCGTTGGGCGGATCAAAGGTTTGGCCACCAATATGGTCGCTGAGCAAATGACTAATCATTGTCTCAAACATGGGGATATCAATCTTTTGCCCACGCCCAGTTTTTTCTCGGTGAAACAAGGCTGCGCACAACGACGTCACAGCATACAAGCCAACCGTGCGATCGACAATATTTGAGGGCACGTAGCGCGGCACATCAGCACCCGCCTGTTTAATGAGGGACGGCAACCCAATCGCACCTTGAATCAAATCATCAAAGGCGGGTTTGGCGGCATAGGGGCCATCTTGTCCAAAACCAAACGTGCCAACATACAGCAGTCGAGGGTTAATTTTTTGCACGACGTCGTAACCCAAACCTAAACGGGCCATCGCTTGCGGGCGCACGTTGTACAACAGCACATCCGCGGTTGCGAGCAACCTTTTAATCGCCTCAAGCCCAGCGGGCTGTTTCAGATCAAGCACCAAACCACGCTTACTACGATTGACGTGCAGGTACAACGCGCCCATTCGAGGGTGTTGCATCGGCCCTAAATCACGCACCATATCCCCAACAGGTGCTTCGACTTTGATGACATCGGCACCCATATCGCCTAACAACTGCGCGGCATAGGGCCCCATCAAAATCGAGGTCATGTCAACGACACGTACACCTACCAAAGGACCGGCCATCTTCACAATCCTCTTAAGCGAGCTGCGTCGCAGCAGCAATTTTTTTAGCTAAACGAAGATGCGGTGTATCGAGCATCTTGCCATCAAGCGTGGCCACACCCACGCTCGTGTTTGCGGCAAAGGCTGCAATCACGCGCTGGGCCCATTCTTGAGCCTGTGCATCAGGTGTCATGGCTTGATTAATCACTGGCACTTGTCCTGGATGAATTGCAGCTTTGGCTGAAAAACCATCGCGATAGGCACGGCGCGTTTCGCGCAGTAAAGCCTCGGGGTTATTGATGTCAGTCGGCACGGTGTCGATCGCCGGCACGCCTGCAGCAGCCGCTGCAAACAGGCAGAGGTTACGGACTAGGCCAAAAGGAGAGGTCCATTGCTCTGGCGCCTCTTCATCTTTGTTCGTCAAGGCTCCAATGTCACCAGCCAGATCCTCAGCGCCCCACATCAAACCGGCTAAACGCGGCGAGGCACCTCGGTAACTATTCAACCCAGCAAGAGCTTCAGCAGTTTCTGTCACGATCGGTAAAATCGAAGTTTGAGCGGTTTCGCCTTCAACCGCTGGAAACATCTGTTCAAAGGCTTCGAGGTAAGCGGCCAGCAAGGCAACATCGGCCGCGCCAGAGGACTTAGGCAGTGCGATACCATCAGGGCGGCAGCGCATCACCGCACCCAAATCGGCCAGGGTCATCCCCGTCGTCAAAGCATTGACGCGCACGTAGAGCTTGGGCGTTTTGACTCCCGAGGCCTTGACCTGAGTCAAAAACTTAACAACTTCAATACGACCGTCCTCTTTGCGCGCCGGCGACACGGCATCTTCAAGATCAAAAATCAAGACGTCGGCACCGCTTTGCAGTGATTTTTCGAGCTTACGCGGGCTGTCGGCAGGGACGAATAATAACGAACGCATGGGGGGTCTCCGTTTTTATGCAATGCGGCGCGTCGTTTATGCGCGCGCGCCGCCTTGCGTCAATATTATGAATTGAGTATAGCTTGGCACTTTCTATGGCTTGGGGCCGTCATAAAACTGTGGCCAAAGTTGCAGCGTCACTTCGCGGTTGCTGGCGTAGGCGTAGCAGCTGTCAATTTTGACAGGTCGGCCATTTGCATCTAACACCTCTGGCCGATCGCGCACCACCGGCCATAGCGCCTGATACGCCGCGGTGGCCATGGGGCCTAGCAACTCCATTAAATGTGTACAGCTTGCGGCACCCTTCAATTTTGACCGCACTAACTTTGCCCAGCCGCCACCAATGCGCTCGCCCTTCAAGACCGAAAGAGTCGGCGGCGCTTGCTTGCATACGGCAAACGGGGTCGAATCTGAGGACGAAAATACATCGTGAATTAAAAACTCGTCGTCAATCACAAGGCGAACCCACAAGTCGTGGATGGGTTGCCCCGGGGCAAGCACCCGGCGCGTTAAAGGAGCCACAAACTCGATCGGTTTGTTATCGACCACTCGGCCCTCGATGTCGTAGAGCCCGTCGACGCGTCGGTACGCGCGCATGGTGATTTGGCGCTTGTGAATTTCTTCGCGTTCAATACTATCTGGCAAAGGCACTTTTCGTTCTCTTTTTGTTAGGGTCATCAAAATAGCTCGGTACAGGTAAGTGTATCTTGGATCGCGTTGGGTGCTCCACCGCCAGAACCTGCGAAACTGACCCAGTATGCTAAATTTGATGAGTGGTGCGCTTTCGCATCGGTCATGGCACGCATTGTTTCTGTGCCAAAAAAAAATGTCTCTATTTAAACGTTCGGTCGTCTCTGAAATCGCCAATCACTTCAGCGTCGTACTTTCGACTCTGATTGTGGTCTGGCTTAGTGTCGTACTGGTGCGCCTGCTGGGTGAGGCGGCGGCCGGACGCATCGGCGCTGATGTGGTGGTAGGCTTAGCAACCTTTACGCTGATCGCCGCCCTACCGATCATTTTGACTGTCTCGATTTTTATTGGCGTACTCACAACCGTGACGCGCAATTATCGTGAGTCTGAGATGGTGGTCTGGTTTTCAAGCGGCCTCTCGCTGGCGAATTGGGTCAACCCTGTTTTGCGTATTGCGATCCCAATTGCGGCACTTATTTCCTTTTTGACGCTATTCGCCACACCTTGGGCCAACCGACAGATCGGTGAATATCGGGCGCGTTACGAAATGCGCTCTGACCTGTCAAAAATCACACCAGGACAATTTTTAGAAACAGAAAAGGGTGCTCGCGTATTTTTTGTTGAAGGCACGACGAACGTCACTGACAACCCGTTAGGGCAGGTTTTTATGCGCCTGATTGACCCCGAATGGTTGACCCTCGTCACATCGGCGTCAGCAAAAATCGAAACCGAAGCAAATGGTGACCGCTTTTTAGTCTTGGGTGCTGGCCATCGCTATGATCTCAAACCCGGAACCTCAGAAATGCGCTTCGCCGAATTTGATGCTTTCGGAGTACGCGTTGAAAGCAAAAATGCTGAAGAGTCGCTAGAAAAAGCGCGCGCCACGACACTTGAAAGCCGAAGATCACGACCCACCTCACTTTTACTGAGCGACAACGAAAATAGTTCTTACGGACAAATCATGTGGCGACTGTCTTTGCCGCTTGCCGCTTTAAATCTTGCCTTAATGGCGATCCCCTTAGGTGCGGTAAACCCACGCATTGGCCGCTCTGGAGATTTATTAATCGCAGGCTTGGTCGCCATGCTGTACATGAACCTCATCAATATCACACAAGGCTGGATCATTCATGGCAAATTGCGCTTTGTGATTGGGGTCTGGTTGATACATGCTATTTTTGCGACGTTTACGGTGGTGTTGCTTTGGCATCGTTTGCGCGTCAAAGAACCCAAACCGCCGGTTGTCAAACCAGCCTGACGCAGTTTTGCAAGAAGCGGGCATTGGGTGCAGTATTAGGTTGCTCGAACAAGGTTTTAAAATGTTTTTTTTCTTGACACCTTGTTTTTAGTATCAATCATGATTGATTTCTACTCGAATCAGCGTAAGCACTTCGCGTATTTTAGGTAACGTCTTAGAAAGCAAATTTGCCTTAGCAGCCTGACATTAATACAAATCAAAATAAGACTGCACCACTTCGGGATCTTGCGTCACAGTCAAGGCTAGCATCAACAAGATGCGACATTTCTGAGCATTCAGGTTATCCGAAGCAACGATCTGCTGATCGCGTAAGTATTTTCTGCGCGCGACTCTTCCAGCGCCGCCCCGGCTCGCCTGCACCACAACAACACCCTTAGATACCGCACGTTCAAACGCAGCGCTTTGCAGCGGTGGCGGGATACCGGGTGGCAAGCCTGCCGACACCAAACCACGTGCACCTGCGGCGATATACGCTTGAATCGCAACGTCATCGGCACCCGCGTAAGCGTAGGCAATGTCAACCCGTGGCAACACCTTTAATCCTGCAACATCAAATACCGTGTCAAGCGTGTGCTTACGCACCGGATGTCGATAGATCACGACTTGATCGCCGTCGACTTGTCCCAACACGCCAAAGTCGGGTGTTCTGAACGTGTTCACGCGGTAGGTTGACACCTTGGTCACCTCACGTGCAGCCTGAATCTCGTCATTCAAGACCACCAACACACCTAACCCCCGAGTTTTTGGATCGATGGCGGTGCGCACCGCGGCAAGCAAATTCACAGGGCCATCTGAACTGACAGAGCTGGGCGGGCGCTGCGCCCCCACCAAAACTACTGTTGACTTGATTTTCAACGTCAGGTTCAAAAAGTACGCGGTCTCTTCAAGTGTCGAGGTGCCATGCAAAATGACATAGCCATCAAAACCACCGTCCTGAGCCTCAGTGGCATGAATCAGCTGTAACAATTCAAGCCAATCGGCAGGCCCAATGGCGGTACTGCCCACTTCACGAAAATTAATCGGCACAAGTTCAGCAAAGCGCGAAAGCTCGGGGGTACGCTCCATGATCTCAGCGGGCCTCATTTTGCGACTGACCTCGGGATAATCAAGCACGTCGAGGCTATCGAGGGCGATCGACGAGATGGTGCCGCCGGTGCCAATCAGGGCAACGCGTGGTTTAGAGGGGACTATGCTCATGACTTGAGGTTCCGTGTCGCTGTTAGAGAACAAAACTTAGTCTACCTGAGAGTTGGCTTGACGGCTTGAACCGTGAGCCAAAGACGCCTCGCACCTGCAAAGTCGCTTGTACTCTTTGTTTTAGGCTAACTACACTTGACGCATTGCCTCACCAAAATCAAGCATAGAGACTTTTTTCAGCGCTAGTTGTACAACACTTTGGCTCGCCGCTATTTTTTCAAGATCCGATGAGTCTTCTAACTGCTTGGCGATCACGCGCGCCGCCCGCAGCTTTAAGCTCCAAGCTAACAAGGCCAGCTCGGGCTCCCAGTACGTGAGGTTTAGGCGCTCGCACTCATCCAACAAAGGGTCAATCAAGGGCTGCACATCTAAGTCTTTTTTCAGACCTAGTGCCATTTCAACCAAGGCCACCCGTGCGCGAAACTGATCGCGTCCCGAGCGCGTACTAGAAAGAAAGTCTTGCAGCACCGTCAAGGCTCCCTCAGAGTCGCCCGAGCCTACACTTTCGTTAGCCTGTTTTTTTGCTTCAGAAAATTTATCGGTAGCGCCGCCACCCGCACGCTCAGCCAAACAGGTTGCAAGCCACGCTTTGGTTGCTTCGTCAGCAAAAGGCGTGCCATCCGAAAAAGTCAGCCGTTCAACACCTGGCAAACGCTTAATAAATGCCAACACCTCATCGATCACAGCCGACCGCATGCCTGCCGCTATCGGCCCCATCGCACCATAGGCGAGTGCTGACTGTCGATCGAGGTCTAGCCAAAAGGGATACGTTGCCAGACGCCCTTCACAAAAACTCGCCACCCCCTGTGGGTTGCCCGCGTCACATACCGTGTTAAACGATTGCACCTCGGCCATCGGTGGCGGTGCGATCAGCGTGGTTTGCCCTTGCGCTTGTGGCAAGCTTAGCAAGGCACCGCGCGCGCCAAAGCGATTCAAACCGATGGCCAGTGGATGATAGGGATCCAGATCAGCCAGCTTTTGACTAGCCTCACCCAGGTATCTAAATACTGAGGCTAAGGCATCCACCAAGCCGTCAGTGTTTGCGACCTTGCTTAAGTTGCCAAACTGCGGGCCTGTCGCGGGGGCTGCCGATATCGCAGCGCTTGAGGTCGCAGCGCCGGTCGTTGAACTTGCCCCACTCGCGCTTGGTGCAGTGCTCGCCGGCTGAGCCCCAGCGTCTTGAGACGAGGGTGGTGCAGGCGGCTCAATCACCTCGAGCCGCTTAATCAGATTCTCTAGTTCGTTCAACGTGGGAGCCTCAGGATCGACTGCGGCGAACGTGCGATCGATCTCTTGAATACGCTCAACCATCAAGGTGTGGGCCTCAAGAGGTAATGCTGCAAGCGTCGCGTTGCCCAGCCAAGCGGTGACCCGATCCGTCCACCAGAGCACAGCGTTACGACGGCCCCGCAATCTCTTCACAGGCGGAAAGCCAGTCTCCCAGTACGTTTTTAGCAAACCTGCGAATAGACCCAAGCCAGCCGACAAGCCCTCGGCTCCGGCTTTTTCAATCCACGCCGCAGACAACCAAGACGCGACCATGAAGTCTTTTGATACCGTTTTTAACAACTCAGTCGACTGGGCCTCAACCTTAGGCCAGTCAGGCTGACGATCAGCAGACGGGCTTGTTAAACGCTCAATCTCGGCAAAAACCGCCTCGTATTGGGGCGTATCACGCGGCTCGATACCGCCAGGGGTTTCAGTAGAAATGGGCAGTAGCAGTGTCTCAAAATCGATTGCCATAAACAAGCCTCAGAGCGTACAGGTCACAGATTTTGAGGGTAGCACGGGTTTCTCTGACTTTGCAGATAATCCGTTGATCTGGCTAGTGAGACTTTTTTCAGTGCGAGCCGCCTGCGCCTGTTCAAGTGCAATTTTCTCATTCGCCAGTGCCTTGCGTTCAGCAGCGTCTGCCTCGTATTTCGCAACAGCCTCTTGCAAAACCACGCCATCCGTCAATTTAAAAATAACATCGATTTTTTTAATATCCAAGGCCTTCAGCGCATCAGTTTGATCCGGAAAATCTGCTGGTACGAACGTTTTCTTACCATCCCGGAAATCGCGTAAAAAGCGATCAAAACCAAACTCACCACTCCAGCGCGTCACCAAGGTCAGGTGATCCACCAAAATCTTCAACTCACTGTCGCCACACGTGGTCGGGGCCCAGTTAAACACTTGTGAGACTGAAAAGTTAAGCTGGGTCAAACGCTGTGGAGTCTTGGCACAGTTTAAGGTCAGCGTTGCACCATAGGGCTGCAAAGTCGCATCGCCATTTGCCCTCAAGGGAAACGATGCCACACCAACATTAAAGGTTGCCTGATTAAATTTTGCCGTATCGGTATCGATTTGCGCAAGTCTCGCATCGATAAACTTGCTTCGGGCCGCTGCGCGCGTGTCTTCAAGCTTTGCCTGTAACTCAGCCTTTTTTGTCGCAGCGTCGCGGGCTCGCTTCTCGGCCGCGACACGGTTGATGAAGGTTAAAAACTCGGCATCCCACGGCAAGATCCAGTTAAACGCAGGGGCCTTGACGTAACCAGTGGCACTCTGCGTTAAAAAAGGCTTGGCAGTCTTGTCTAAATACGTCCACAGCACCCCGTCTGAGCCCATCACTTTGTCATAAAACGCAGCGTCATCGGTTGCCAGTTGGGTGGCTGCCAAGACTTGAGACTCCCATTCAGCCTGCATGGTGCAGGCGGCATTCAAATATGCGTAAGCAGCAGTCGTAACCAACTCGCCCCGCAACAATGCCCAAACAGGCTCGTTCGCCGGTTGGGTGCGGGCCCCCAGAGAGTCTTGCAGTCGCTTCATTGCATTAAAGGCATCACGCAAACTCGAATCCTTGACGGTTGGATCACGCCCCAACACACTAAAGTCGCTGGCCAAGGTCGACGCCTTGCCTGGTGCCGACACGGCTTCGCTAACAGCTTTTGAGAGCGCCTGATTAAATACCCCATACAATTTGCCCGCGCTCATCAGATTTTTTTCAGTCTGCACTGTGGTCGATGATACTGCCGCTTGACCACTCTGACCGAACAACAATAGAGGTGCCGAGGATTGCACCGTATCAAGTTTGCTTGCCACACTACCAATAATCGAGGTGTGAGCTGAAGCTTTACGGATCGACCTCAAGACATCAACCGAGGCGATCCAATTAGGGCGCACAAGCCGCTTTTCATCGGGAAACTCTTCCAATAACCGTTCTTCTATACGCACAAACGGGCTTGCTTGACTGTTGAACGTCGTGAGCAAGTCGACCCAATCGGTTTCTGTTTTTAACAACTCACGGCCGTTCGGAAACTGCAACATGAAGTTCTTCCAAGCGACCTCACGCTGAACATTGTAATTTTCCCAGAAAGCAATTTCTTTTGACTGATAGACTTCCCGTAAAACTTGTACAGCGTTCACTTTTTCCATGAAAGACGTGATTGCTCGATACCCCGCCAAGGTGAAAGCGCCGCTCACCTTGGTTGCAGACGGTGAACCGGTCGGTGTCCAGTAGTCACTTAAATTGATATCGCTGACGTTAGGCTGATGCACGACCCAATCAAACAGCCAAGACAGGCTTCGATCACGTTGCGATACCGTCACAAGCCCATTTTTTAATTGACCAAGACGGTTGCGCAAACTCTCAGGGGTATCCCAGGCTGCGTAATACAGAAACAGGTTATCGATCGCGGTGGCGTCAAGTTCATTTAATTCGGGCACCAATATCTTGCTTGCACCAACGTTAGGGCTTTCAATTGCGCGCAATTTATACATTGACTCTTGCGCACTTGCGGCTAGCGTCAACGAAATTCGAGAAATCATGTAATCAATTGCCAGGCCGTGAAACAGACCTGAGTTCTTCATATCACCATCCAATGCTGCAAAAAATCGCTTATCAATTATTTCAGCTTGATAGCGATGGTAGATCTGTACAAAGTTACTTTTTAATTCACTTTCTAGGGCGTCAGACAGACCCGAAAAGGGCAAGAGAAAGTTCCAACTATTATCGGCCTGCTCATTGAGCCAATTGATCTGAGGCTTGGTCGACAAAATGCTCTGCACATATTTTTCAGCTGTTTCGCCTCGAGCGATTTTCGCTAATTTGAATCGACCTAGCTCATCTAACTGAGTGCTTTCATTGATATAGCCGCAAACCAGCCAGACCGCGGTCAAACCCACTGCAGTGTAATAACCCGCCCACGCAAGACGAGTTCGTTTTTTTCGAATAGTTTCGTAAGCCGACAGGGGCTGAAAGGCGCGGTCATAACTCAACACCTGTTCGAAGACGCCAGGGCCAAACGCCAACCCAGCCTCTGCAGTGCGGCTGATTGCGTCGACGCGGTCTGTTCGAGACGGCCATCCCGACAGGAACAAACCACGGTAAAGAGGAGGCTCATGATAGGCAGAGGTGCCAAACAAAGCCATTAACACGGTTTCAAGCGGCGCCTGGAAATTGCGGATATCGCGGGCAGCGAGTAAACCAGATTGCGCAGCGTGCCCACCCTGTGTGGTCGCACGTAACGCGAGCCATGGCATATATCTCGCTAACTCATCGATTGAGCGACGAACATAGCCCGTTGCCTCGGCAGACCGATACGGCAACAACGCTCCGGCCGGCTGGGTGAGTAATTCTGACGATAAGTGCGACAGTAATTCGTCGACTCCATCAAGCCGATCGGCGTGCGTCAGGATGACATACACCGGTAATCGACGTTGGGCGAGCTCCATCAGGGCATTGATTCGCTGGCGTGCCAGCTGCAAGCCCGCATGCGTTCGGCCAATCAGCTGAGAGTTAAGTTGCTCGACGCTTAAGCACACAATCACCCCAGCGCACTGATCGGGGGATAAGTCAGCAGCCATGCTATTTAATAATTTTTTCCAACCGGCGTCGCACGTCAAAGCATCTTGCTCGGGATCAATATGCTGTCCGGAAATTTCGATTGCAATGCCAGTAGACAGAAAGGACAGCTGACAAGACTGTGTCGGCGTCAACGCATTTCCAGCCACCGCCCGATCCAAATAACTGCCCGAGGCAGCCTGTTGCAATAGTGTGCTTTTTCCGGAGCCGCTCAGACCCAGTACAAAATGCACGCGGTGGTCACCAAGAGGACGTTTATCCAAACCCTTAGTCACAGCTAAAAACGAACGCACTTGCGCAACCCACTCTTCGTCGGGGGTCTGCGCCTGCTCTTGCTGGGGGCGAGTTCTTAACCTGCGCTGGGCCCTGTAGCGAACGTAATACCGGCGCACCAGTGTTACGGTGAACCAAAGCACTACAGGAACGGTTGGCCAAAGCCACATGCTGCCCGCAGGCCAACCCAGCAAGAGCTCACATACCCAGCCAACCGCCAACAATACCGTTAGCAGTAAAAAGAGCAGTAAAAAATTTAGTATTTTTTTAAGCATCAGGGCGCGCGCATACGGCGACAGCTATCTCAATGCTAGAAACTGTATCAGAATAAGTTTATAACTAGATGATTTTTTTGTTTATTTTTAGCTAAAGCCATCTTGCCAGGACCAAAGCGATGTTTAGTTGCAACAGGCTATTAAGAATAATTGCCAATAAGACCAGAAAAAGTAAAGACAGGCCAATTGGCAAGTATCGGCGCCAGTCGCGAACCGGCTCTGCGCGTTGAGTCGACAGCTCTGTGATGCTCGGAAACGTATGCGCCCCAGGCTGAATCAGCCCAACTTCAATCAGGGCATTGTTCATCGCCTCTTGTCGCCGCAAATCTAGCTCTTGAACCGACAGGTTAAAGACGTATTTCCCCTTAAAACCATTGGCTAAGCACAGCGCGTAAACGCTTTGAGCCGGCAACGCCTCGTCAGACAAGTTATCCAGGCGCTCAAAAAAACGTTCGCCTGCAAGGTTGGTTTGAAAGTACTCCATCTGCAGCAGCGTTTGAGACCACCCCTCAGAGACCCCCTCCCACTGCGCATTCATGATCTGCTCATCGGCCCAGGCGCACACCGCAAAGATCGCCTCATCCACGGCGGCCGGGGCTTGACGCGCCTCAAGGCTATACGTCTTGACACGCTCGATTTGTCGACGCAACTGCGTGCTTAGGGCACCTTGGCTGAGCCTTTGGGTACCAAGAAGCGTAACAACTTGGGTCATAAACTCGACGTAGGGCTGACAAAATTGCACGCGTTGGTGATAGAGCCCTAATTCACTTGTGGTCATAATTGCAGCACCTTATCGCCCGTCGGATCAACGGTTGGGCGCCCGCCTTTGAGCATATTGTTGTCTGGGTTCGGAAAGACAAAAGGCGTTGGTCCAAGCAAGCTGAACTCTTCAATCATCACCTCAGAGAGCACTAGCGACACATTCATGGCCACCGGAGCCGCCGAGTGCGTCTTCACAAAAACACCTGATTGATTAACAAAAATAGGGACTTCGAGCATTCGGGCCCGTTGCGTAACAGGCGAGTTGTAGTAACCGGCATACACCAACACAACTTGTGCCTCTTGACGACGTGCTAAGACGATTGAGTCGATTGCGCCTGGCTGCACCACAAAACGATCCACCGATAAAATCGCGGGATCCGTAGAGGGCACCCCAGACAGCAACTGATCGAGTTCAGCCGCGTTTGTCGAGAGCTTAAGTATTGCCTTCGGGTTGTTGCCTTGGATGACAGCCAACGCGAGTGCGTGGGGTGTGCCGCTTACTGAGTTTAGATTTTTACCTGCATGAATATCCATGCGCAACCCGCGAGGATCTGCGCTGTATTTAACGTCAGCAAGCGCCTCTTTTGAACTGTTGCCGCCAAGCATAGAGTTGACTGAAGAACAGCCCGCCAGTGCCCCAGCCACAAGCACCGCACTTAGCGACAAAAAAACTACCCGCAAGACAGAACAACCACCAGCCACAATCAATTGACGCATCACAACACCCTCAAATAATGAAGCAGGTACGGCACTCGGTAGCTTATCAATCGTAAGAGCTAAGCCCGATAATAAACTAACAGCGCACGACTCGACTTAGGCAAGCCCAGCCAATGCAGGCAAATCGTACCGCTCGCGTTGGCTTCTTTCCAGAGAGGGTCACTAGTATCAATCCGCCAAACACCAGCTTGCGTAGACTCGCTCAAACCGTACGGCACTCGCTCAAGGCGCTCAAGCGGCGCTCCTGGTAAAGCACGGCTCACCACCGTCTCAATGCGCGCCAACGACGCGAGCTTGGCAGGCGAGGCTTGTAGCAACTGAGTTTCAGACACCTGCTGCAACACCAAATAGACCGAATGCTCGCCAACGCGAGCTGCCGATGGTACCTGCGCCTCTAGCCAACCCTCCCTTGCCTTGAATAGCGCGACGCTATCCGGACCACTGTGCAACTGCTCAAGAAGCGCCTGAACAACAATCCCGACTCGATCAAATGCCCGATAAGGATCGTCTCGATCCCAGCTTGGTAAATCTGGGCCTTTGAGCCCACCCAAGGCAGACAGCCGTTGACACAAAACCAGCAAGGCCTCAAACAGTCGTTCGGGAGGCACGCGCGTTTGGACTCGATGCTCAAGCTCAATGAGACACTGGCCGACCTCAGCATGCACCATGCGGTCGCGCAGCCAGGCAGGATCAACGGGTTCACCATCCATGCGCCACGGACGAGCCATATCAGTTAGACGTGTCGCGCGCGCCTGCAAGCCATCCATAATTAAGCGAATCCGTTTCGCAAGTGTTGACTGCTCATCCAACAAAAAACAGGGGGGCGCATAGGCTTCATCAAAACTGACTGAACCCGCTTCGACCACGATCCGGGCGATTTGCAAGACGGTCATCTCTTGGGCCGCCTCGATTTCGTCGCCTACCAAAAAACGCAACTTCATCCACAGCCGGTCAACCTCGAGGTCAGGCGTATCGTCGAACAAATCAGGCAAATCTTCGCTGTAACCTACGGTCTCGAAACGACCGTCGAGCCCTTGCGTGGCGACGGCTGGCGTACCGGGATTCATTTGCGGCAAACCCACTGCCACTTTATACGTGCCATCTGCAGCCTTGAGCGTTCGGATGTCGCGATCAGGAAGACGCGCGTTCAGGCGGATATCCACCCATTGGCCATCTGGCATTAGCGCTTGCAGCTCACCGCAGGCTAAAAAACCAGATTGCAGCCGGTCAGGCGAAAACTTCAGGGCAACCACACCGCCACCTTTCAAATGCGTAAAGTCAAACAGGCGGGTACGAGCCTCATCGTGATAGGCATCGCCATACTGGAAATGCTGCGGCTGCAGAAAAATACCTTGCCGCCAATAGATGGGCTTAGAAAAGTTCATAGATCAATACGCTCATAATTGAAACCGCATACGCGCTAAGGCGCAAGACACAACACAGTGAACTGCCCGGGCACTAAAGACAGGCCGGGACAGTTCGATAAGTTCTGTAAATTCATACTCGTCATTCGCGTCATTGGCATCGCTTCGGCCAACACGGTAAACGACCCAACCAATGGAATCGTCGGCCCCATGCACATCCCGCTCGCCACGCCTAGGCCCACGTCCCCCTCTGACATGACCACCCATGAAAGCAGCGTCTGGGCAGGCGTGAACTCAATCAATATGTTCGGTGCGGACGGAAGCGCCTCTTCAGTTTCAGAAATATTAGGGAAAGGAACGGGGATTGGACCTTCGAGACACACGTCTGGAAAACCCATATTCATCACCATCATATTATTCGCAAACATCGCTTATCGCCGCCCTAATCAGAAGCCGAACGAGGCATTTTTGCCTGGTTCGTTTTTGCATTAAAAAAACTCGTTCGACCGTCACATTCTGCTTTGGTGAAATCGGCCAAGGTCAGTCGCGCATCTTCGAAGCTGACACCTGCAAGTTGAGCACCCATAAATAAAGCACCTGTCAGTTGCGCAGAAGCGAACGTTGCCTGCCGCAAATCAGTACGCTCGAAACGCGCACCTGCGGCTTTAACGCCCACGGCGTTGACGTTTGTCATAGCCGCCAGGCCAAAATAGCTTTTCGCCAGATTCGCTCCTCGAAAGTCAGAACTTTGAAGGTCGACTTCACGCAAAAAGCATGCATGCATATTGGCTTGCTGAAAATTCGAGCGCGCTAGGCTCGAGCCAAGCACAATGCTCGTAGAAGAAAAGTTAGCCTGCGTAAAGTCAGACCCTGGCAAAGCACAGTGCGCAAGGGTAGCGTTTAAAAAATCAGCCCTCGAAAATTTGGCAGACTCTGCTTTGCAGCCTAACAGTGCAGCCTTGTGAAACGTCGCCCCAGTCGCGTTCATCCCACTCAAATCAATCGGATCTAATATCGCGGCGAGGTCAGGCACAGGCCCCTTCAGTAAGGCTGCAGGATCTTTTTCAGAATCAAGTTTCAAGCCTAGTAGTTTGCACTCATTTAAATTAGCCTCCGAAAAATCAGCGACACCAATATTGACGCCAATCAGTGTCGCCTGTGGCAACTGGGCGTGCCTAAACGAAGCACCATCCAACAAGGCATAATCGAGTACTGCTCTTGATAACACCGCATGATCCAACCTCGCACCCGACAAATTCGCGCGTCCCAGATTCGCGCCACTTAAGTCGGCCCCGGTCAGATTCGCGTCTGCAAAATTTGCACGCGCCAACGTGGCCCGATTCAGCTTTGCGCCGATTAGCGACGCGCCGGCAAAGTTAGCCCCATCTAAGAATGCAAACGAAAAATCGACACCGTCCAAATGCATACCAGATAAATCAGCACCTACCCAATCGCTTCCAGGAGCGAGGTGTGCGAGAGCCCCTTGTCGTGCAAGTGCAGCAATTTTTTCACCCATTTGTTTCGGATCCGCAAGCGCCGCAGGTTCGGGCATCCAATGCGCAGACTGCCGGTAACGCACCTCGGCCGCGGCAACGGTCTTTTGTAAATTTTCCTCAAGCCGAGACGCCCTGGTCTCGTCAATCGCGCCTTGCCTAAGACCTTCCTGTATTGCCTTGCGCAAGGCAGGCGTGTGGCGAGAGGGAGGGCCTGCCGTCAGGTCCTTCAATTTATCTGCAGCTTTAGCCTTAATATCCACGCCGTGTAGAGCCGACATGTCTTCAATTTTTTTAATAGAGGCCTGACGCGCTTCAAGCCCTAATTCGCGTGCGCGCTTCACGAGTAACGCCAGTTTTTTAGAATCCGGATTCGTCGCTCCGAGCTCAGCGACCAACTGCTCTGCAATTTGCGTCGCCTCATCACCCGAGTTCATCGAGGGCTCGGGCGTAGCTACCGGCTCAAACCCGCGCGAGGCTTCTTGTTTGGCTTGTGACTTAGCAGCTTGCACGGCGCGCTGTGCACCTAGCATGCGCGCCTTGGCCGCTGGCGGGATAGCCGGCAAAATCGAACCATACTGCCCTGCTGGCAAAAGCGGACTTTCGTCAAGCATCACCAAGGCGGCATCTTGTTGCGAACCGCTGAGCAACGCTAAATGATCCACGTAGTGGGTCAAGGGCTTAGGGTACGAAGCGTCTTCAAGCGCGGCGTAAAGCAACTTAACATCGTGCGCGTCAGTCTCGGCGATTGCTATCTGGCCTCGCCACATTAATCCTAGCACTCCGGCATGTGGGATCATTAACACGGTGTCCAGCCTCATGGCCACAGGTTGAAGCTCGTTTCCGTCAATGGAACGCCGAATAAAACATCGCGCTTGCCAATCTGGCAATACCCATCGCCGTCCCTGTCCATCCGCCGTCATCCCTTCACAGGTAAACATGTCACCGGGCAGAAACAAGCCTTCAAACTGCTGATCCCGCGAGGCCACCATCAAGGCGTCGGGTGAGCTATCTTTAGGTAACGCGGGATAATCGTCTTTTTTCCACTGCGCATCATATGTGCCAAAAGGCTTGAAGCGACCTGGAGCGTCAAGTGGAATCGGACCAAAGCCTGCGGGATTCGGCGCATCATCAGGAGAGCCAACTAGCGCATCGGCGTATTCGATTTGCGGAAGTGGCTGACCCACCCATTGATCGCGATAGCGCCCCTGCCCCGCTGGATTCAAACCGTGCCCGGCACCGCCATAGGCGGATGCCCAGTCAAGTCGTACCGGCCCAGCCAGCGGCTCGGGCTCACTTGGCCAGGCAAAGCCCGCGCGACTTAACCAGCGACGCGCACCACTGACATGCAAGCGCTTATCAAAAAGAGTTTGCTGCTGACGCTGGACTAATACTCTCGCCTGCGCCGAAACAGCATTGAGCGCGGCAGGGTAGACTCGGCCAAAGGCAAGCCACTCAGCGCGAGGCTTAGCAAAACCCAGATCAGGGGCCGTCTTTGCAGGAAGCACACCCGCCAGTTCTTTCCACAACGTTTGATCAGAGCATAGTCGCGGCTGCACACCCTGCATGTCGAAACCGGCCATCACCGTCACAACGAGCGTTGTCGACCCTCCTGGCCCAGGAACTGGTCGGGACAAACAACTGAGCGACTGCGGCTTAACCGTCAACATAAAATAGATTGATGAATCCGTAAAGATAATTAGAGTTGGTCGAACGTCTCGTCAGGCAGCAACAACAATAACTCATGACACTTCGCAATTAACTCATCGCGCGAGACCGTCGCCTCAATGCTTTGGGTCGCCAGCAGATGGTCCGCAAAGGCGGCACTGGCCAACAACTGTCGCTCGCGCGGCAGTTCACTAAACTTTGGTCGCGGCGCAGCAGCGGCCGTAGAAAACGAAGGGGCACTCGCGGTTGGAGAGGTCATAAATATGTATTCCTTCGCTTATCAGTCGCGGTCAGTTCAATCACGATTTACCTTCGTCTTTGCTGTCTTTACTGCCAGCGCTGTCTTTGCTGCCCGAAGCCTTTTTTAAATCATCCAGTGTTTTTTTATTCTCATCCTCGGCAGTTTTTTCTTCAGCATCGTGCTTCGTGATCCGCGCATTTGCAGCCGCTTTGTCGGCGTCTTGGCTGCCGTCGTTGGCTTGACCCGGTGGGTCTTTGCTTGAGAAACCAGCCTGCGCAGCAACCCCGACGCTGGCTGTTTTAAAGGCGATCTTGCTCGCCGCCTTAAGGCCCGCGATCACGTTTTTCGTCACGTTTTCCGAAAGCCCTAACTTAGACCCTAACTTAGTTAAACCCTTATCAACCAACGAAAGCGGACCTTTTGTCAGCGCGTCAAACGCCTTAGCACCGCCAGGAAAACTGTCCGGAATCGAGATTGTCTTTTCCAGCTCTTTCGCAAACTTATCTGCCTCAGCAGCTTCACGCTCTGTTTTGTACGCCTCCTCTGAGGCCTTAGAGCTCGCTTCTGCGGCCTCTTCGGCCGTATGGGCCGCCTTAACAGTCTCATCAGCGGCTTTAGTAGACGCTTTGGCCGCTTCGCCTGCTTCCACTGATAGCTTGGCCGCCTTCTCAGAAGCATCAGTAGCTTTGACAATAGCAGCATCGGCCATGTCAGAGAACATTTTTGCGCTCACCTCGTCTAGTTCCGTTGCGCCCTTCCGCGCCGTCTTGGCCATTATTTCCAATTTGTCCGCGTATTTGACAAGCGGTTTTGCTGCTTCGGCCGCATCGTCAGCGGCTTTGGCAAGCTTTGTTGATTCTTCGGCCGCTGTGAGAGCCTTGGTTGCCTCTTCAGATGCTTTGAGTGCCGTAGTTGCCTTTGTCGCATCCAAAGCCTCTGTGGCCTCTGCGGCAACTTGTTTGGCAGCCAAGGCTGCTTTTTCTGCATCAGTCGCGTCTATATTGAGCTTCGCAGTGTCTGAAGCAAGCTTCGCTGCTGCAGAAGCTTCCTTCGAAGTCTTCGCAGCGGCCTCAGCCGCTTTCGATGCATCCTCGAGAGCCTTCGAGACTTTAGCTGCCTTTTCGCTTGCCTCTGTGGCCTTTTCAAGCGCCACAGAACTATCCATAGCATCTTGGGACGCCTTAGCCGCCTTCTCAAACGCTCTTGCATCTTTGGTGGCGTCGGCAGCCTTAGAGGCCGCCGAGGCATCGGCCGCTGCAGCCGCCGCACCAGTCGTCAAAATCTTCATTGAACTCATTGACAGATGAAAACTACTCGACTCGCCGTCGAATACCGTTGCATCTAAACTCAGCAGCACCTGTCCCATGGTAATCGTTTCAAACGGCATCGACATACCGATTACCGTGTCCATTGATAGCCCAAGCAAGGTGTCACTTGACATCCCCATCTTGAGCTCACTCATAGTGCCACTGATGAAGTGGTTCGTGCCCCCCAGAACAGTCTCTTTGCTATTCCCGGTAATGAGCACGGTCTCGCTACCATATACCGATTCTTCTTTGTCGCCACCAATCAATTCCTTGGACACGGGATCCACTGTTGGCGGCGTTGCACCCAGAATCGTGGTTGTGATGTCCGTCGCTAAAAGAGTAGGGTTCAAGCCAGAGATCGCCGTCCATCCCAACTTAAATCCATCCTGGATATTTTTATTTTGAGTTGAATGCTCTGGCGGCTTTACAGGCGCTTGAGTCTTTCCCTCCTGAAGCGACGACTCGGGCACTGGCAGCTGGACGTTCTTCCCCACGGCAGCATAACGATTACCGGTAATGCGCTCCCAGCCATTACCCCAAACCAGTTTGTTTTCAGAGCCATACACCTCTTCGTGGGACACGATCTCATCCCCACCGGCAGTACCACTACCGATCTGAATACTTTCCCACTTCGAAACGATTTTTGTCGATGTGCCACCAATAATGGTCAATTCATCTTTTTCAACTGAGTTATGGCTGCTTAACAATTTTTGAAACGCATCACCAAGCACTTGCAGATACGAATTCCCGCCAATACTTTTGGTCGCAATTCCATCAACTTGTTTATATTCATGCTGGGTATTTAGCGTGGTGAGTCCACCAGACAAGAGCTGCTGCTTTTCTTGGCCAACCACCTCTTGCGAACCACCTTGCACCGCTAAAAAGTGATTTTGGCCAGTGAGCTGGTAACTAGTGCCGGCTGCTGAAACACCATAATTATGGGCAGCATCGCTTTGCGACGCGCTCATCTGTTCAGCCGATTGCATGGCCGCAGCCACCAAAGACTGCATATTGTCTTTGATCCATACTTGCATCGCAGGGGGCAAGGTATCAAAATTCGGGACGACATCTGACCAACTCATGTCAAATCACCTCTGTCTGTTGCACAAAATGAAAAGGACATCACGATTGGCTCTTTCCAAAACGCCCACCGAAAGCACCGATCAATACCGAAGCCGTGCCATTCGAGGTCTGCATACGGATACCACTGGTACTTGTCGTATCATCCAAATGGACTTCGTTTCCAAGTCGGCTCACGATGCGATTCACAGTATTGTTCTGATCATTCACCGATGATGGGGTAAGCGAATTGTTTAATGCGCCAACAATCACAGGTTGATCAGGATCACCATCCATAAACATAAGCATCACCTCAGCGCCCCGCGAAAGAGGAAAATGCATCCCCGTATCACCCGACTGACCAGGCCCCTCGTAAGGCGAGGCCAGGCGCACCCATGCCGAACCCTTCATCGTATCGTGATTCGCAGCATCATAAAGCAGCTGAACTTTATAGCGCCCATATTGATCAAGGGCCGCCGTCTCACCATCATCAGAATCCACTTGCGCAGGTAAGTAACCCCCAATGAACGGGCGCGGCGTTTGTAGCGGCAATCTGAACGGGGTTTGCGCCGCAATGGCCTCGAAATCAGCGAGATAATAATTTTGATCAGTCGTCACGCCAATTCCTTCTGGCACAGACATACCAAAACCAGCCTGAGAGCCTCGATGATGCACCTTGACGATCCGAAAATTGTCATTGAGCGCCTTGCGCGGATGGTCTTGCACCGTTACCGTCGCGCCCACCGTCAAACCAGTTGCCAAGGTCTGGCCTCGAAAGCCGTGCGCCTGAACATCAAGCGCCTGCGCACGCTGTGTGGCATAGGAACTAGCCTGATCGTTATTACGCAAGTCACCACCATAAAACATACTCGACCCCCAACCAGGAGAGCTAACCGAGGCAGACACCTCGACCAAGTCTTGGGCATGTCGATAATCATAGTTTTGCAGTGATACCGCTTGCGCCACGCCCTCGCGCCGTTCACCAAACGCTATGAGTGCGGTCGAATACTGATCAGAACCAATCGAGCCGCCCGGTCGATATTTCAGACTGATATTATTCGACGGTAAAGCTGAAATATCATCCACGAATACAATCGTCTCGTTACCCGTCTCATTACCTTGCTGAAAATAATAAAACGCACCTTCAAACTCTACCCAGCGGTTCAAAAAATCCCAGTCGCTTTCGCGATACTGCATCACGAAACTTCTTTTGGTAATAGGCGTGCCAAGCTGTAACTGATAATCCTGACCCAACTGAAAGCCTTGGCGTTCACAAACTTTTTGCACGAGATCTGATAACGCTAAACCATTGGCAGAATCTAAATAAGCCTCATTCAGCAACGTCTGCTTGAATTGCGCAATACGAGGCTCTAGTCGCATCCGATACAACGCTCTGCCTTGTGCAATTTCGCGACGCATCTCAGCCGACATGACCACGCCATGAAAAAAACGTAATGCTCCACCCCAGGGTTGCATACTCAGGGCGGCCGATGCCCCAATAAATTCAGTCAAATCTAAGTCGAAATTCGTTGAGACCACATCGATATCAAAATGATAAGCACCGCTCAGATATTCAACACCGTCAATGGCAGCGACCTGAAAATCAGTCTGCTGCGACGTGACAGGATTAAAAACGTACCAGCCTAAATTTGAATCAGCCACGCGTCTACCCCATATGGATTTGTTTGCTTTGAAACTTTACCAATTCTTCGCCGCTCACGACCGTGACGGCACCGTGTAACTCAACCAGGGTTGGGCTTTCAAGGCGCAAATGCCCCGCATGCGTTTCGTCCAATTCATCGACTCTCTTGATACTACGCTTGGCATGCATAAACAGTGTGCCGATCCTTGTCGAGAGAAAGTCAATGGCATCATCTACACGATCAATCAACCGCTTCAAGACCCCAATGTTGATATCGACCTGATCAGCTTGCACATCGATCTTCTGACTCAACACCGAAAGCGACGAGAAGCGCATTTCGACTGGCGAGTTTGTTTGCAGAACCAGAGTCTGCTCTGGTTCAAGTCGCTCGATTACGGACAGAATGATGGCGTCATGACCCTCCGACGCAATGCACAACACCACATCACCGAGGCCAGGCTGGATCAAACAGCTTATCGCAACACGAGCGTTTACCCCGCGCTTTATGCGCAAAGGATTTAAACCGATAATCGTTGACTGCAGTAATTCGACCGCAATCTCTGGCGCAGTCAAATGCTGAAGTTTAGGGTCATCCATATGTTGTTAAGACTCAAAAAAGTTGAAGGATCATGTTAATAACATTCGAATAGCTAACACATCAAGTATTTGCAACAACAAATTCAGCATACGATTCATTGGCCTGCCCCAGCACTGCCCGAGCAGTCGAATCAATCTTGAGTTCGCTTTGCTCCGTTCGGTCTAGTTTTGCGGCGCGCATTGAGGCTCCTCGCAGATCTGCACGAGTCAGATTCGATCCAATCATATCCGCCTCAGTTAACACAGCGTTTTTTAGCGAGATATTTTGCATATCCGACATGTGCCAGACCGTACGCGAAGCTTTCACATTTTGCAGCGAAGCGTCTGTTAACGTTGAACGCACAAACCTCGCACGATCCAGAGTCGAGTCATCTAAGATCGCACCGAACAAATTAACTCGCAAAAATGCCGCGGATGACAAGTCACAATGACGCATTTGGCACCCAGAAAGATCTGCATCGATAAAGTTTGCACGGCTAAAGTTTGCCCCGTCCACACAGGCATCAGCCAAACTCGTACCACCGCATTGAGCCTGGGGCATATAAGTCCCTTGCAAATCAACACCACTTAAATTTGAAGAGGTCAAAACAATCCTAGCACCGCGCACCTCTTTGAACAGACAGCTACGCAAATCAAGTTTAAAGAGCGAGGTCTGTTCAAGCAACGCATTTGAAAAATCAGTTTTGTCATGCGTCGTCATCACCATCGCGGCTGTATTGAGGTTCGCACCATTCAAATTCACAGCTTCAAAACTTGTTTCAATAAACCGAGCCTCGATGAATTGAGCGTTTGACGCATCAAACTGCTTGAGTTCACTTTGCAAAACACTCAGCCTGCGACCGACTGCAGCGATAGCGCTACAAAGTAATAGAGCACTTTTAAAGATTTTTACTTGATCCAGTCGCGCTTCATCCAGCACAACCTTGTTAAAAGTACATTGTGAAAACAGGGCGCCCGTAAAATTCACACGACTAAAACGAACGTCCATCAACTCAGCCTCGACTAGCATCAGCCCAGACAGATCTTCGCCGCTGCAATCTGCATTGCGCATGCGCAGGCCAACCACCGGCGCACCCAGCTCTTTCACTCGGCGTAACGTTGCAGCAACTGCCGGGCCTTCAAGCCAATCTAACAAATTCAAGCTCCGAAATTTCGCCGCCAGGTAAGGCGCCAAACGCTAATACATCAGGCTCACCCTCTAGACGAATAAAATAACTTTGTTCTGATGTGATCTTGTTTTGCAAGCCCCAGGCATTAAAGGCAACACCTTCGGTCTCAAACTTAAGCCCACGCAGCTCGTACTCATTTACCGACTTATCAGGCAAACGGCCACTTAGGCCTACGGCATGAAAGGTAATGTCGGCCCCGGTGCCTGATACACCTGCAATGAAACCCTGCACCGGTTCGGTTGTGCGAGGACGCAACTCAAGCCAAACCCCCAAACGCTCTTCGGCATAGACAGAGAGTCGCAAGGGCAACGACAACTTGCTTGGTGCGTGCGCCCGTGCCACAGCTCGCGCAACCCACTTGTCGGTTGGCCCCACCACCATCCAATCACCTAACACCGCGGTACCAAACAACTCAGGCGAAGGCTCAGCAGGGGGCGGGCCTTGCAGCAGCACGACACCATCGACCTGTCGATTTAACAAACTTTGCAGCCGCAAACGAAACAACGCCAAGGCACGTCGATTCTCGGGCTGCGCATACACCGCATGCGTCGTCACAAGAAGGATGACAGCAGTCTGCGCATCGGCCGCCTCTTTGGCCGACGCCAGCCAGGCCTGCTTTTCTTTTTCAGGCCAGTGCTGCCCCTTCACATTCAGGCCGTATTGTCGAGCGGCGCCTGCAATGAGCTGAGCGGCCGGATCTACCCCCTCACCCCACGCAATCACCCACGCGCATTTGTCTGCCATGTCTCGTCCTTAAGAAAAAGTCGCGACGAATTCGCCGGCGGCGTCAACATCCAATTTCGCTTTCGAGGGGTTGGTATTTTTTGCCATGCTTTCGAGCAGACTATTTGAAAGCAGAGGTAAAACCGTACCCTTCAGGATAAAGTCGATATTACGCGCGCCAGTTTCAACCTCGGTACAACGCGCTGTCACGGCCTCACGTGCAGGCGTAGTAATTTCAAGCGCAATCTTGTTGTTTGCAGCCATACGGTTGATGACCTTCTTAAGCTTCAGATCAACAATGCCACGCAGCGCGTCTTTGGGTAAGGTGTAGAACGGTATCACCGTCATGCGCGCCAACAACGCAGGCTTGAAATGATTTGACAAGATGGGGCGCACTGCCGCCATCACCAACGAGGGATCAGGGCGTTCATCCCCAGAACACAATTCAGTGATGACATCTAGGGCTAGATTTGACGTCAAAAATACAACTGTATTTCTAAAGTTAATTTCACGCCCTTCACCGTCGGACAAAATCCCTTTGTCAAACACTTGGTAAAACAAATTCACCACATCGAGGTGCGCTTTTTCAACTTCATCAAGCAGCACAACTGTATAGGGACGCTGACGCACCGCTTCGGTCAGCACGCCGCCTTCACCATACCCAACATAGCCCGGAGGCGAACCCACCAATCGGCTCACGGTATGCTTCTCTTGGAACTCACTCATGTTGATCGTGACAATCGACTGCTCGCCACCAAACATCATGTCCGCCACCGACAGCGCCGTTTCGGTTTTGCCGGTACCCGAGGGGCCCGCCAGTAAAAACACACCCATCGGTTGGTCTGGGTCACGCAAGCCCGAGCTTGCCGACTTCAACACTTCAGAGATCGCAGCAATCGCGTGATTTTGACCTTTAATTCTGGCCTCTAAAGACTGCTCAAGCGCCAAGGCACTCGCGGCATGATCACGCATCATTTTGCCCAAGGGCACGCCGGTACGGTCTGAGACGACCTTGGCGATCGTGTCGGGCGCCACCTCGATAAAGACGAGCTTTTCTTTGCTCTGTAAGTCAGTGAGCACTGCCTCAGCTTCGTGAACCTCTTGCTCAACTTGGCCGAGCGTGCGTGGCGTTGCAGTTTGTTCATTCGCTGCGGGAGTGACAGTCGCCGTTGCAGCATCGCCTGAAGTGCTCGCTGGTGCCGCGACACCATCCGCTGTGGTTGTGGCAGGCACTGGGGTCGCGCCTGCTGCAGCGGCAGAGGCTTGCGCCGCTTGCCCCTTTTTTAACTGCGCACGTTCTTGACGCAAACTGACTACCGTACGTGCCGCCTGCAACTCTTTGTCAAAACGCGCCTGCAAACCAACTAACGTCTCGGTGATACTCGCTTGTTCTGTAGCAATTGCAGCTAAACGTTCGAGATCAACACCGACACCGTTATCCTGATCACGTAATAAACCCAGCTTTTCGCGCTCAAGCATTTGCAACTTACGTTCACGGTCTTCAATAAAATCTGGCTTTGACGACAAATTCACTTTAATACGTGCACAAGCGGTATCAAACAAATCGATGGCTTTATCGGGTAACTGCCGACCCGTAATATAGCGATGCGACAGTTCGGCCGCTGCATGCAAGGCATCGTCGCGCACGATCACTTGATGCACTTCTTCGTAGCGCGATTTCAAGCCACGCAAAATCTGCACGGTCATTTCGACCGAGGGCTCGTCAAGTTTCACCAATTCAAAACGACGTGCGAGCGCAGGGTCTTTTTCAAAATATTTTTTGTACTCGCTCCAGGTGGTTGCTGCAATCGTACGCAACTCACCACGTGCGAGCGCGGGTTTCAGAAGATTTGCTGCATCGTTGGTGCCCGCAGCGCCACCGGCGCCAATCAGCGTGTGTGCCTCATCAATAAACAATAAGATCGGTTTGGTCGAGGCTTTGATCTCGTTGATCACGCCACGCAAGCGATTTTCAAACTCACCCTTGACGCCTGCACCAGCCTCTAACGCCCCCATATCCAACCCTAAAATAGTGACGTCTTTCAGAATATCAGGGACATCACCTTCAATCACGCGTACGGCCAAGCCTTCAATGACGGCCGTTTTACCAACACCAGGATCACCCACACAAATCGGATTGTTTTTGCGGCGACGCGCCAAGATATCAACCATCTGACGGATTTCTGGATCGCGTCCAAACACGGGGTCGATCTTGCCGGCACGGGCTTTGGCGGTAAAGTCTTCGCAAAATCTTTGTAGCGCACTACCCGCTTTGTCGCCTTGAGGCGCGGCGCCTGCCCCAGAGCCCGTCTCGTTGCCCATTGGGCCTGACTCGCCAGCTTCGCGCGATGCTGAAGCGACTTGGCCCAAGAGCCCCATCACTTTTTCTTTGTTCAGGCCGTCAAGCAGTTTGGTGTACGAGTCGATACCGTAAAACGACAAGCGCGAGATAAAGGCAGCAAAAAGCGCACCCGAACGAATACGGTTTTCAAACAGTTCAACCGAGGCAATCAACCAGCCATCAGCAAACAGCTCAGGCAACAGCGGTGAAAATTGGGGCTTACCACCGTTACCCGTCTTAAAAGACTCGATGGTTTGATCCAACGCTCGCATCACGCGCCCCGGATCGATTCCTGCTTGTTTGAGGATCAGCTGAATATCACCCATTGGATCTTCAAGCAGACGGGCCATCAAGTGCTCAACAGTGATCTCATAATGCGTGCGGCTTAAACACGTACCGGCAGCATTTTCAAGGGCGCCACGGCAACTCGTGTTCAGTCTGCTCACTAGCGGTGCAAATTCAACTACCTGCATTGCATTCTCCTTAAGACGAATCGACAGCCAGCCAGCTCACAGTCTGTCTGGATTAATTAACAAAATATGAAAAACCGCCGATTGGACCTACTTGCCCAATTGAGGCGCCCAAGCCTAATTTCGCCATACCTAACGGTTTAGGCGTTGGTTGGCGTTCAACTTTAAAACGAATACGTAAATTGTCTAGCGCAAATAATTGCAACGACTGTGTCAAAAGCGGATACAGCTTGCCGCCAGGAACAACCGCTTCGATATCAGCAGTGACTTGGCCTTGCAAAACAATCGAAACATTATTTCTACGATCAATTAGGGTGTTTCCCAAAACGGCCTGACTCCCTAACTGATGCGAAACACGCCCCAGGCATAAACGCGCCCGCGCAGGAACCCGCATGCGAGTGGGTGCACAGGGGTAGACCTTGGTCGTGCCAGAGCGAACGATGCAATTCACCAGCGATTGCAAACCACTCGCTGAACGATGAACGGTGGACAGCAGTGGCGCAAGATGCACGATTCGCGGCCATTGATCGAAACGCTTACGGGCCGCATGACCCACCAACCCGACCCAACTGGTCTGACGGGTAAGCTGACGATCAGTAAAACCTTGCTGCAACCCTGTCAAATTACGATGCCTAGTCCATGCTTTGATCAACAGCGGATAGGCAGCATAGTGAAACATGTCTAACAAGCCACGCGCACTGGTTCGCCCTTGTTGGCTGGCCTGCATCAGGCCTTCCGTGTAAAAGTATGGCAAGGGTGATGTAACGCCATACAGTCCAAAAAACCCGGCCTCGACTTGGATTTTTCCGTCGCGGCGTTTTTCGATACTAGAAAGATCGTGCTCTGGAAAGGCCAGAGACAAGGTTGGACGTACTCTAAGCACCTCGGTCAGACGAGTCTCCCACTCTTCTGGCGAGGCCTCGATTCCTTGCGCCAACCCGGCTTGCTGAAGCGCGTGCGACAGCAAGCGCGCCATCTGAAAAAAATCCAGCTGTGCGTAATTTTTAGCAAAAAATGCGACTACAGCATCAAGTCCGGTGCCAGCAAGGTGGGCCATTCGAACTGCTCTCCGCTTACAGGGTCTGCCACCACGAGAGTGACAAACGAATTTAATCCTACGAGCCCAGCAAAAAATGGTGACAGCAACTCACCAAATAACATGAGGTCGCCAGCGCTCGCATAATAATCAAGCCTCAGTTTCAGCCGAACGATATAACCACGCACGAGGCTGCCGCGCACGAGACGAGTGTCGCTCAGCAAGGACACCTCCTCGATTCCCGCAATCCGGCGCCGTGCGGCTGTCAAACGCCCAGGGTCTCCGCCACCCTCGGGCAGATACATTGACAACAATTCTTTAAGCGTTTCAATTTCAGCAAAGGCCTGCAAATTTAGGCGTGCGTGCGCCACGACTTTCCACATGGCGTCCACCCCGAGTGCCGGCAACGACCAACCCGTTGGCAGGGTCACGTTTCTGACTGTGACTTTTTCGGGCGATTCGGTCGTACGCAAAGAGATCTCGCCAAGTCGCAGGCTCTCTGGCAATCGGCCATTGGTACAGCGCATCTTGATTGATAAGGTTTCACGCCTCGTGAGATCAAGACTCTTGTTAAGGGGTAGTCGAATATGTTGCTCAAACGCACTGCGCTTGACGCTATTACTGGCAATGACTTGATACTTCAACGCGTCATCTTCAACCAAAAGATCAGTCGTTGGCATGTAATACTTTTCTTCAGATTGGCCCTGTATGCGACCAGTCACTGTCGTCACATCATGCACCACCGCCCGACCCGACTCGTAACCCATCGGTTCAAGCCTATAACTTTCTTTAAGATGCGTCACCTCAATCGGATTCGCAAAGGCCTCAAACAAATTGACTGCGGGCACCGCATTGAGCGTGAAGTGTGACAAAGTTGGCTTGGGTAATTTTGCGGCCGGCAAGTCAAACTCAAACTCAATCACAAATTCTCGACCGCTACCGCGCGTGGTCCAGTTGTCAAAGTCTTGAAGCTGAATGAAGAAAGCCCGCTCAGGAAATGCCAAGACCTCACGAATCCATTGCAGATGCGGCGCAATGGAGCGATGTGTGGAGAACAGATGTTGCGAAGGGTCTAAGCCACCAAATGCTAAGGATAAAGGCTGGTTATCGACTTGCCCTACATTGCGCACCGAGACTTGGCTCAGATGCCGTCTGAGCGCCATCAAAAGTGTGGTGGCCTCTGGGTAGGGGCTCGACAAATAAAGAGACAAAGAATTGCCAGACCATTGGCTGAGTGGTTGGCCCTGAATCTCAAGTTCAAGCGTCAGTGTCGAGCGATTTCTGCTAAGCGCCTGCAAATTCACTGCCGTTAAGTTGATCGGCTGTATCACAAGTGGCCAAGAGGTTGAGAACTGACATGCGGTCTCTTGAACAGGTACCGACGCGAAGGGTGTATTGGCCTTGACCCCATATCCTTCTGGCAATTTACCGCTTGCGCTCAAAGCGAGTACTGTGGCCGCAGGCAACGGATGAATGAGATCAGGTCCAACTAAAGAGACCACGTCACCGATGAACTCAGGCAACTCGTCGTCCATTTTTTGCCGAACCATTGCCGTTAAGAAGGCAAAGCCCTGCAACAACCTTTCGACATCGGGGTCGCCACTGCCCCCTGATAAATAAGAGGCAATAGTTGGATTTTCGGTGGCGAACTCTTGACCTAAACTATGCAATCTCGCCAATTCGGCTGCGTAAATCTGATCAAAGGCCATTCGCAAGTTCCACGCGGACTTGCCCAGCAGAGTCGATCCGCAAAAACATTGAGAACTCTTTTGCCACGGCGGTTAAGCCGACGCTTAGGTCTATTTCTCCGGTCAGAATAAACTTGAGCGTGATGACTTCGCGCTCTTCCAATACCTGTTGAATCGTAGGTTTGAGCAGTCGCTTTTCGTAACGGTCAATCTGAATCAGTATTTCTCGCTGTATGTCACTCACATAGCCAACCGCAAACGAGCCAGCGATGTTTGACATGTCGGGAAGCCCGTACTCAGCGTCAACCGGTACCGACCCGCGACGCACATTGAGCAGACGTGAAAGATAGCGCTGAATGGATGCCTTGACCACGTCTTCAGGAGATCGCCGATCACTTAGATTTGGCGACTCCTGTCGACTCAGTCTTTCAAGCAATCTTTCTTTAATCACTCAATGACCTCGATTGCTCAAAGACTTAGGCTTTGGGTGAGCTCCATGAATCTTCTGCCTCGATGCCATCAGGCGTCCAGGTGTCAACGATGGTCTCGTAGGTAAACGCGACATCTTCCATATGACCCATGGTTTTATTGGCGGGATCCAGACAGTTTGGCACCCAAGTATGGATGTGGGTGATGATGGCATTTTTGAGCTCAGTTGTGTAATAGAGCTCTTCTTTACCCGCTGGAGAAATACGGTAGTAAGACAGCTTGACACTACTTAATTGCTCACCAGAGGTCAACGCCTGAAAAAGTTTGGGCGAAGCTTTATCAAGCTCTTTCGTCAGCGTTAAGGCACCGTGTACGCGCTTACCTGTCGGCAAGCCTGTTTGTGGTGACTTGGGGATTTCGATCATGTGCTCAACGGCTTGGATGAGCATGGTGTTTTCATGCCCTTTAATCGTACAGCTTCCGTCGATGGCACCCTGCGTGTTGCCTGTTACGGTTAAAAACATTGGTGTTGGCATTTTTCACTCCAGTTGATTTGTTTAAAAAGTAAAAGTGCAATACAGATGGTGTTGCTATTTTTGCCGCCTTACGCTGAGGCATACCCGTCGAATCCGGTACGCCTCAGCAAAACCCTTAACTCTTGTCTAACTTTCCGACCAACGACAGCGTGAACGAAGCGCCCATGTACTTGAAGTGCGGGCGCACGCGCATTGATACACGATACCAACCTGGATCACCCTCTACGTCATTGACTTCGATCACCGCTGAACGGAGTGGGCGACGGCTTCGCACCTCAGGGCCGGGAGCATCCATGTCCGCAACATATTGGCGAATCCAATTATTGAGTTCAGTTTCAAGATCGCCACGCTCTTTCCAGGTACCAATGTTTTCACGCTGCAGCACTTTGATGTAATGCGCTAAGCGATTGACCACAAAGATGTAAGGCAACTGCGTTCCGAGTTTGTAGTTAGTCTCTGCTTCTTTGCCTTCTTTTGAGTTGCCAAAAAACTTGGGTTTCTGGCAAGAGTTCGCTGAAAAGAACGCCGCATTGTCGCTATTTTTGCGCATGGCCAAAGCAATAAAACCCTGCTCTGCCAGCTCAAACTCACGACGCTCAGAGATCAATACTTCAGTGGGGATCTTGGTTTGGATCTCGCCCATTGCTTCGTAGTTGTAAATCGGCAAGTTCTCAACCGCACCACCGCCCTGAGGCCCAATGATATTGGCAGCCCAACGGTACTGGGCAAAGCTGGCAGTCAGACGCGACGCAAAGGCGAACGATGCGTTACCCCACATAAAGCTATTGTTGCCGCCGCTTACATCTTCGTTGTAGGCGAATTTTTTTGCTGGCACGGTATCGACACCGTATGGCGTGCGCAACAAGAAATGCGGCATAACGAGTGCAACATTACGAGCGTCATCACTTTCACGGAAACCACGCCATTTTGTATAGGTGGGGCTTTCGAAAATACCAGACAAATCTTTTAGGTCTGGCAACTTTGCGTAGTCGTCGAGGCCAAAGAACGATGCGCTGACCCCTCCGATAAACGGTGCGTGCGCCATGGCTGCCACACTGGCAACATATTGCAGCAGCGCCACATCTTGTGTCCCGGGCCCAAACTCGTAGTTTGATACGATCGCACCGAAAGGTTGACCACCAAACTGACCAAATTCAGCGGTGTAAACGTTTTTGTACAATCCTGATTTCGTGATTTCTGGCGAATCCTGAAAGTCACTCAACAAATCCTCTTTCGAGACGTTCATCACTTGGATTTTTACGTTTTCACGGAAATCTGTGCGGTCGACCAGAAACTTAAGCGAGCGCCAGGCAGACTCTAGCTTTTGAAATGCAGGGTTATGCAACACCTGATCCACTTGACGGCTTAGCTTTTTATCGAGCTCGGCGATCAACTCATCCGCCAAGGCGGCTGTGATTCGGTCGGTCGAACGCGTGGGGTCAAGTAGAGTCCCAATAAAAGACTCAATACCCTGTTTAGTGATGGAGTATGAGTCGTCGCCAGGACGAATCTTGCTTGTCTCTAGCAACTGATCAATCAAAGAGCCGGACTCAGCCGCGCCGGACGCGGCGCCTTGAGCTTTTGCTTGTTCTTCACTCATCGAAATTCTCGCTTTTTTGTATGCTTTGGAGTTTGAATGGATTACTTCTTGTCTAGGCCAAGCTCAGCCAACAGCTTTGCACGACTGCCCTCGTCACTAACAAGAGCCTGAAGCTTTTTCCGGAAGTCGGGTACATTACCCAGAGGACCCTTCAGGGACTTCAATGCTTCGCGAAGTTCGAGGATGCTTTTAAGTTCTGGGATTTTTTCAACAATCGCATCGGGTTCAAAATCGGCGAGCGACTCAAATTTCATACTCACTGCAAGGCTCTCGTCCGAATTCTCGCTTTGCAGGCGATTGGGGACGCTCATGTCGAGTGACAGTTTCTGAGCCTTGAGCACCTCTTGGAAGTTGTCTTTATCAACATTGATTGGTGCCCGCTCTTCGACCGGACGATCATCTGCGCGCTGGGTGTAGTCACCGACTACCAACAACTTTAGAGGCAATTCGACTTCAGCCTGCGCATCACCCGTTGCTGGCTTATACGTAATATTGATTCTCTCTTTTGGTGCAACTGAACCGGCAGTAGCCATCATTAGTCTCCTAAGGTCTGAAGGTGCTCGGATATTCCGAGCGACAAAATGCAATCGCAACACCCCGAAACTGCAATTAGGATGTGAGCAAAGTGTGCCATTAGATAGACGGTAACGCAAGATCGCAAAAGATTACGGTAGTCTTTCTCGCAATGCTCGCAAATACTGACGATTACTCATTATTGCGCAGGGATTTTGAGGGTTTCCCCTAGTCTAATTAGATCGCTTGTTAGCCCATTTGCTTTCATCAATGTTTTCACATCGACCTGGTATTTAAGCGCTAACTTAGAAAGCGTATCGCCCGACACTATGACATGATTGCGCGTCGTCGCCCGCTGAACCGAAACTGGCGGACGGCTTGTCACTTCAGGCTTCTCTTCAACAGGGGCCGCGACTGCTGGCGGCGGGGGCGTCACGGTCGACGAGGTTGCTGGCAACGGGGCATCAACGAGTGAGGCAACGCGTTGCTCAATCATGCGTGGCAGGTCCATCTGAACTGACGTCGAACGTCCGCCAAGCCAGCACTGCCCAACTCGCTCAGGAATATTCAACTGCCTGCGTGCTGACAAACCTGCTGTCACAGTCGGCATCGACACTTCCGCCAGATGGCTGTAGTCAGAGGCCAATTTCAACAAAGCTTCTTGCCCCACAAAGTCGTAGCGCACATTGATCGAGCGCACGTCTTGACCCTCGAGTTTTTCTCGCAGTGCCGGAAAATCTTCGGGTGTAAAAATGCGCTCTCCATCTTGAAATTCTTCAATAAAACGGGCCAAACCTAGAGCACCGGGATAGCGGCGGATCAATGACAGACTTTCAATTTTTATCTGTAACGCAACGTCGCCGCACAAATCGGGCGACCAAGTCACCGTATCGTTTGCCTGCACGTTGAAGTTATTCAATACTATTTCTTCGTTTGCGCATTGAATCGACAGAATTGCCGCATAAGGCTTAACTTTAGCACTCGCATTGACGCCGATTGGACGCGAGGTAATCGCCAACTTAACCGACTTGCCTTTAGCGCTTTCTGCTCGCTGATCTTTGACGAGTTGCTCAACACGCACACCGATCGAGCGATTCAAAAACGGCACAAAATCGCCTTGAAACGGAAACTCATACCCCACCAACTTATCGTGAGACAAGGCTTTGATCGGTAAAAACTGCCCGCCTTTCTGTTGAATGAACGGCTTGGTTGGGCCGTTAGCAAAGGCCCACACCGAGCCTTGTTGACCAAAAAGCTGTTCGCCAACCTCTTTGGCACTCACCGCTGCCTGGGTGCGCCAGAGTACTGTCTTTTCCCAGTCTCGTTGCACACCACACGAGGCTTGTTCGGTCACATACTTAATCAGTAAATGTAAGGGGCCGCTAACGAGCGGCCATAACACCGCATCATCTGGGGCTTCAAAACCCGAGCGCTTGCGAAACTCGGCAAACGTATCTTGCAGTGCCCGCAAACTAGAAGTTTTAGTGTTGGGATCGACTCCAAAAGAGAAAAAATCTGCCGCTATCTGGTAACTTTTTCCCTCGCCCTCGATCGCCTCAGCTGCCGCCACATCAAAATCATTAATGAATTTTCGATACGCCTCGATGGTGCCAAGCGCTCGGCTCATTTGATTGGGCAAAGGTGACACCGAGCGAGTTTGCACCGAGTCTTGAATGGCACGGCCACCAATAGTATTAAAAACTCCCACCGCCGTGGTCGCCCGCGAGAGTGGGCCAGAACTTTGCGCATCCCGCCTGAATGCACTGAAATCTCGAGCAAATAACAACCATCCTGGCAATTGCGCCTGAGGCACTGCCTCGAACTCGCTGCGCAAGCGACCAATGAGCGTGTAGTACGGACTGTTGTCTTTATTCACACGACGAACCATCTCACGCCAGAGCTGCTCACTGACCAGCAGCGTGTCGCCTTCTGAAAAAGTCGAGGCAAAGGTGTACCACACGTTGAATCTTTCGGCTTGGTACCAAGACTCAAAAGATTTACGTTTCGCAACAAATTCAGGCGAATCTTTGAAAGCCAG
This sequence comes from Bordetella parapertussis, assembly GCA_945895265.1. Taxonomy (GTDB): domain Bacteria; phylum Pseudomonadota; class Gammaproteobacteria; order Burkholderiales; family Burkholderiaceae_B; genus Zwartia; species Zwartia parapertussis_I. The sequence goes on along the minus strand of CAMDEF010000002.1, from coordinate 63,743 downwards.
CGAAAGCTCTTGCAAAAACTCTTGAATGCGCAGTTCGCCCGCACGCGTGAATGCAGGCCGAATTTTTACACCACTTGAACTCAGCGAGCCCGGTAGCCAAAACTCATTGAGCGTCACCGCGGGTATACCGCTTCGTGTATCCGCCCAAGAGAGTAACCACGGCATCTGCCCTGGGGCGAACACCGCTTTAGACAGCGTCTCCAAATCCAACGGCGAACCACCAACCAGATCATCATCCAGGTCGTCCCAGGCGAAATACGCGCTCACCATCCGGTCAAAGCCAGCCTTGACCTCTGGGGTCAGCACCGAATCAAGCGCCTGCAAGACCTCCAAAGGCGTACCAGGCATTTTCAGCAACTGGTCGTAGCTGCTGGCTCCACGCAAACTTGCCTGACTCTTGTTGTAGTTACGCGTGATGGTAAGGATTGCATCGGCATAGAGCGGCGAGTTTTGGTCGACGAGTAGTTTGTTAAAGCGATCGCCGTAGGCACTCTGGCGGGACAGAAAAATCTTGACCGTCGCAACATAAGCAGCCTTAAGATCGCTTTCCAGTGCGTTGACCTCGGGAGTAAACGCAAGCCAGCGAGACTGCCAGTTGTTTTCGTGATCAAGAACAAGATCAACCACTTGGCGCATCGCAGCCAAACGCTGCCGTGCCTGAGAGACATCCTGTGAGCCATCTCCCAGATCTTTCGGAAAGGCACGCTCAATTTGTACCAACGTGTGCTTCGTTGACACGTAAGACATCAAGATAAAACCAAACGCGGCCACCACGACGGCACACCAGGTCACCAGTGCAAGGTTGCGCGTCACTTGTCGCCAGCGATGAACGATCTGGGTTGCCAAAAACAGCCCGCGATCGCGCGCGAGAATGTCGCCGAAAAAATCGTGTAAAAACACGCCCGTCTCGCGAGGCGCGCGTGAGGCTGCCGGTCGCAACAAGTCACGTAACATGCCCGGCACTGCTGTACCTGTCGTACGGCCACTGCTGAGGAAAATACCGCGCAACAGCGGCTGCTCTAAATACGGAGTGTTGCCAAAGCTAGCTGTCAAAAACCCGTGCAATCCAGGGCGCAGGCGTTCGATTTCTGAAGGAAACGTCAGCGCGTCGGCCGAGAGTTCGACCCCCTTGACTGCCATATCCAGGCGCAGTTGCTTCAGGCGCTCTGTCACCTGCGCCATCGCCACGCCGACGAAATCACCCTCGGCGCCATCCCCTTGTCTAACCTTTCCAACATAACCCATCGCCTGCTCAAGTTCAGACTCGGGCAACGTGTCGCACCATTGATTAAAACCAGGAATCAAATCGCACTTTGTGACTAGCACGTAGATTGGAAAACGTTTGTCAAATAGTCGAATCAGCTGATCGACACGCTCGCGCAAAGCACGGCCACGTCTGTTGAGCAAATCACTATCGTTGCTTAACAGTCGGTCCGCATCAATCACAACAACTAAACCATCAAGTCCGTCTCGGGGACGATACTTGACCAACAAGCCGAGGATTTTTTCCCATTCGGCTTGGTCGGAGTCGAGCGCATCTGGAGAAACATAGCGACCGGCCGTATCGATTACGATCGCCTTACTAAAAAACCACCACTCAAAGTCGCCCGTTTGTTTGATTGGCTCTGTTTGCGAGATATTTTTTACGACCGAGACCAAGCTCGAGCGGGTGATGGCCGTTGTTTTCCCCGAACCCGCCTCTCCCACCACCATATACCAAGGTAGCACATACAAAGGATTGCCAAAGCGTTTAAGCCGCGACTTACGCAACAGCTCGATTGCCTGCTTCCATTTGTCGGTCAGATCAAAGAGTGCTGCTTCTTTGCCAGCCCCCTTGCGTGCAACAAGCTCTGACTGGGAGAGTCTGACACGTGCCCGCGTCGTAATCCATAATCGTCGAAGCAACTTGAAGACCAAGAGCATCGCGATGACCGAGACAAACATCACCAGACTGGTCCAAAGAGGCCACTCTAGAACGAGCGAGATGCCCCAACAAAGCAAGGCCAGCACCAGGAGCAAAAACAATTTGAAGAGAAAGCTGAAGAGTGCTTTCATAGGTAAATTGAACGACGAAATGCCCGAACCCAACTGGTAAGCTCTGCATCCAAGGACAGGCCTAACAGAATGATTAACCCGACAGGAACCACCACCACTAAAATCATCGTCGGACGCAACCAGCGCGGCCAGTGACTGGTTCGACTCGACTTATTCATATCTCCGGTACGGTACGCCATCGGAAATAGCGGCAACTCAGCACCCTCGGTAGACGCCCCAATTGCCTCGAGCACCAACCGATACTGGTCTAGTCTCAATTGCGACAACTCGGCGCTGTCGGCTGCTGCACTATACCGACCAACAAACCCCATACACAGGCACAACAAATAAATCTCTCGCACTGGCGCTTCGTCGGCCGTCAACGCCTCAAGCCGCTCAAAAAATTCTTGTCCTGCCACTGCGGTTTTAAAGTATCGGCGTTGCAATAAATAGGGTTGCCAAGCCATGGGGCTCGCCCAAATCTTGCGACGCGAGATGCGCTCGTCTACCCAAGCAGCGATCGGGAACAAACCTTGATGAAACAGCTGCACATCTAAGCCTGCATTGAGCGCCTGTGCGCTAGCTCGCTCAATGAGGCCGTCGATACTAGCAGCGACGTCTTCGGGTGAGCCCGCTGTCGCGGTCTCAAACGATCGTGCGTAGGCCATCAAGGGCATAAAAAAATCTGAAAGCCTCATCCGTCAGCCTCGCAGCACGACAATTTCAGCACGCAAGTCTTCCGGTGCTGTTGGCCAGAACATCGCCAGTTCCCCCTCTTTTTCAACAGTCTCCCAGGCAGCGCTGATTTGCTCAATGCGGTAGTAACGCGTGTTGGGGCGCTGCGGCAAGCCTTGAGGCGGGCTGAGCACTTCAATCAAGTCGATGCCCGGCAAGGCATGATCTATCAACGCGGGCAGTTCGGACGGTGAGGCCAAACGGGCAGTTGCAAGAAAATCTTGTGACAGGCGATCATTATTCGAAGCGGTTTTTGTCACTAAGTAAAAACGATGGCGTTCGCCAAAAAAATCCGCAGGCAGGACAGCAACCGAAAAGACATCTCTCGGATCAAAGTAAGCATGAAACTGCGGACCCACTGAAATCTCACCTAGCAACTGGCTAATTAATTGGCGCGCAGCCAGAAAACAAGCCCCTAGGTTGAGGTGATCGTAGGGCGGAATCCCCTCATCTTTCGGATTTTGACGTCCCAGTACATCTGTTCGATCAGAAAAGGTGCTAAGTTCACCGACACACACACGCAAGAAACCATAGACCGTCCAAGGGTGAATCTGGCGCGTTTCAGCCAAGTGAACAAGCGACGGTACCAAACGATTTAACGCCTGCACCGCCTGCAACAACATCAAAAAATCTGGATCTAGCTCGTCGCGCTGCATGTCGCGCGGAAGCTTATATTCTGCAATTTGGCGCAAGCGCCCTGCCATGTCATCGCGGATGTCGTTTAGGACATCGCTGAGCAACTGCGACCCCGACAGTGCATAACAGGGCGGAGCGATACGCGATACCAAGCGAACCGTATCGATATCGCGCACGAGCTCTGCCACAGGAATCAAATCGTAGTCATCTAAAGTTTCAAGCTCAGGCTCAAAAAAAACCTTGACCACATGCACCAGAGTGCGCACCTCTGCGCTGGGGCCTTGAGCGTAAAGGTCCGGCATGGTCTCGGCCTGCCCTAGGCTCGCAAAACGCGTATTGACCTCCCCAACATCAGCCAACGAGTCAACAACCGTGACGTTAGGCGAAACCATCGAAAGTTTTCTCAGCCCTAAAAATACTCTCAACGGGACATCGCTCTTCGCCCACACTTTGTCAAATGACCGACTGCTAATCACCGCATTACCTGGAAATTCGATATACGTTTGGTCTTGAAAAATTAGGTTTGACGCACGAACTTCAAAAGCGCGGGCGGTTAACAGTTCTGACGCCACAACAAGGTTTCCAACACCCCAAAAATACGGGCTCACCGCCTCGTAGAGCGGTTTACGATAAAACTGCTGATTCAGGTCAAAGCGCTGAAAGTGCTGTGGCTGCAAGAACAGACCTTGATGCCAAAACGTACCTTTTCTGAAATCCATGATGCCTCGCTTCTTATCTCTAGTCCGTTAGTTTCATCGCAGCTTCTGCAGAGGCTTTCGCCTCACCGACCCGGCCGTCGGTCAAACTAACCTCCGGTTTCGACGAGTCGAGAGGTACCGTCTCAACCACCATTTTCTTCTCAAAGTCATACGTTAGACTTTCGGCGTTCACAATCCGATCGCTGCCTAAAAACAGCCTCAGCGCCAGCACGGCAGGCTCTGCCTTGTACGAGGTGGTGATGATCCCTGAGGTTCGAACATTGAGCGGTATTTTGAAAAGGCGCGCAGCTTGAAGATCATTAAATTGGTAATACCCAGCTACGAAACCTACAAACTTGGCTTCTTGCACACGATCAATCTTTAGTGCAGTTTTTTTACCCGGACTCACCACATAGCGTTCAAACTTCAGCACCTCTGCTGCGGCTTTACCGCTCACTAGAGTCTTAAGAACAGCTTCGGGCTTGGCTAGCCAATCAACAAACACTTTAGCGTCTGCGACTTGGACTACGCCCAGTACCAAGGTATGCGGTTGATTTGAATAAAAATTCAAATCAATATCTGCCACCATGTCGACCAAGATGGCCTCTTTAGCATATGGCCACTCAACCTCTGCCTTGGCGTCTTTCATTGTGTTACCGCCCAAGGAAGAATTCAGCCAAGAGCAGCCAGACAGTAAGGACAAGCTTAATAAAAGCAAGATACTATTCACCAATCGATTTAGCATTCGCACTCGCTCCACAACCTTAACGAATATATCAAGTAAATGCTGTAATTGCTTGAAATATAGTTAAATTTTAACCTGCTTAATTGCTTTCGACCAGTTTTTAAGATGTTTTCTTTAGCTTCTCATCCATGCCGGGCAGCGGCGGCGCTTTGTTTGACTTTGCTCACAATGGGCCCATTGGCGTTGTTTTTTAGCAACGCCAATGCTCAACACGAGGGTGTCTATAGCGCGACTGTCCTGTCTGTCACTCATGAAACCGAAAAAAGCCGCACAGGCCCCGAAGTCTGCCGGCAGACCGTCCTGACGTCGCAACAGGTCGCCCAACAGCAAGAAGATGATAAAACTTGGTTTGAAAAGAATTGGATCGCCACAATTGGTGGCTCTGCAGGCATTGTGGTGGGTATACCCCTTGCCAATGCCGTCGCAACGAAGGCCGCAAGCTACACGACCTCATTCGCTGCAGCGTCTTTGGTCCTTCCAACCATCTTACTTGCAGGCGGCATTGGTTTTTTTGTCACGCAATTGCTTGTGCCGGCCGATCCCTTGCTGGCGACCCCTAAACCAGGCAGCCTCGTAGCCGAGCAAAAGTTTTATGTCCAAACGGTTTGTGCCCCTGGCGGCCCCACCTATACTGAAGCGCCGAACTACCGCATCACCTACCGTTTCAACGGTAACGTTCAGTCTGCACTGGTTAAGTATGATCCGGGTGACCGCATAAAAGTCAATCAGCAGGGTCGGCCGTTAAACGAAGTCAAACCGGCCTTAACTACAACCGGTCGCTGAGGACACTGATTTTATTAGGTAACAAAAATTTAAAGCCATCCGGTTCTAAAAACAATTTCGCCCCGAACGCCTCACCCAAAAACCAAAAATATTGGGCACACTTACGCAAACTAAAACTCTATTCGCACTCGCAGCTGCTCGGGCTCGTTTGGCTGCGCAAGCCAAGCGTCGCGCCCGAGGCCTGCCCAGCTTGGCTGCCCCAAGATGATCGGCTGTGCAGTGGCCTGCTTGAGATAGATATCCACCGCTACATTGAGTGGGTCAATCAAGTAGTGCTGAACCAGAAACTTTAAACGACTGTGTTCGTAGCCACCGGGTAGCAATTGCTGCAGTAAGGCGTCGTCGACCTCGCGCATCACGATTGTCAGATTACTGCTTCGGCAAGCAAATTCAAGGCCGATGTGGGTATCGACGCCTAAGGTGGTGGACTGTTGCCCTAAATGTAACTGCTGATCCTTCGGCAACTTTAAGACTCGAACATCCTGCTCGACGAGGTCAATATTTGTGCTCGGGTAGCAAGCAGACAAAATGGTCTGCAAGCCAAGCGACGAACGCGGTGACTGCGAGTAAAGTGCGGCGAAGCGCAACAACGATTCAAAGCCGGGTTGATCTTTATACTTCTCGGGTTGGTTGATACCCACAAAAGAATAAAAAATTTCAAGTAACCGACTGTCGCCAAACTCGACGATACGAAAGTGTGACTTGGACTTAAGCCAAGCTCTAAAAAATAAGGGGTAAATCGTTTGGCTGACAATATCTAAAAAGTCGCGTGTCGCAGTTAAACCGTGCTGCTGTTCGTCAAGCAACTCTTCAGAATAAAAGGTGGGTATGGGCGAAGACACCCCATACAGCCCTAAAAAATTAACGGTTAATTGATAGCCACCCTCAGCGCGCTCGGTGATCTCGTTGATATCTCGGTCAGGAAAGCCCAAACTAACATTTGGACGCGCCTTAACCTCGCCTGCCGGTTGATCTTGACTTAATCCAACTTGTCGTAAAAGGCGGCTGGCTTGAAAAAAAGAAAATCTGTCTCCCTCTTTCAATAAACGCGCTTTTAAAGCAGTAATTTCAGACCCTGCCGTAGTGGCCATTTGAATAGGCTTCCAGTAGTTGTATCCTCTAACTCAAAACGAGTATAGGCATTGATCCCTGCGTAACTTGCCAAGAACTTATCCAGCACGCAACCCCACAAATAGAGTGAGCCTCGACTGCCCCAATTACTTTCTTGACAGAGCAAGCGAACATGTTGCCCCTGAGTGTTCATCCCTCGGTACAACCTATTTTCGGGTCGCACCACTAACTCAAGAATCCCGTCTATTTGCCTTTCGTTGATCGTCTTTGCAGAATGATCATGCGTGCGCAACGAGTTATAGAGTCGCAACAACGCACGAAGATTGTCGGCATCTTTAAGCGACAGCACATTCAGTACTGTGTGACTAATCACATCCCACAAAAGTTTTTCACCATGGGGCGGGTCGACTGCGCCGGTGATGGGTGTGATATTTTTAAATGAAAAACGTTCTGGTGAACTATTGGTAGGGCGATTCACATCACCAAGCTTGAGTTTCTCTGGCAAGGCGCGGTTCGTGCAGGTCAACTTGATCGACAGTGTTTCGTTGCTGAGTTCGCTGCCAGGTGGGTACACCACGGCAATATGCGTATCGAGACGGTCATCGATGGCCGAGGGCCTAAGCGAACTCCGAAAGCTTGACTGCGCACTGTTTTTGCTAAAAGTCAGAGAAGAAAAAGGCTGATATTGCTTATGTTGCGACTGCCCTTGACGCATGCCAATGACAGAATCGATTGAGTAAATCTGATAGTGTGCTTTTTGCCGACCGTCAGGGGTCACGACATACTCAGTCGTCTCGTGCGTGAGGTTAATCGGTTCAGCCTGCTGATTAAACAAGTTCACCGCAGGCACGACATTGAGTTGAAAACTGTCTAGCGAAACGTTGGGAGTCGCACCGAAATTTTTTTCTAGCTCGATCTCGATATAAAGTCGGTTACCGCTTAACCCGCCAAGACTCTTGTGAAGGTTCTGAAACTCGACGAACAAATATTTTTGTGGAAAAAACAAAAGTTCTTGCAGCAGACAAAACCCGGGAAAAGCATTGTCAGGGTACGGAATCAAAGGCTCGTCAAAGCCCGGAAACGCTAAAGCCGAGGGTAGCAAGGCAGCTTGGCCACCTTCATCTAACAATCGAATCGCCCTGACACTCTGGCGCAACAACATAAACAGACTAGCGGCCGTCTCATGTTCGTCGGCTAAATATAGACGCAAATTTTCAGGCATCCCGACTGCCTTACCTAAGTCAAGCCCATTAAAGCTTAAACGAATGGTGCTGACGCCATCTGAGGTTTGGGTAAATGCTACCTCATCAAGAGCAAGAGGGTGCACCTGCAAAGAGGCAGTTGTTCTAAATACACAAGAAACACCATCAATAGGAGTTGACGCAATCTCTGTACCGGCGGCGATCATCGCGACCTCGGAGAGCCTTGCTTTAGGGACAAAGGCCATCATGGTGGCTGCAGGCAAAGGTCTGAGCAACTGCGGCACCAAAATGCCCGCTAACTCTTGAGCGATCTCAGGAAATTCATCGTCGAGCTTTTGCAGCGTCAAGCCGTTCAGGTAGGCGACACCTTGCAGCAGAATTTCGATATCAGGATCGGTTGAGGTCGCACCAAGCATCGGAGCGATTGCTGGATTGGCCCGTGCAAACTCAAGCGAATGCTTACGCAATCTGCTTAACTCAGTGTTGTAGTACTTATTTAGCATATTGACGTAACAAGGATTTATTCGAGGATAGTAACCGACCCAAGGCGATTTACGCTACATTAGAGAATCTCGACTGACTAAATCTTAACGTGGAATCCCTACTATGATCGCAAATCTGTTACGAGGCTTGCCCCTCTTGTTAGCCCTGCTTGGCGCAACGCTCGCTCCGGCTACCTTTGCACAATCCTGGCCAACCAAGGCTGTCACATTTGTTTCACCGTTTCCTCCCGGCGGATCGGTAGACCCAATTGCTCGCTTGATCGCTGCCAAATTGACCGACGCCTTGGGTCAACAGTTCATCGTTGAGAATCGCGTCGGCGCCTCGGGTTCAATCGGCACTGGCTATGTAGCAAAGTCTGCGCCTGATGGCTACACCTTTGTCTTTGTCTTTGACACGCATGCTGTGAACCCCTCTTTATTGCCGAAGATGACCTTCGACACGCTGAAAGATTTGGCACCTGTCATGCTGATTGGTACCGCGCCAATGGCCTTGGCAACAGCGCCGGGCAAACCTTACAAAACCTTTGCTGATTTTGTTGCGGCAGCTAAAGCTAAACCAGACACCGTGAGTTACGGTTCAATCGGTAGCGGCAGCCTTGGCCACTTGACCATGATGTTGGTGCAAGATGCGGGCAAGTTTAAAGTTGTGCATATCCCATACAAAGGTGGCGGCCCAATGGTCACTGATGTTTTAGGTGGTCAAATCGATTCTGGTATCGGCTCGGTTGCTGTCATGAGCGCTCATATCAAAAGTGGCAAAATGCGTCCACTCGCTGTGACGGGGGAAACCCGCTCAGCTGCGATGCCCGATGTACCGACCCTCGCAGAGCAAGGCTATAAAGGCTTTTCAGCACTTGCCTGGTGGGGCATTTTCGCACCAGCTGGTACGCCACAACCGATTATTGATAAGCTCAACGCAGAGGTTGCAAAAGTTTTGCGCTCACCAGACACAAACAAGCAGCTCACCGAAACGATGGGTATGGACATCAGGGCTAGCAGCCCAGCTGACCTGCAAAAATGGACAGAATCGGAGCTTCAGCGTTGGGCGAAGGTCATTAAAGACAACAATATTAGACCCGACTAAGTCACTGCCCTTAACCGCCCACACCTGTCTTCAAAACCCCTCAGCTTTGGGGGCTGAACACAACAGGTCTTGCAAGGCTGTTGAGCAGTTAATCTAGGCCGCTCGTTGACGATCAAATGTCACCGACCGGCCTAAATCATTTTCTTGACTAAATCCTGGGTTGCGGCAACAAAACGATCGATCTGCTCACGATTATTCCAAACGCAGGCGTTTACCCGTTGTGGGTGATCCATCGGCGCGGGCGCCAGCGTCAGCGGGTCGCGATTCGGAATTGTTCCGGACGCAAACTTGGCTGCTTCTGGGTCAGGCTTGCGAGTCAATCCGTTATTGCCCACCCCGAGGCCCGAAATCCTAAAACCGTATTCTTTCAAAATACGGGCGCGAAACTCGATGTTCAATTTTTCATCCCGACGTTGCTGCTGTGTTGGAAAAGGATTAAAGGCGATGATTCCTGATTTCAATCCAGGATCACGCTGAGCGCCCAACACTGCAGACTCGCCAAAAGCCGCGACGAACTGATCACGAAAATAGTCACCCAAGCGCAAGTGCCACGTTTCAATCCGTTGACGACCCACCTGATCCCATAACTCACAGGCCTCGCCCAACGCGCGCCAGTCTGCAGACTCAGGAAATCCGTACATGGACAACGCTTGCCCGATATCCCAATCGCCGCGCGAGCCATCAAACGGTACGATGCGAGACTGCGAGCGGCTAATAAAGAACTTGGGCAGATCGGTTCCGTTTGAGGCAAGTTTCTTGTTACGAATGTAAAGAGCTCCGGTCCCACCGGGGCCACACTGCCACTTATGTCCGCATAAGGCAAAAAAGTCGATTCCGGTTTCGTCTAACTGCGGATCAAACATCCCGTTGTAATGCGCACCATCAACAATCGTGATGGCACCGGCTTTTTGCGCTAACGCAGCGATACGGCGCTCGGGCAGGCGTTGGCCGATCGGCCACAGTGGTGACGAAAAGAAAATCGCTTTGGTTTTGCCTGGCACCACTTGCCTCTCGAGCGCAGCCACAACCTCATCGACCGTTACGTGAGCGTGCACGGGCACGCCCCACTGCTTAATCACAACGCCGTACCGTGCAGCAGTGCGCAGCGCGAGGGTGATCCCCGTGGGGTGTTCGAGCGGCGTCATCAGCAACTCGTCACCGGGCTTCCAGTCGATACCATTGAAGATCAGCGATAGTGCATCAGTCGTGTTGCGAGTGATGGCGATCTGATCAGGCGTTGTGCCATAGCATTTGGCAATTTTTGCACGCGTCTTTGCCGAGGGCTCAACATAGACCGGAAACGGATCGCGCGCGCCTTGGTCAAGACCGTCTTTGTAGTGCGCAAGAACGCTTTTGGGCATCGACCCTTTCTGCGCCGCCATGAAATACACAATATTGGGATCAAGGGTGAACTCTTGCGCGAATTGTTTAAAAAAAGGCTCTTGCTCAGTGAAATACGCTTTTGCCTCTGTAGTCAGCGCACCCGAAACGGGCGCGGTAGCCCCGGTTTTACCGAGAGCAGCGGTCTGGGCCATCGCTGCCGCGGGGGTTAACAACGCCGTTGCCAAGCCTAGCGTCATGGCGCGCCTGGAGGTATCAATTGAATCCGTCATACAAGCCTCAAAAAATAGCGTTTGTGCGGTGCACACCCTATGAACAGTTGATCTTAGTACTTAGCGGGCTGGAACGGGACTTTTTCTGGATTCTTGTTTTGCACCTCGAACATGCACACCCAAAGCACCGTCGATTACTTTTGCTGGGGCGCTGACAAAGGTACGATCGCGAAAGAATGCGTGTGCAACGGGTTAAGCGATCCATACGAACCGACACAATATTAGCTATAGTTCGACTCAGTCTGGCACACAAATTGCTTTGGGTTGAGTAGCTCCGCGATCTTTGTGGCCTCTCGTGATAGCCTTACCGGTATGAACAAAAGAAAATTTCAATGACCTGGTCAATCTTAGCTCGTGACGAATCGGGGTACTTTGGCATGGCAATCGCGAGTCGGTTCTTTGCGGTAGGCTCCCTGTGCGTGCACAGCCGAAGGGAGGTGGGTGCACTCTCTAGTCAGGCGCTGCTTAACCCCCTTTATGGACAAGCCGGTTTAGATCTGCTGGCACAAGGGTTTTCACCCGAACAAACGATTACAGCCCTGATTGCTAAAGATCAAGGGCGCGACCAAAGACAGCTACATATTTTGCCTTTCAAGGGATTGCCAGCTGCGCATACAGGATCGGCTTGCGTTGATTGGTGTGGCCATCTGCTTGAAGACGGCCTAAGTGTCGCGGGCAATATGCTTGCCGGCCCCGAGGTCATTGAACACACCGTACAGGCCTTCAAAGACACGCGTGGTAAGCCGATGGGCGAACGCCTGCTCGCAGCACTCGACGCTGGTCAGGCTGCCGGCGGTGATAAGCGTGGCAAACAAGCCGCTGCACTCAAAATTCATAGGGATGAAGATTACTTGCAACTAGATTTACGTGTTGATGATCACGAAGAGCCTTTCGTTGAACTTAGGCGTCTTTACAACAAAAGCCTTGAGCGCTTTCAGCCGTTTCTTGAATGTTTGCCAAGTCGCCATCGACCCTCTGGTATCACTGAGCGCACTGAGATCGACGCGCACATTGAGCAGTATCTTGCTCGCAACAAGGGTACCTAGGTGACTGCGCTACTTGAGGTCTCGAATTTAAAGACAAGCTTTCTCGCCGATGACGGTGAGGTGACCGTCGTCAATGGCGTCAGCTTTAATGTGCAAGCCTCGCGCACACTCGCCATCGTAGGCGAATCAGGCTGCGGCAAAAGCGTCACCGCGCTGTCAATCATGGGTCTGTTAGCCAAGCCTGCCGGGCGCATTGCCGAGGGCTCGATTCGCTTTGAAGGGCAAGAACTCGTCGGTGCGTCTGAACGGGTGCTACAAGATTTGCGCGGCAACGGCATGTCGATGATCTTTCAAGAGCCCATGGCTTCGCTCAATCCAAGCTATACAGTGGGCGAGCAAATTATCGAAGGCTTGATCAAGCACCGCAAACTGAGTCGAGCACAAGCACGCGAAAAGGCCATCGACATTTTGCACAAGGTCCGCATCCCGTCACCCGAACAACGCCTCGATGAGTTTCCACACAAACTGAGCGGTGGCATGCGCCAGCGTGTCATGATCGCGATGGCCCTTGTGTGCGAACCTCGCGTCTTGATTGCCGATGAGCCCACGACTGCTCTGGATGTCACTATCCAAGCGCAAATTCTCGAACTGATGCGCACGTTACAGCAAGATACGGGCACAGCTATCGTATTAATCACGCACGATTTGGGCGTGGTCGCTGAAGTCGCCGACGAGGTCCTTGTCATGTATGCCGGCCGTGTGGTCGAACGCGCGCCCGTGCATGCCCTGTTTGATATGCCGCAGCACCCATACACCGTTGGCTTGCTCGGGGCGATTCCGCGCCTCGACCTTGAGCAAACGCGCTTGGTCTCGATTGAGGGCCAAGTACCGAGCCCAGCACAGCCACTCTCGGGCTGCAGCTTTGCGCCACGCTGCCCGTTCGCGCAACCCGCATGCTCAAACCAAGTTCCTGCGCTGCGCGAGGTGGGTAATGCACATTTTTCAGCCTGTCTGCGCGCTCCGCTTGAGGCTGACGAACTTTTGAGCGGCCTAGTCGATGAGGCCAGCCTATGACGACCTCAACACTGTTACGGTCGGCGCCGTTGTTGCAAGCTAAAGGTTTAGAAAAACATTTTCCGGTGCGGCGCGGATTTTTTGGCCGAATTCAGGATTATGTTCGCGCGGTCGATGGCGTTGACCTCACGCTAGAACATGGTGAAATCCTTGGCCTTGTCGGCGAGTCGGGCTGTGGCAAATCAACGCTTGGTCGCGTACTGCTGCGCCTGCTCGAGCCAACCGGCGGCAGCGTGCACTTTGATCAGCAAGATCTGCGCGCCCTAAGTATAAAAGCCTTACGCGCTAAACGGCGCAAAATGCAATTGATCTTTCAAGATCCCTATTCGTCGTTAAACCCGCGTATGACGATTGGCCAAATGCTAACCGAGCCGCTGAAGGTGCACGGCCTGCATGCGGGTAATGAAGCCACCCGAGTTGCTGAATTGCTGCGTACCGTCGGTTTAAGACCCGAACACGCGCAGCGTTATGCCCACGAATTTTCGGGCGGACAACGTCAGCGCGTTGGGATCGCACGCGCTCTGGCTGTTGAACCCAAGCTGATCGTCTGCGACGAGGCGGTCTCAGCGCTTGATGTCTCGGTGCAAGCACAAGTCATTAACTTGTTGCAAGACTTGCAACAACAGTTCGGCTTATCGTATCTATTCATCGCACACGATTTAGCCGTTGTGAAGCATATCGCGACCCGCGTGGCCGTCATGTATTTAGGGCGCATCGTCGAGATCGGCGATAAAAAGCGTTTATTCGCCGCGCCTGAACACCCTTATACGCACGCCCTGATGCAAGCCATCCCGTTGCCTGATCCAACCATCACACGGCAGGGCGTTCTATTAACAGGCGATGTGCCCAGCCCGCTCAAGCCACCCTCAGGCTGTCACTTGCACACGCGTTGCCTCTATGCGCAAGACAAATGTCGTCAGGTGACGCCAGCACTGACTGGCACGCGCGAACATGCAGTCGCTTGTCATTTTCCGTTAAACATGACCACCACAGCGCAACACTCACAGCCCGCGTTAACACCCTCGCGACTGCGTTTGCAACGCTTGCAATCTGCTTTTCAGACAAAGGTTAAAACCGATGCCGATTAAGTGGCAGAAAATTGCCAAGGCATCACACACCGGTCAAGCAACGTTAAAGTCTTAGCTGAATTTTTTGAAGTCCAAGTCGAGTGATTGAATAGTGTCTGATTAAAAGTTGATATTGCAAATAAGGCGGTGAATACCAAACGCCTTGGATTAGATGTAACAGCGACTCACCACCAATATATTTTGAAAGGAAATCTCATGAAATTAAGATACCGAAACCTACTTGCCACCACGTTGATCGCCTGCTTGCCACTTGTCGCAAGCGCGCAGACCTTACGCATTGGCCTAGCCGAAGACCCTGACCTGCTTGATCCAACACTCGCACGCTCGTTTGTCGGGCGGCTGGTATTTATGTCGTTATGCGACAAGCTGTTTGACATCGATGAAAAGCTCAACATTGTTCCGCAACTGGCAACTAGCTACGAGTGGTCAGCCGACAGTAAAGCGTTGACACTTAAGCTGCGTGAAGGCGTCACGTTTCATGATGGTGAAAAAATGGATGCCGAGGCTGTCAAATACAACCTCGAGCGCCACAAGACACTCAAGGGTTCGAGTCGCTCGGGCGAACTACGCCCTGTGACCTCAATCGACGTGCTCGACGCTAACACGGTGCGCTTAAACTTAAGCGCGCCATTCTCCCCTTTGCTCTCAGTGCTAGCCGATAGGGCAGGCATGATCATATCGCCCAAAGCCGGAAAAGCACTGGGCGAGAAGTTCAGCAGCAGCCCAGTGTGCTCGGGTCCCTTCAAGTTTGTTGACCGCGTGGCACAAGACCGCATCACACTCGAGCGCTTTGGCGCTTACTGGAATAAAGGGGCGGTACATTTTGATAAGGTGATCTACACACCCATCACCGACGCTACTGTACGTTTGGCGAACTTGCGTTCAGGACAGTTCGATTTTATTGAGCGCGCGGCGTCAAGTGATATTGCATCGATTCAAAAAGACCCAAAACTAAAATTTAGCAAGATCACTGAAATCGGCTATCAAGGCATTACCATCAACACTGGTAAAAGCGAGCGCGCGCAAGGTCAACCGCTTGGCCAATTGGCCAAGGTACGCGAAGCGTTTGAACTATCGCTTGATCGGGCAGGCATCGTACAAGTGGCGATGGATGGGCAAGCAACGCCCGGCAATCAATGGGTGGCTCCAAGCAATAGCTTTTATGCAAAAAATGTGCCGATGCCAAAGCGTGACCTGGCGCGTGCACGCGCATTACTCAAAGAAGCTGGTGTCACGAACCCAACCTTCACACTCATGACGCCCACCACCTCTGACGCACAAAAAATTGCGCAGGTGGTACAGGCCATGGCCAAAGAAGCAGGGTTCAATATCAAAATTCAATCGACTGAGTTTGCCACCTCACTGAGCCTGGCCGATAAGGGCGACTTTGATGCTTATGTTCTTAGCTGGAGTGGTCGTGCCGACCCCGATGGCAATCTGTTTAACTTTATTGGTTGTAAACAGCCTAACAACTACTCGGGCTACTGCGTGCCTGAAGTGGACGCTTTGCTGAACGACTCACGCAGCAAACTGCAACCTGCCGAACGTTTAGCCGCCTATCAAGGCATTGCTGCGCAACTGAATAAAGATCGGCCTTTGATTTATTTGTATCACCGTGATTGGTTATGGGCCTACTCAAACAAGCTTTCTGGTCTTCGCGAAGTGCCAGACGGGTTGCTGCGCGTAACCGGCTTAAAGCTCAACTAAAGCCGCCGACAAGACCGCTTCATGTTCACCTTCTTCGTGCGTCGTCTGGTCACCTTGATACCAACACTCGTGTTCGTATCCATGCTGATTTTTAGCCTGCAGCAATTGCTGCCTGGCGACCCAGCGTTAGTGCTCGCCGGAGAAGATCCTAGCCCTGAAGCGATCGCACATATCCGCGCCAAACTACACCTTGATGATCCGCTACCTGTACGCTACGGGTACTGGATCGCGGGTGTCCTGCAGGGCGATCTGGGTGAGTCGGCGCGTACCCATCAACCGGTGCTTGAGCTGATTTTGCAAAAGCTTCCGGTCACGATCGAGTTGGCTCTTTTGGCTTTGCTGATTGCGTTAGTGATTAGTATCCCTGCAGGCATTGTATCGGCTGTCTACAAAGGCAGTGTTGTAGACACGGGGGCAACCGTCTTTGCTCTCACTGGCTTATCCACACCAAATTTTTGGCTGGGGATTATGCTGATCTTGCTATTCTCAGTTGAGCTCGGTTGGCTACCCGCCTCAGGCTATGTCAGCCCTTTCGAGAACTTGCGCGCCAACCTCGCCTCGATGATCATGCCCGCCTTTGTCTTGGGCAATGCGATTGCCGCCTCGCTGATGCGCCACATGCGCAGCTCGATGCTGCAAGAGCTTGGTGCGGATTATGTTCGCACGGCCCGCGCCAAAGGTTTAAGCGAGCGTGTTGTGGTGCTCAAACATGCGTTGCGTAATGCGCTGACACCCGTGATTACCTTAGGTGCGCTTGAACTTGGCACCCTATTATCTGGCGCCGTACTGACTGAGCAAGTCTTCACGATACCGGGCTTTGGCAAACTCATCATTGATGCCGTGTTTAATCGCGACTACGCAGTGGTACAAGGCGTCGTGCTTGTCACTGCAACCACCTACATCATGCTCAACTTATTTGCAGACATGGCCTACTTTATGTTGAATCCACGGCTGCGCAAATAATGAATCCCGTCACAACAACCAGCCCAACGCTTGCGCCTCCTGCTCTTAAAAAAGAGCCTGGGCCTTGGCTACGCGCTTGGCGCAAACTGCAGCGTAATCGCAAAGGTATGTTTGGGCTGTATGTCGTACTACTATTTATTGTCATGGCACTTTTTGCACCACTGATTTCGCCTTTCGATCCGATCGAAGCAAGCTGGAGCGCGATTCGCAAGGCACCCACCAGCACGCATTGGTTCGGCACCGACGAACTTGGCCGCGACGTGCTGGCGCGTGTCATCTGGGGTGCACGCGCGTCGCTGTTAGCAGGCGTGGTGTCTGTGGCGATTTCGCTGCTCACTGGCGTCACCATTGGGATGTTGGCGGGCTTTTTAGGCGGCACTGTGGATAGCCTGATCTCACGCGCAACCGATGCGTTTTTAGCCTGCCCTTTCTTGATTCTTGCGATTGCGCTCGCCGCGTTTTTAGGGCCTAGCCTCACCAACGCCATGATTGCAATTGGCGTATCCGCCTCGCCGATATTTGTTCGCTTAACGCGCGCGCAAGTTTTGCAGATTAAAGTCGAGGATTATGTTGAAGCGGCGCGCGCGGTGGGTTGCCATCCGTTTCGGATTGCCGTGTCTCATATTCTGCCTAACGTGACCGCGCCCTTGATCGTGCAAGCGTCTCTGGCCATCGCTTCGGCAGTGATCGCAGAAGCCAGCTTGTCATTTTTAGGTCTAGGCCAACAACCGCCGGAGCCGAGCTGGGGCAGTATGCTCAATACGGCGAAGAATTTTATGGAGACCGCGCCTTGGATGGCCGTTTGGCCTGGCTTGGCGATTTTTGTGTTGGTGCTGTCTTTTAACTTGTTGGGCGATGGCCTGCGTGATGCGCTTGATCCTAAACATCGGTAAGCTCGTGATGTGCAGATTTCCTCAGCCGGTCAATTACTGAGAATTGAGTCGCTGGCTGACCTTTTGTTCTTGAGCATCCAGTCGCTCTGAGATTCGATCGAGTCGATCAGCCGTTTTAGCAAATTGGGTCGCCATGGCTTTACCCGAATCATAAGCTGCTAACAGAGCTTGCATCGTCGCCACATTTGCTGAGTAAAGTCCAATCACAGACGCCACACCCGTGGTAACAACGATATATTTTAAGTTTGTGATCTGCTTAGTGACTTGCACTTTGAAGTCACCCAAATCTTGCCTTATTCTGGAAAACTCTTCTTTGGTGTGTGCGGCACGCTCATCCATGCGAGCGTCCATACCAGCCATTCCCCCTTTGAGACCAGCCACTTTCTCTGAAAGAGCATTGATTTCCCCTTTTAGATCAGCCACGCGAGCATCTGTGCGCGCCTCAGCCGCCTCTAACCTTGCATTCAACACTGTATTCACCGTTCGAAAAGCCATTTTTACCCCTACAAGTTTCGCATAGTGAGCACTCTACCGAGCCACACGCCAATGAACAAGTAGAAAATGGTAAGCAAATGTAATACTCTTTCAGTATCAAACAAAAATTCACGAGACAGCTTTTATGAACCTTGGTCAACCCGCTTTTGTTGCCGCACCCCTTACACCTGATCACGCCCTTGCCACCCAATGGCTCAGTCAGTTTGGCGCAGCGCTTGCGCAACTAGATAAACCTGGTATCACAGCCTTGTTTGACGCCGACTGCCACTGGCGCGACTTGTTTGCGTTTACCTGGTCGATCACACCAAGCGAAGGCGTCGACAATATTGCAAACTTGATCTTGATCAAGCAAGCCAGCGTCAAGGCACGCGACTTTAAACTGGCCGAAGGCCGTCAAGGCCCTCGTCGACTTAAGCGGATTGGGGTCGACGTACTCGAAATCTTGTTTCAATTTGAAACCGACATCGGCCACTGCTATGGCGTACTTCGCCTGCTGGCGAGCGATCCCTCAAAAGCGTTTCAACTACTTACTAGTCTGAATGAACTGACAGGCTTTGAAGAGCAAACGGGCAAACGTCGGCCCACAGGCGCGGCCTATTCGCGTAACTTTGGTGGCACCAACTGGCAAGATCAACGCGTTGAAAGCCAAGCCTACAAAGACCGCGAACCTACCGTTTTGATCGTTGGCGGTGGTCAATCTGGTCTAAGCGTAGCAGCCTCGCTTGTCTTGTTAGGAATCGATACTTTACTGATCGACAAATATCCACGCATTGGTGACAGTTGGCGCAAGCGCTATCATTCGCTAGCCTTACACAACATTACCGATCTCAATAATTTGCCGCATCTGCCGTTTCCGCCGCACTGGCCTTCATACCTGCCTAAAGACATGCTGGGCAACTGGCTTGAAGTCTATGCGCAAACGATGGAGATCAACAACTGGACCAATACCGAGCTTGGCAGCGCCACCTACGATGATAGCGAAGCTCGCTGGACAGCCGTGCTACGTAACAAAGACGGTACCGAGCGCACCGTGCGCCCACGCCATTTGATTTTTGCAAACGGCTTGGTAGGTAAGCCAAGCCTACCTGATCTGCCAGGGCTCAAAGACTTTAAAGGCGAGGTGATGCACACCAGCGCCTTCACAAGTGGCGCTGCCTGGAGCGGCAAAAAAGCGCTGGTGCTGGGTACAGGCACAAGCGCGCACGACGTTGCGCAAGACCTTCATAGCAACGGTGCAGACACAACGATCATTCAGCGCGGCTCAACCACTGTGGTGAGTATTGACCCAAGCCTGCATCTCACCTACGGCCTGTACGATGGCATCACAATTGCTGATGGCGATTTGTTATCAAGCATCAACACCCTGCCTGTTGCCAAGCGCAACTTCAAACAAGTCAGCGTCCGCATGGTCGATCTCGACAGAAAACTGATCGATGGCCTGATTGCCCGCGGCTTTAAGTGGGACCAAGGCGAGGAAAACACCGGCTACCAGATGAAGATCCGGACGCGTTACGGTGGCTATTATCTAAACGCTGGCTGCTCAGACCTGATCGTGAGTGGCGATATTGGGTTGCTGCAATATGATCAGATCGAACGCTTCGCCCCCGAAGGCGCGCTCATGAAAGACGGCTCAGTCAAGCAAGCTGACTTGTTGATAATGGGAACAGGCTATGTCCCCCAGGAAGTGGTCGTCAAAGAATTACTCGGTACTGAGATTGCTGAAAAAGTTGGCCCAGTTTGGGGCATTGCACCCGATGGCGAAATGAACAATATGTGGCGCCGTACCCCGCAAGAGGGCTTATGGTTTGTAGGCGGCAGCTTTACTAACTGCAGAATCTATTCGCGCTATGTGGCCATGCAAATTAAAGCCATTGAAGAAGGGTTGATACCGCGAAGCTAAGCGAGAGGGCAGATGCGGATAGCCGATAAAAAAGGTATCCCACGAATCTGACTTTGCCGCTTGGATGAGATCGACGGTGTCGATAGATAGGCACATAGACGTCTCGCTTTGTATCAATAACAGTGCCTCTATAATGCCTGAATTCATCCGGCACATGTGTTTCTGGATGTAACAAACAGGCTTTGTCATGCTCACTCTCAGAGAATCTCAAGACCGCGGCTATGCCGATCATGGTTGGCTGAAAAGCTTTCACTCCTTTTCGTTTGCCGGTTACCGCGATGCCGAGTTTATGGGCTGGGGTAATCTGCGCGTCATCAATGAAGATCGTATTGAGGCGGGCAAAGGTTTTGGCGAGCACAGTCACCAGAACATGGAGATCGTCAGTTACGTGCTTTCGGGTGAACTGGCGCATCGCGACAGCTTAGGCAATGTCAAAGGCATCCCACCAGGTGATGTGCAGCGCATGAGTGCGGGTACCGGTGTACAACATAGTGAATTCAATCACGCAGTGGGCCAACAGACGCACTTTTTGCAAATTTGGCTTTTGCCTAATCAGCAAAATGTGCAACCGAGTTACGAGCAAAAGACGGTGCCTACCCAACACAAACAAGGCGCACTTGTTCTGATTGCCTCTGAGCAAGGTCAAGGCGATGCAGTCAAAATCCATGCAGATGCGAAGCTGTACGTGGGCTTGTTTGAGCAGACTCAAACAGCGAGCCTCACGCTTGATCCAACACGTAAAGCCTACGTTCACCTGATCAAAGGCAAGCTCAAGGTGAACGATATCAGCCTCAACTCGGGCGATGCTTTATTCGTCGCAGATGAAACCGTACTGAACCTAACCGATGGTCTCAATGCTGAAGTGTTGATTTTTGATCTAGCGGCTTGAGCCAGCCAACCAACACGCACAACCGTCAAAATCTTCAGCTCTACAGTCTGACGCCTTGACGTCTAGGCCACGCACGCACTCACAGGTCTAGCGACCCGCGTGCGTGACATAGCTGGATCTCAGACTCTAAAATCGCGAACGATTTGTCCGTGCGCAGCAGCAGCCTGTTCGTACTCTGGTTTGCGCCAAGTTTCAAGCAAAGCCTCAGCGTACCAGTGCTGCATGCTTGGCAGGCTCAGCATCCTTTCAACATATGACTGGGCCTGCTGGCTGAGCTGCAAACCATAGCTTTGCACTCTGAAAATGACAGGGGCAAAAAACGCGTCGACGATGCCACATTCTTTGCCGGCAAGATAAGGGCCACCAAATTTTGCAAGCCCTTCAAGCCATAAAGCATCGACACGCTCAACGTCTGCCCGCAAGCCGTCGTCGATTTTTTCAAGCGCTACACGAATGCCGCAATTCATCGGGCAGAGGCTACGAAGCGTCTGAAACCCCGAATGCATTTCGGCTGCCGCACTACGCGCCCAAGCACGAGCGGTCGTATCGATAGGCCAACAACCGGGATGTTGCTCAGCGACGTACTCGCAGATTGCGAGCGAATCCCAGATCAATAACCCATTATCTTCAAGACAAGGCACTTTACTTGTGGGCGAGAACGCTTTAAACGCTGACGGTTGTGACCCAGCCGCAAAAGGCACCAACACCTCTTCGAACTCGATGCCGCGCGCCTGCAAAAGGGCCCAGGGCCGCAACGACCAAGACGAGTAGTTTTTATTTGCGATATATAACTTCAAGTTGAACTCCTTTTCTAGACGACCTGAGTCAATGGCATCGAAGAATTAGTTTATATTGAAAAAACCAAAGATTCTCTGACTCTATAAGCATACGAAACCGCTCATGCGCCTCATCCTAGCTGCGACCTTTGCCAACCTTCCCTTCGGTACAATTTACGCCTTCAGCGTGTTCTTGAAGTCGATGGAAGCCATGCTGTCGCTAACCCGCTCGGATATGGGCGTGATCTTTGGACTCTGTACGGTCATGTTCGCAACGGGCATGAATGTCGCGCCCGCGGTGTACACCCGACTCTCGACTGGGGCAGTTCTGCTGATCACCTGTTTCACCGGGGCTCTAGGCTTGGCGCTAGCCTCACAAGCTCAAGGGTTTTGGTCGCTGCTCTTTGGATACGCCATCCTGTTCGGTTTAGGGGGTGGCGTCGCGTTTACCACAGCCCAACAAATCGTCAACCTCGTGCCTACCAAACACCGTGGTTTGGTCAATGGCTACGTTGTAGGTTTGTATCCACTAGGGGCGATGCTTGGTGCACCCTTGCTGGGTTGGTCGGTCGAACTGATGGGCTTGCGGCAGACCTTGTTGAATTTGGGGCTAGTCGTGCTGATTAGCGGTCTCATCGCAGTTTGGCTCACCGGCTTACATAGCCACATCCCAAAAGCGAATGCCAACGCCACTACTGCGACTAACCTTGAGGCAAACAGGCAGCAATCTTATTTGGGAATCACCCAATGGCCACTGTTTTTAAGAATCGCCATCGTATTTTTCTTAGCGGCCTCTGCTGGCTTAATGGTCATGAGTCAGTCTGCCGGTATCGTTCAGTCTTATGGCGGCGGCACTCAGTTTTCAATCGGAGCGACCTCTTTCATCACAGGCATGATTGCTGCTGCCCGTATCACCGGCGGCTGGCTGATGGATCGCTTTAGCCTCAGACAGGTGATGACGGCTGCTCATATCTGGTCGTTAACCGGCGCTCTGATGCTGACGATATGGCCAAGCCCAGAAGTTGCTTTGATTGCTCTGGCCATGGTGGGGATGGGTTATGGCTTTGTCTCTGGCTCAACCGCCGGTGGCATCGGCATGCACTGGCCCAGCGCCCAATTCGGCATCGTGGCCAGCAGAATATATATCGGCTGGTGCGTGGCCGCCGTGTGCCTACCGGTTTTAGCAGGGTGGCTGTTTGACTGGAGCAATACCTACCGCTCTTCAATCTGGATCGCGGCGGCCGTGAATGTAGTCGGCATCGGTTTTGCAATGCGCTTGCCGAAGAGGCCTACACAGACGCCTGCTCAACTACAACGTCAGATCGACAAAGCACTCAACTAGCTCAAAAATTTTTGGCTACGCTTTTTACAAAGTTTAGACACTTCTCTCGTTAGGCGCTGTGCCATTAACTTTTCCGTCGGACTGAAAGAATCTTGCAATTCGTTGATTGACTCATCAATGGCAGGAATAATTTGCTGCGCCATGTCTTTGCTTATTTTAAAAAGGTATCGATCGGACACGTCGAGCGATGCTGCCAATTGCAACAGGTCAGCCGAGACCATCTCTCCGGGTTTGAACGTAGCGCCGACCTTAAATGCAAAGCTATTTGCAAATCCCGAATAGACCGAAGTGCACATCAAGTCGTAGAAAGGCGCCAATCTAAACTCACCCTCACTGACCAACATCGCCAAATTTTTGGCATGGGTGTCGTTGTTTCCGATATACAAATTGAAAAATAACCACTTCAACACACTGTCGCAGTCTTTTAGTGGATTGCTGCTGCTCGCTTTAATTTTTTTATAACATTGAGTAAAACTTGGACCCCCATCCGCTTCGTATTTCACGTCCGAGGGTGTCTCTAGCAACTGGCACAGATCAAATTGATTCAGCCTTTGGACTAAACCGCCTGCTTCGATCCGATCGTAGCGTTGAACAAGGCATGAATGAACGGTTGGTTGGTAGTCTACCGAAGCTACTCTAAGATCGCATTTTCTCGCAGCGCGCATCATGATCGTTTCGTTAATCGCTGAAGCCCAGATTTTTTGACCAACGCGTTTGATGTCTGGTTTTAAAATGTGCGTTGAAGCAGTCGAGCCCACAGGCAAGAGCGGCGCCCCATCTTTCTGATCAATGGATAGTAGGATTTTGAATTGTGCGCCAGAAACAGACGCCTTTGCGGATGCTGCTTGCACACCATTGCCAGCAATCATTTGGGCAATCTGCTCCCAAGTGTGTTTGCGGTAAGTGGGGCGATCGACCGCCGACTGTATCGGTTCAAGCACAACAGCCCCAGCAGTATCACCACCTGCAACGCTCAGCAGGCCAAAAATCGAGGTGACATGATGCTGATCCTCAAGCGCTCGCCGTTGATCACCCTCTGGCAAAAGATTTTCAAAGTAAGCATGCACCGCAGGCGTCGAGATTTTTCCGGCCTGCAAGGCAATCACCCGAGTCAGTTGCGTTGACAACAAGCCGCTGAGGCACTCGCTGGTGTATTCGAACGCGAGCGGACGCTGGTCATACAAATGACCAACCAAACGGCCGTCAACATACATGGCTAAAGTCTGACTCATTTAGAAACAGTTTTTTTTCGAATGACAACCTCTAGCCCTAGCCAGCCAATCAGATCAAACAGCATTTGTGCACGAACTGTCGGTTTACCGCTCTCGACATCACCAATAAAACGGCCTCCCCAGTTCGCGAGGCCAGAGAGTGTGGCTTGCGTCACGCCAGCGCTCTTTCTCGACTGCTTCAAAAGCTCACCCAACTCACGCGTTGAGGTGATTGTTACACCGACATTGAGGTCTGAAGTTGTCATGAAACGCTCCATATTACCGATCGGTAATTTTATAATGAAAACAGATCTCAAACAACAATAAATAACCGATCGGTATTATTTTTAATAAAGTCGTATTTTTAGACTACTTTATTACCGATCGGTTATTTTTATCGGAGCTACGGACAATTTATTCACTCATTAGGAAGGTGACTGGCGAAAAGACCACAATCATTTCGCCTTCGCCTCACTCTGCCGTAATTTTCAACTCACGTATTAGCTTGGTGAACTTGGCCGCGTCTTGCTGCAACGTCTTGGCAAAGCCCGCTGGCGTTGAAGAGACCACTTCGACACCGATCGCAGACATCTTTGTACGAACCTCTGGTAACGCAACAATACGGTTGATTTCAGCGCTTAACCGCTCGGTGATCTCTTTGGGCAGATCCTTCGGGCCAAACGCGCCATACCAAACGACCAACTCATAACCAGGTAGGGTCTCGGCAACCGTTGGTGTGTCAGGCAATTGCGGCGATCGAGTGCTTTCAGTCACTGCAAGTAACTTGAGTTTGCCGGATTTCACATGCGGCAAGGTTTGTGTGCCAGCACCGAACAACACTTCGGTCTGACCCGCCACGGTATCAAGCACCGCGGGCGCACCACCCTTGTAGGGGATATGCGTCATCTGTATGCCAGCGGCAAGTTCAAACAAGACCGCACTAATGTGATTCGTTGAACCCGCTCCGGCCGAAGCAAAATTCAATTTTTTAGGATTAGCCTTGGCATACGCAATGAGTTCAGCCACGTTTTTGACCGCAATCTTTGGGTTAATCACCAACGTGTTGGTCACAAAAGCCACCAAAGAAATCGGTGTGAAATCATCGACCGGTTCAAAGGGCATGGATGAGAACAGTGCTTGATTCATTGCATGCGTGCTCATCGAACCCACAAGCAAGGTGTAACCATCTGGCTTGGCCTTGGCAACAAGATTTGAACCAATGTTGCCAGAAGCACCTGCCTTGTTTTCGACAATGAATGTTTGGCCAAGCGAGCGCGTCAGGTAGTCTGACAACATACGGGCCAAAATATCAGTTGAGCCGCCGGGTGCCCAAGGCACAATCAGCGTGACAGTGCGTTCGGGCCATGCAGCCTGCACCGGAGCGACGCCAACAAGGGCTACGCACAAAGTAAAAAGGATTTTTTTAAACATCGTTAACGTCCTACCGCGTAACCTTGCATGCCGCGGGGATTCGCAGCTGCACGTAATAATAATCTACCATTCAAACTCGGCTCGCGCGTGCAAGCCGACATGCGTCCTTCAGACCACTCTGCACCGACCTTCACCTCGTGCCCGGCGTCGCGCAACGCTTGTATCGTTGCCTCTGGAAAGCGCGACTCTAGGGTGATTTGGTTATAGCGCAACGAGCGCGGCCAAAACGAAATCGGAAAATGATCGACGTGCCATGCAGGATATTCGATGGCCTCTTGAAGATTCATACCGTACACCGCATGGCGCAAAAAGAATTCTGTACTCCATTGATCTTGTTGATCACCGCCCGGCGTACCAAACACCATATACGGCAAGCCGTCGCGCAACGCCATCGAAGGCGACAAGGTGGTGGTGGGTCGCTTACCCGGCATCAACTGCCCAGGCACGTTGTCATCAAACCACGTCATTTGTAACCGCGTACCCAGCGAGAAACCCAAGGCAGGAATCGCTGGGCTTGAAGATAACCAACCACCTGACGGCGTAGCCGAAACCATATTGCCTTGCGCATCAATCACATCAATGTGACAGGTGTCTCCGATAAAGACCTCTTTCTTGGCCCATTCACTGACAGGTGGCAACGCTGCAAAGGTCGGTTCACCCACACCAAAGCGCGTATCTGACACTTTTAGCGTGCGCGCTGCCGCTTCAAGATCGGGTAGCTCTGCCTGCAACCCGCCAGGCTGACCCACTTCAAATAATGTGGCGCTCAGTGCTCCGATACGCGCGTAGCGCGCTTTGCCATATTCGTCTGACAACAGCTCTGCCATTGGGATCTTCGCAAACAAAGGATCACCATACCAAGCCATGCGATCAGCCATGGCAAGTTTGGTTGCCTCAGCCACTCGATGTACAAACTCAGCGGAATCAGGCGCAAAATTCTCAAGACCAGCGTGCTTCAGGATAGATAGCTGCTGCAACATGACCGGGCCCTGTGACCACGGGCCACACTTGGCCACTGTGTAGCGGCCAAAGTCAACGGTGTGTGGCTCTTCATACGTTGGCGTCCAGTTTGCGAGGTCGTCGTAACGCAACAAACCGGTGTTGCGTTCACCCGTCGTGTCACGTATCGGTTGGTCGGTGTAAAACTGATCGATTTCTTGCGCGATGAAGCCCCGATAAAAAATCTCAAGCGCGGCGTTGATTGTCAGGACGCGATCGCCCACACCGACTGCTGCAGCCTCGGTTAACAGGCGCGAGTACGTCTGCGCGATTGCTGGGCTTTGAAATAATTCGCCTGGCCGAGGAACCTGCCCCCTTGGGATCCACACCTCAGCTGAGGACTTCCATTCGGACGCAAATAAACTTTGCACAGCCAAAATCGCCTGTACGGTGCGTGGCAATATCGGGAAGCCGTCGCGCGCGTACGCAATCGCAGGTGCCATCACCTCAGCGAGTGTCATGGTGCCGTAATCACGCAGCATTGTCAGCCAGGCACCAAAGGCCCCAGGTACTGTGGCGGGTAGCAAGCCAATGCCCGGCACGAGCTCTAGGCCCAGCGCTTTAAAGTAAGCATAAGTCGCCAATTTTGGTGCAGGCCCTTGCCCACAAATGACTCGCATGCGCTGCTCTTTTTCAGACCAAAGCATGATCGGTACTTCACCACCGGGCCCATTTAAATGGGGCTCGACAATCTGTAAGACGAAGCCCCCGGCAACAGCCGCGTCAAACGCATTGCCACCTTTTTCAAGAATACCCATTGCAGTTTGCGAAGCCAGCCAGTGGGTTGAAGCCACTACCCCAAAAGTACCAACGATCTCAGGGCGGGTGGTAAAGGTAGAGTCTTGTGCTGCAGATTTATTTGCGATTGTCATATCGTTGAAAAAGTTTTGACCGTTTTCAAGTTTTAGGCATAAAAGCGATCAAAGTCTACTAAACTCTATCTACGTCTATATAAATCTAACTAATATATAATAGATAATTTTAGAATTTGATAGACTATTTAATCTATCCTTAGATTTAAATCAAATAGTCTAGGCATTAACAATTTGAATACAGGACTACCTTGGATCCCATCAACAATCCCTATTCCCCTGGTGCCGGATCTCCTCCGCCCGAACTGGTGGGCCGAGACTCGATATTAGCCGAGTCTGCAATCCTTCTTGGACGCGTCAAGCAAAAAAAACCGGAAAAAAGCCTGTTGCTAACAGGTTTGCGTGGTGTCGGCAAAACTGTCCTTCTTAACGAAATCGAGCGTATCGCCAAAAATACTGGCTATCAAACGATATTGCTTGAGGCGCACGCAGACAAATCGCTTGGTGAGTTGATTTACCCTGCTTTACGAAGCTTGCTGCACGAGTTAGACCGCATGGCTGCTGTCGGCCATAAAGTCAAACGAGGTCTTGCAGTGCTGCGTAGTTTTATTGGTGGCATCAAGGTCGCCGTGGGCGATGTTGCGCTAGGCTTGGATATCGAACCCGCCACTGGAACCGCCGATAGTGGGGACCTTGAAATTGACCTTCCCAACCTTTTTATGGCAATCGCAGAAGCCGCTCAAGAGCGGGGTGCTGCAGTTGCGATTCTAATTGATGAGGTTCAGTATTTAAGCTCAAAAGAATTGGGCGCTCTGATCATGGCTATGCATAAGATGCAACAAAAACAACTGCCACTCGTTTTGCTGGCGTCAGGGCTACCCATGCTGGCCGGCATGGCTGGTGAGTCAAAGTCTTATGCCGAACGATTATTCAATTTTCCTGAGGTTGGCGCACTTTCAGAATCAGACTCTGCGAAAGCGCTGCGCGACCCTGCGACTGCCGTGGGCGTAATGATTGAAAACGCGGCCCTACAAGAAGTGTTTCGTTTGACCCAAGGCTACCCATATTTTCTGCAAGAGTGGGGGTACCAGGCCTGGAACTCAGCTACGACAAGCCCGATTACCCTAAAAGTGGTTCAGGATGCAACGCCTGATGTCATTAGAAGGCTGGACAAGAATTTTTTTCGTGTGCGCTTTGATCGACTGACCCCCGGTGAAAAACATTTTCTTCGTGCCATGGCGTATCTGGGACCGACTCACCCCAGATCTAGCGATATCGCCAGTGCGCTTGGCTTGCCGCTGAAAGGGCTCGGACCAGTTAGATCAAAGCTCATTAAGAAAGGGATGGTATATAGCCCGGCTCACGGCGTGATGGCCTTTACAGTACCTTTGTTTGATGACTTTATGATCCGCGCGATACCAGAGTTCACACCAGCCTGAAAATCTTCCAACTATCTCAACCCAATCCACCTGCGCCCCTGAGCGTGTCGATTTCGTTCGCAGTCATACCCAGCACATCACTGAGTACCGCCTCAGTATGCTCACCCAACGAAGGCGAAGGTGTGCGCACCGAACCTGGCGTTGCCGACATACGAATCGGCACGCCCACCACGCGTACATTACCCGCGCGCGGATGCACCATATCAACGATCGCACCGCGTGCAATGACCTGCGGATGCTCGACGACTTGCTTGACGTTATTAATCGAGCCCATCGGGATCCCTGCGCCAACGAGAATGGTTTCCCATTCAGCAAAGCTACGCGTCAGAAAGACCTCTTGCAGCCTGTCAATCAACGCTTTGCGATTTTGCATGCGCGCGCTATTGGTTGCAAACCGAGGATCATGTGTGATGTCAGAGCAACCGATCAATGGGCAAAACTCAAGCCAAAGCTTGTCGCTACCCACCGCCAGGGCGAGGTCGTGTGTTTTTGTACGAAAGGTTTGATACGGCAACAACGCTTTATACGCTGTACCCATCGGGCCCGCGATAGTGCCCGTCGAAAAATAATCACCAATCATGGTGCTTAGCAGCGATAGCTGCCCTTCTAACATCGAAATGTCAATCGACTGTCCGACCCCAGTTGCGTCTTTGACACGCAAAGCCATCATGATACCTAGTGCGGCATTCATACCGGCGGTCAGATCTGCAATCGACACACCGGCACGCGCACCATGCCCACCCTCGTCGCCTGTGGCACTAATCATGCCGCTTTCAGCCTGTACGATCAAATCAAGTGCCGGGCGGTCTCGGTAAGGGCCATCTTGCCCAAAGCCTGAAATTGAACAATAAATAATGCCCGGATTACGCTTGCGCGCCACTTCATAATCGATCCCTAACTTAACGAGCGTGCCGGGACGAAAATTTTCGAGCACCACATCACAACGCTCAACCATTCGCAAAAAGGTCTCTTTGCCTTCGGCGTTTTTTAAGTCGAGCACGATACCTTGTTTATTGCGATGAAGCCCAACAAAATAATCGGTTTCACCACCAGGTAACTTGGTGCCCCACGCACGAGCGATATCACCTTTGCCTGGTGGCTCAATCTTAATGACTTGAGCACCATAGTCAGCCAACATAGTCGAACAAAAGGGACCAGCCAACGCATGGCTAAGATCTAGAATCTTGAGCCCTTCAAGAGGTAGTTTCATACTCTTCTCATCGTCACCGTTGGCCTCAACACCTTACTCCATGGTCTGAAGATTTGGCGACACAGCAAAATCAATCTCGCCAAGCGCTTTGACTTCTTCAGGTGTAAAGCCCGGGGCAATCGCCTCAAGCACAAAGCGATCGTTCACCCAATGCAATACTGCCAAATCAGTCACTAACCAATCCACGCATTCGCGCCCCGTCAGTGGGTATTTGCAACGACGCGGTAATTTGGTTCTGCCCTTGCTGTCGGCATGTTCCATCACGATGATGAGTTCGACTTCACCAGAGATCAAATCCATCGCGCCACCAATACCGCCGCGGCGCGCATCGGTAATGCTCCAGTTCGCAACGTTACCGTCTTGATCGACCTCGTAGGCGCCCAGAATGACGGTATCGATATGGCCACCACGGGCCATTTCAAAGGACATCACGCTTTCAAAGAATGACGTGCCGGGCACTGCCTCAACGAATTGCCCGCCCGCGTTAAAGACATCGGGGTCGACTGCGTCACCTGACACAATGCCGCCGTAACCCAGCACACCGTTTTCAGCGTGCAACCATACGCCGCGACCACCCAGAAAGTTCGAGACTTGCGTGGGGATACCAACGCCCAAGTTTACATAGGTGTTGTCTTTAACAATCTTTGCTGCATTTTTTGCAATGCCATTGCGCGTCAGCGCTTGCTTTCCGTTATACGTACGTGCGCTGTCTGCCGCGCGTTTTTCAGCACGGCTCAAGGTCTTGACATCAATCATGTCGGTGATCTTGAGCACGCGAGAAATAAAGATGCCAGGCAAATCGATTAACTCAGGCGGCAACTCACCGACTTCAACAATTTCTTCAACCTCAACAATCGCAATCTTTGCCGCTTTGGCAAACGCTGAGTTGAAGTTAGCGCTACCGCCGCGAAACTGTACATTGCCCGCACGGTCGGCGCGGTAGGCACTTAAGAAGGCGTAGTCAACCTGAATGGCATGCTCGAGCACGTGTGGCTTGCCATTGAAATACCGAACGTCTTTACCCTCAGCCAGGTCCGTATCGACCCCAGTTGGCGAATAAAAGGCTGGGATGCCAGCACCCCCTGCACGGCAGCGTTCAACCAAAATACCTTGCGGTACAAGTTCGACGTCAAGCGTGCCAGCGGCGATTCTTTTTTCGCCTTCAGTTTGCATGCCGGCCCTAATTGAGAACGCAGCAACCAGTTTTTTAACCTGATTGTTTTCAACTAACAATTGGCCTTTTTCACCCGCGGCGCCCAGTGAGTTACAGACCAAGGTCAAATCTGTTGTGCCTTTGTCTCGCAAAGCAAAGATCAAATTGTTTGGAAAACGATGTGCCAAACCAAATCCAGCGATCGCGACACTCGCGCCCGCTTGAATATCTGCGATTGCCTGCGCGGCTGAGGCAACTACCTTATCCATACTGATCCTTTGTTCATAAGTTCACTAACTCGAACGAAGCCTTAGGGCTCAATCCATCTTAATGCTCAAAATCTTTTTGAGCGAAGCCTAAGACCTTAATCTATCTTAATATTGAAAATCTTACCGAGCGTGGCCTGAGGCCTTAGTCCATCTTAATATTCAAAATCTTGTTGAGCTCGGCCAACTGGCGTTTTTCTTCAGTCATCGCGGCCAAAAACTGTTGCGGGTTGAGCATTTTGAGCGCTGAACCCGAAGCCTCGACGCGGGCACGCACTTCAGGTTGCGAAAAATACTTCACGCTCGCATCGTACAACACACGCACAACTTGATCAGGCGTACCAGCGGGGGCAAGTAAACCATACCATGAGCCTGTGTTGTTGGGCATGCCTTGCTCAGCCATGGTCGGCACCTCGGGCAAGGCCTTTGCACGCGTCTGAGAAGACAGGCCAATGGCGCGAAGCTTGCCCGACTTAATATGTGGCAGCATGGCCGATAAATTTAAGAAAGAGACGTCAACATGCCCGCCCAACATATCGTTGACGACGGGTGTGGCCCCTTTATAAGGCACGTGGGTCATTTTGATCTTCGCTTCAATTTGAAGAATCTCGCCCGCGAGATGGGTTGAGCTACCCGTACCGCTTGAGCCATAGGTCATGACTTTAGTTTTGGCTAACTCGATGAACTCTTTGACGTTGGTCGCTTTAATGTGAGGACCAATCACCATCACATTTGGCACATCAATCAGCATCAAAATCGGCAAAAATTCTTTAATGCCGTCGTAGGGTGGATTTGAGCTAAAGACAGGCACCGCAGTGTGAGGCGCACCGGCGCTGGCCAACAGCGTATAGCCATCTGGCGCAGCTTTGGCGACAAAGCCTGTGCCAATCGAACCACTCCCCCCACCTTTTGTTTCGATCACAAAGGTTTGCCCTAGCGCCTGCGACAACCCGTTTGCAAGTTCACGGGCGATCTGGTCAGCCGGGCCGCCTGCGGGGTAAGGCACAATCATTTTGACCGGCTTGTCGGGATAAGTCTGCGCAGCCACAAACAAAGGCGCGAACGCCATCGTCACCAGTACAGCACGTAAGATTTTTTTCATTGTCATCCCTTGTTAATTCACTAGATTCGTTGACACAAACAACCCCGGCATACCACGTGACGCACTTGTTCAGTGTTATTCACCACGTGCCTCAGGTTCGACCGGTTCAAAGCGATAGCCTTTAGTGCTGTCGCCACGCACATAGCCACAGTGTGGCCAACCGAAGTGCACCGGAAAAATCATGGCGTTGCGCTCGGCAGCCCGTTTCAAAAACAAGGCGCGCGAGGCTCGCGCCTGTTCGGCATGGGCATCAATCCAAGTGTTGATATGCGGCATTGCAATCTGTAAAGGACTATGCATCACATCGCCAGCAAAGATCGCTTCTTGTCCTTTTGACTGCAGCCGAAAATGCAACGAGCCGGGAGTATGGCCCGGCATGGCTTCAGCTTTCAGGCAACCGGCCACGACATCACCATCGTCGATTAGATCAATTAATCCCAATTCGTAAAGCGGCAACACACTGTCCTCAAACGAACCGCTGATCACACCCTTATCGCCATTTTTATACGCCGCGTGCGCAGCTTCAAAATCAACGCGAGGCATCAGATGACGCGCATTCGGAAACATTGGCTCCCAACGACCATCCACCATGCGGGTGCCCCAACCGACATGGTCGGGATGAAAGTGCGTGACAATCACGTGCGTCACTGTTTTTGCACTCGCGCCCGCCGCGTCAAGCCAAAGTGGTGTCAAGGTGTTGAGCATGTTCATCCGCTCTGAGCCGCGCTTTTTATGATTGCCAACACCCAAGTCAATCACGATCACGTTGTCGCCCATGTGCATCACCCATAACTGCATTGCCACGATAAAGCGCTGCAGCTTGATGTTGTAGTGATGCGGGGCAAGCCATGATAGATGCGGCTCAATCTCGCGCACATCAAGCTCAGGAAACACAAAATCAGCCGCATGCGTTGGGCCGCTGTATTCAATGACGTTATAAATTTTTGCGTCGCCGACGTGACGAGAGTAGATCATGTGATGCCTTTGTAATTTGATGCATTGCTAAAAAATTAAACTGCTTTACTTCGTTTATTACCGACACTGTCAGCCGAGTTGCGCTTTGCCCTACGAGGCCTTCACTGAGATAGAATTCATCTAACGATGCAGCGATTGTCAGACTGAACGACGATACTCAGCAGGCAAAACTCAACTCGTCAACGTCAGTGTTTCCTCAACCAACCAAGCGGTACGTCAAACGCCACTTCGTGTCGCGCTTTTGCCAAGGTGGTGGTCCATCCGAGAAAGAATTACCACCAGGATCAGCGCTTAATCTATCTTTCATGAACGATTGGGCCGCTGCCTCGTCCTTGATGCCGTACATCGCCAAAAAGTTTGGTGCACCGGGCTCGGGGTGAAGAAAGGTACGCATATTTTTATAGCGCGCGCCACTGACAAAACCATAGCCTGCTAGTACTTCAGGCACATGGATCGTGTTGTAGAACTCATTAAATTCAGCCAGCTCAGCCTCACCAGAGCCTGCTGCTGCGTTCATCCCGACTAAATACATGTAAAGCGAAGCAGACACTTGAGCTGCCGCAGGGTTGTTCAACACGTGCTGCCACATTAAACGCCACTTGGTACTGCGCTTTTGCCAAGCTGCAGGGCCGTCGCTATAGACGGGCCGCCCACTTGCTGGCCCATCATTGCGAGTGATGTACAGCTGTGCCGCCTCTTTATTTTCAATATCGTACGCGGCAATAAAGCGCGGCCCACGCGCACCGCGCGTATCGTCTTGCGCAAGCTCGTAACGCCGCCCCCGCAAAAAGCCGGGGTTACCAGCCAACACTTCAGGCTTATGCACATTCGAGTAAAAATCATTAAACGCCGCAACATCGGCAGCGCTCGTATCGGCGGGGATATCCATGCCAACCCAATAGGTGTAAAGCGCATCGCTCATTATTTATCCTTTACTTTCAAACCAATTTAAACATTGGGATCGCGGGGCCATCCTCGCTCGGCTTGAATGTCACCGCAACCTTTTGTCCGCAGCGGATAGTGTCCAAATCGCAATCGACGATATTGGTGAGCATCGTGATGCCTTCATCAAGCGTGACATAGGCAATGGCGTAAGGCACAGGGCCCGAGGTGCGAGTGATGCTATAGCTATACACCGTGCCGCTACCTTTCACTTCTTTAAACTCAGTTTTATCGCTAAAGCAAAACGGGCATAGCGCGCGGGGATAGTGATGATATTGTTTGCAGTCGTTGCAATACTTCAGCATCAACTTGCCCTGAGTGGCTGCGTCAAAATAAGGCTCATCGCCATAGTTCAACTTCGGGGCAGGGATT
Source organism: Bordetella parapertussis (assembly GCA_945895265.1). Lineage (GTDB taxonomy): Bacteria > Pseudomonadota > Gammaproteobacteria > Burkholderiales > Burkholderiaceae_B > Zwartia > Zwartia parapertussis_I. The sequence goes on along the minus strand of CAMDEF010000002.1, from coordinate 28,614 downwards.
TTTCTGTCTTGATAAGGTGTGGTCATGGCGTTACTCTCTTTCCATAATCAATGTGGCACTGCCGTGACGGGTACTCAGCGAGCCGCCGGTTCCGTGCGCCAAGGCAATATCGCAGTTTTTAACTTGCACTAAGGGATGGGCTTCGCCGCGCAATTGGCGCACAGCCTCAATGATTTTGGTGATGCCGCCACGGTTCACCGGATGGTTGTTACACATCCCACCGCCATCCGTGTTGAAGGGCAGTTTGCCTACGCCCGAAATCAAGTTGCCATCCATCACAAACTTGCCACCTTCGCCCTTTTTACAAAAACCAAGATCCTCAAGCGTCATGACCACGGTGATCGTAAAGCTGTCGTAAATTGAGGCGTACTTAATATCGCTAGGCTTCACGCCAGCTTCAGCGAAGGCGATAGGCCCTGAGCGTACGGCCCCAGTATAGGTAATATCAATTTTGCCGCCCATTTGACCCTTGGGCGACTCACCCGCGCCAATCAACTTCACCGCTGGGCGCTTTAAGGTTTTAGCAATCTCTGGACTCACAACAATCACCGCACCACCGCCATCCGTCACCACACAGCAATCCATGCGATGCAATGGGTCTGCAATCAATGGGGAGTTCACAACGTCCTCAACTGTGACCACTTTCTTTAAGTAAGCGTTAGGATTATGTTGCGCATGGTGCGATGCAGAAACCTTGACCCAGGCCAATTGTTCACTCGTGGTGCCAAACTCATACATATGCCGCATTGCAGCAAGTGCATACAAATTGACCGTAACAGGGCCATAGGGCATTTCAAATGGAGTATCTGGGATTGCCGTGTCCAAATCACGCACAATTGTGCCTGGGCGTCCAAAACCCGCACAGGTAATCAAGGCAACGCTGCACTTGCCCGCCGCAATCGCCTCAGCCGCGTGGGCGACCAAGTACAAGTAAGACGAGCCTCCGGTATTGGTTGAGTCAGAGTGCTTAACCGTCAACCCCATGTAATCAATCATGTTGATGCCGCCCAGGCTACCGGGCGCATCGGTCGAACAGTAGTAACCGTCGACGTCATGTATGGTCAAGCCAGCGTCTTCAAGCGCGCCCTTGGCACACTCAGCGTGTAGTTGTGCTAACGACATATTTGCGATTTTGCGGGCCGGGTGCTCAAAAATCCCAGCGATATAGGCCTTGCCTTTAATACTCATTATGTTGTCCCTGTGAAGCTTTTGGTTTAAACCAAATATTAGAACTGGTCGGCTGTGAGCCTCGTCTTGGTTTTATAACATTCAAACCACGCCTTTAGGCAGTGGTTTTTGTTTTTTCACCGAAAAGGATTTTTTGCTCTAAGCTATTGCAAAAGGTACCTAGATACCACTCGGAGACAATATGCCAGAGCAGTCATCACCGTTACTCAGGTCAGTACACGAGGGCGTCATGACGCTCGTCATGAATCGGCCAGGGCGTCTCAATGCGCTCAGCCCAGAGCTATATGACCAGTTCGCGCAAGCGCTGCTTGAGGCCAAAGACAATCGGCAGATCGGTGCAATTGTGTTGACCGGCGCGGGTGACGCTTTTTGCGCGGGTGGCGATGTGGCGCGTATGGCCAACTCACCCGCAGAGACCCTATCGTTCGAGCAAAAGGTCGCGCGCTTGCGCCGGCGTAATCAAATTACCGAGCTGCTTCACACCCTGCCCATCCCAACCATCGCGATGATTCGTGGCCCCGCTGCGGGCGCCGGCCTGTGTTTGGCGCTGGCTTGTGACTTTCGGTATGCAGATGATTCGGCAAAATTCAAAACGGCTTTCATCAATGTCGGCTTGCCTGGCGATTTTGGCGGGCATTACTTTTTACCGCGTATCGTCGGTTTTGCGAAGGCGCGCGAGTTGTATCTGCTGTCGCCCACACTCGACGCACAGCAAGCAAATGAGTTGGGGATGCTGACCGCCTTGTTTTCGCGCGACCGTCTTGAACCGGAGGTCACTGCAATCGCCCAAAAAATTGCCAACGGCCCTCGACAAGCCTTGGCACTAATGAAAGACAATTTAAATCAAGCCTTGCAAAACACCTTAGATGACACGCTGAATCAAGAAGCCGTGAATCACGTGACCGCCACACTCACAGCCGATCACAAAGAGGCCGCGCAAGCGTTTATTGAAAAACGTCCACCGAAATTTGAGCGCTAGCCAAGTATCCGTGTTCTCAAAACCATCCTGTTCACTCTTTTTCTAATGAACCTAATCACGATTCATTCCACGATTCTGCCCACCACCAATTGTCCTGATGTCTATCCAATTCACCATTCATCATTCTTATCAATATTTCAAGGAGCCTAGTCAATCATGAGCCGCTTATGTGAAGGACGCGTCGCAATCGTTACCGGCGCTGCACGTGGAATCGGGCGAGAGTACGCCTTGCAACTGGCCGCTTGCGGCGCAAAAGTCGTTGTCAATGACCTAGGGGTATCCAGAGAAGGTCTAGGGCGAGACACCTCGGCTGCCCAACAAGTGGTTGACGAAATCAAAGCTGCCGGTGGCGAGGCCATCGCAAACTGTGACGACGTCTCTGAGTGGAAAGAGGCCGAGCATATGATCCACAGCACGGTCGAGCACTTTGGCAAGCTCGACGTCGTGATCAACAACGCAGGCATTCTTCGCGATCGCATGCTTGTCAACATGGAAGAAAGTGAATGGGATGCCGTCATCAAGGTTCATTTAAAAGGCACCTTCGCGCCTTGCCACCATGCCGCGGTGTACTGGAGAGCTCAACAAAAACTCACCGGTGAACCTGTGAACGCCAGGCTCATCAACACCACGTCCTTTTCGGGCCTGCTCGGTAACATTGGGCAAAGCAATTATGGCGCAGCCAAAGCAGGGATCGCCGCCTTCACCATCATCACCGCCCGTGAATTAAAGCGCTATGGGATCACGGTTAACGCCATTAGCCCGCATGCACAAACTCGCATGACCGAAAGCTTACGTGAGCGCACGCCCGAAGAAATTGCATTGCGACACCCGCGCTGGATCGCCGCCGCTGCCACCTGGTTAGCCAGCGCCGAAAGCTCCGAAGTCACCGCGCGGGTGTTCGAATTGGGTGGTGGCTTTCTTGCAGCGATGGAAGGCTGGCATCGCGGGCCACAAGCCGAACCGATCGACAACCCCAATGTTATCGGTACCGTCATGTTGGATTTGGCACGTCGGGCCCGGCGCAACGCCGATATGCGCGGTAACGACCTGGATTAGTCATGATTAACAAACGTGTTGAGTCAATGGCACAGGCAGTACAAGGCATCAAGGATGGCGACGTGCTATTAGTCGGCGGATTTGGTACATCGGGTCAGCCTACCGAATTATTAGCGGGTGTTCTTGAACTTGGGGCAAAAAATCTAACCTTAGTCGCCAATAACACCACAATGGGCAACGACATCGTCGCCGACTTGATGCGAGCCAATCGGATCCGAAAATGCGTGTGTTCGTTTCCAAGAGGCTTACTTGGCCGAACGATCTTTGACGAGCTTTACTTCGCCGGCAAGATCGAACTTGAACTGGTGCCTCAGGGTACTTTGGCTGAGCGTATTCGTGCAGGTGCTGCTGGCATTGGTGGTTTTTTTACGCGTACCGCTGCGGACACTGACTTAGCGCGTGGCAAAGAAACGCGCCTGATCGATGGGGAGGAATACGTTTTTGAAAAGCCCTTAGTTGGAGATGCAGCCTTAATTAAAGCAAAAAAAGGTGATCGCTGGGGTAACTTGGTTTATCACCGCGGTGCGCGTGTCAATAACCCAGCGATGGCTGGTGCAGCGAAGCTGGTCATTGCGCAAGTCAACGAGTTTGTCGAATTGGGTGAGCTCGATCCTGAACACATCATCACACCAGGCGTCTTCATCGACCGAGTCATTGAGATAAAAAAATGAAAGGATTAAATAGAAAAGACATTGCACGCGTCGCGGCAGAGGATATCCCCGAAGGCTTCTGCGTCAATCTGGGTATTGGTTTGCCCACCATGATCGCAGATTACATTCCGCTTGGTCGCGAGGTTTTGCTGCACAGCGAACAAGGACTACTAGGGCTCGGACCGGCTCCCGAAGCAGGGCAAGAAGATAGCGATATCGTCAACGCCGGCAAGTTACCCGTCACGCTTTTAAAAGGCGCCTCCATTTTTAGTCATAGCGATTCTTTCTTGATGATCCGTGGCGGGCACATCGATATCGCCTGCTTGGGCGCCTTTCAAGTCGCTGAAAATGGCGATCTGGCCAATTGGTCAACTGGCCTGTCAACAGAAACACCTGGGGTAGGTGGCGCAATGGACCTTGCAGCGGGCGCGGCCAGCGTCTGGGTGCTGATGGAGCACTGTCAGAAGGATGGCGCACCGCGACTGCTTGAGCGTTGTGCGTATCCCTTAACTGGCCATAAGTGTGTCACCAGAATTTATACAAATTTCGCTTTAATCGAAGTCACCCCGCAAGGCTTCGTCGTTCAGCGCATCGCCGACGATATCGACTTTGATACGCTACAGAAACTGACCGGCGCCACGCTGCATCTCAGCCCTAGCTGTCAACCCTATCGACCACGGTTCAGCTCAAATGATGACACGTTGAGCGTTCAACCGTAAAGGCCAAACACCATGCAAACCGCAATCACACGCTTATTGGGTATTGCCCATCCGATTATTCAAGGCGGCATGCAATGGGTCGGGCGTGCCGAGCTTACCGCCGCAGTCTCTAATGCTGGTGCGTTAGGGATACTGACCGCCCTCACCCAACCAACCCCTGAAGCGCTTCACGATGAAATCAATCGCTTGCGTGACATGACTGATAAACCGTTTGGCGTGAATCTCACTTTTTTACCCTCTCTCAAACCAATTCCTTACGAGGCCTACCGAGACGTCATCATTGACTCGGGGGTGACGATTGTCGAAACCGCCGGTAATAACCCTTCAGCACACATGCCCGCCTTTAAAAACGCAGGCATTACAGTCATCCACAAGTGCACCACGGTTCGCCACGCGTTGAAAGCGCAAGACATCGGCGTGGATGCAGTCAGTATTGATGGTTTTGAATGCGCGGGACACGTCGGCGAAGAGGATATTCCGGGCTTGGTGCTGATCCCCGCAGCGGTCGCCAAACTCACGATCCCGGTCATTGCATCGGGCGGCTTTGGCGATGGGCGCGGCCTAGCGGCAGCGCTAGCCCTAGGGGCTGAGGCGATCAACATGGGCACCCGCTTTATGTGCACCATCGAGGCGCCGGTTCATCACAACATCAAACGGGCCATCGTTGAGCAAACTGAACACGATACCAGCCTGATCTTGCGCAGCTTAAGAAATAGCAGCCGTGTCTACAAAAACGCTTTGGCGCTCAGTGTGATCGAGATGGAAAAGTCAGGCGCCACTATCGCTGAAATCGGTCCTAAGGTTGCCGGCGTCAAAGGCCGAGGAGTCTACGAAGGTGGCGATGTCGAGGGTGGCATCTGGACCGTCGGACAAGTGCAAGGCCTCATTCACGATATCCCAAGTTGCGAAGTGCTGGTCTCTCGAATTGTTCAAGAGGCCGAGCACATCATCCGCGAGCGCCTAGTCCGCTTGTGCGGTTAATCAAACAACGAGATCTCAGGAGTCATCCATGCTTGAAGTCGAATTCCCTTCGGATATGAAGCAATATGTAGGTCAAAAAGTGGGCAGCAGTGACTGGCTGACTGTAGACCAAAAACGGATCGATGATTTTGCCGCAGTCTCTGGCGACCATAACTGGATTCACATTGATCGCGAGCGTGCCAAACAACAAATGCCAGATGGCAAGACCATCGCTCACGGCATGCTCACGCTTTCACTTGTGACCTATCTAGCGAGTCAAATCGTTCGGATTAAACAGCGCTCGCGTGGTGTCAATTATGGCCAAAACAAGGTTCGATTCGTCAGCCCTGTGCAGTGCGGTGCACGTATTCGCTTACATCGTACCCTCGAAAAATATGACGAGATCGAGGGCGGTGCGCGGTTGACGTATAGCAATATCGTCGAGATTGAAGGCGTCGCCAAGCCAGCACTCGTGGCAGAAACGCTCACTGTTGTTTATCAATAGACAACGCCGCGCCGAATAGGAAATTCCTCGCTGATCGATGACTTGTCGCCAGAATTCGCAAAGTCATTGAGGGGCTAGACCCCCTGTATCGCACGCTGCACAAACTGCTCAAGCGATGGCGCAGGCAACGCCCCACTCACACGATTCAGTTCTTTGCCTTTTGAATATGCGGCTAACGTCGGGATTGACCGAATGCTTAAGCGCTGCGACAGCGCTTGATTCTCTTCGGTATTGATCTTGACGTGCAAAGCTTCATTGGTATGCTTAAGCGCGCTGGCCTGAAAGGTTGGCGCAAACATTTTGCATGGCCCGCACCACGAGGCCCAAAAGTCGGCAATGACTGGCAGTGGCGACTGAGCAGTTAACTCTCCAAACAATTGTTCATCAACCTCAAGCGGGGCCGACAACAAATCCTTTTTACACGCCCCACAAATTGGCTGGCTCGCCAGACGCTCAATCGCAAGCTGATTGGTCTTGTGGCAATGAGGACATGGGATTTTCATGAGATGGCTCGCAAGGGTAAACGGTGCTTTGAGGATAAAGGCCAGAAATAAAGTGTAGCGCGCTGCACAAAAGCTAATCATTGCGCCGCGTAAGAACTTATTATTACGCCCGCTACAAACTCGCTGTTTAGGTGGTGCCAAATCATCAAACTTCAAGCCTGTGTTTGTGAAAGATCAAGCCCTAGCGCGGCTACAGCTTCGTACCGTTAAGGGCCAGACCGATTCACCAAGTACTTGCGAAGACCAAGGTCTTCTAGCTTTGCCGATTGCGTCGTCTGAAGATCACGCATGAGTTTTGCGATGAAGGTAGCGTTCAAATGATGGGAGTCGCTAATAAAAGGTACGCCTTGCGCTTCGGTCGGACACCCCGTTTTATCTTCATGGCAAGTTAAGCCGATCAAGTCGACGTACGCAAACTTGAGATCACGCGGATAAAACGGCAAGGTTTCTCGACTTGTTTGTTTTTTTGGATAATCCGCCAGCTCCAAACAAAGCTCAGCTCTGCGACCCGTTCGGTACATCAACTTTTCACAACTCGAATACTTATCAGAATCAAGTTGAAAGTAATTGCCAAATACAAATAAATCAAACTGACTATTTTTTTTCTTCAGCTCTCGAAGTATGTCAAATCTAAATCGATTGACGTCATATTCAAAGGGCCGATAGCTGACCAACATCACGGCCGCGAGCCTGCGGATCACACTTGGATCGTTGATCAACAATTCGAAGGGTTGGCAGTAGCGTTCAAATTTCTGTTCTCGAGCGATTGCGATAATTTTTTCAGGCGCAACGCTCACTTTGCAACCGAGGTACGAAATCGAAACAATATCGTATTGCTTCACATCGATCAGAGTGCTGAGCCCAGCCGACCAGTTGGCGTTGTACGAGTCACCGACAATTAAGACCACGGGCTTGCTTGAGTGGCTAGGCTCACCTCCGACGTAGTTGCGGTAACCAGCCACCAACTTGGCTTCAAGATTGTGTGCTTCAGAGGTGTACAAGGCGTCGGCTAACTGTACGTTTTTACGAAACGGGAAACCTCTTTCATTAAACGTACCCAAGCCTACCCCGCCAAGTATCAGCATCAATACAATAAGAAGGCATACCTTTAAGCCACCGTGCTTTCCAAAACGAATCGGCCGCTCGATCAACCGATAGGTGAGCCACGCCAACGCAACCGAAAGCACGATCAACCCTAAGCGGACCAAAACGCTTGGCGGGCTTGCCTCAACAATCCAGGCGAAACTAAGAAGCGGCCAGTGCCACAGATACAGCGGGTAACTAATCAGGCCGAACCACACCAACACTTTGTTAGACAATATCTTTGTGTTGAGCCAAGCAAGAGGCCCAGCGGCCACAATACAGGCGGTGCCCAACACCGGTATCAGTGCCCATTTACCCGGAAACTGAAGGTCTCGGTTAATTCGGATCAGGCCGTAGATCAAGACGATAAAGCCTATGCAAGACAGAACATTGGCCATCCGTTTACGAAGACGTGCTTGGTCAACAACAGTGATTGGGCTTCTGCTCCATTTGCCAAAAAACATTGCAACGTCGGTTAAGCCGTCTTTTTTATAAAGCGCGCACCACGCTAAGCTGCTGCCAAGTAGAAGCTCCCAAATACGCGTTTGGGGTGAGTAGAACGTTGCCACTGCGTCGCTTTTCATTCCAGTGACGTTTAGATAAAACGACAGGCCTGCAAGGATCACTGTCAGCGCAAAGAGTGAAAATCTTAACTTCGCCGCCAACCACAACAACAACGGCCAAACGATGTAGAACTGCTCTTCAATGCCTAGGCTCCATAAATGTAGCAAAGGCTTGGTATGAGACGAATTATCGAAATAACCCGCCTCGCCCCACAACACAAAATTTGAGATGAAGGCAGCGCCAGCAGCAATATGCTGGCCTAATTGCCCATATTCGTCAGCAAGCAGCATGAACCAACCCGCGAGGTAGGCGACGGCTAAGACAATCAGTAAAGCTGGGAAAATTCGTTTAATGCGACGAGCGTAAAAATCAAGAAAATTGAACCTACCTTGATTTAACTGTTCAAAAATAATTCGGCTGATTAAGTAGCCCGACAGCACGAAAAAAATATCTACGCCAATGAAACCGCCTTTAAAAATCTGCGGAAAACCATGAAACAGCACGACGGATAACACCGCAATGGCGCGCAGACCATCAATGTCTGGCCGATATGAGGCGTGTGAAGGATTGACGGACATAGCGTTTAGATTGAGCTAGTATCCCTCGCGCCCAGCGAGCTGTATGCCAAACTTTGAAGACAGGGCATTGAGTTGCGTTGGCTTGAAGGCCCCCACCAACGTTGGGTAACTTGAACCATGCAGGATGTGGCGATACATCACGTGGTAAGCCGCATCTTGATCATGCAAATTTCTTGCGTCTTTTTTGTCGTAACGAAAAGGCAGCAGCTCTCGTTGCAAGCGATCGCGCAGATTACTCGCGTAACGCATGTCGACTGCATACAAGTACGGAAACACGCCACGAAGAAAATCAAAGAAATCCGGCACTGAGGTTCGCTGAAACGCATTCAGGCACCAGTGATTCAGCTCGAGCGCCACAATTGGCTGATCGCGCACGATGGTCGAAGCAAGCCCTTCGATGACACTCTGCTCAAAACCCTCGACATCGATCTTAATAAAATCGACTTTAGTGATCTGACGCTCTCGGATAAAGTCATCGCCCCGAGCGATGGTGATTTGTTCAAGTTGGTGCCCTTCAGAGGCACTTGTCAAATTAGACACAAAACCGCCAGAGCGGTTATTGGGCGCGAAGGTCAATTCAAAGGTGCCAGCGTCTTTACCCAGACCCAGATTAATGGGTTCAACATTGTTCAGCTTGGCTCTCTGCACGTTTTGAACAAGCCAACGGTACGTTGTAGGGGATGGCTCAAAACTGTAGACCCTACGAGCAAGATCACTAAACAATATTGAGGTACAGCCGATATTTGCGCCGATATCCAAGACCGTGTCGGTTGGTTGCAGCAAGGATTGAAAGAGCGAGACCATTTCGGGTTCGAACTCACCCTCAACATGATCAAGGTAGTCATCATCAGACGAGATGCTGTAGGATTTGCTGTTAATTTTCGTATGGACCAGGCGCTCTTCTGATGAGCGTCTGGCGGCACTCGGGCGTAACAGAGAGATAACCTTTGCGAGGCGTTTCATGCGTATTTCACTATATGTGACAGATGGTTTGTCGCAAGCTTAACCGATGCTGTCATGCAGAGCTTGACGAATGACGATTGAGCGACACCCTTCGCTTGCTCAACATCGCTCAGACCTGGTGAGTAATATTAGACAAAGATTGCGGCAAGACCTTCGATGTGCGATATACCCGCCGGCCATCCGGTCATCTTGTTAACGATTCGGGGAGTCAACAGGGAATCAATTGGTAGCTGGTGGAAATGGTTCGTCAACTAACCGCCCACACTCACCGTAAATTGGCTCGGCACTTGAATCATTCCGATGGCATTACCCTTGTTGGCTTGCACTGGATCTAAATTACGAATCGCACCTTTACCCGCAAAAGAAACCGTCAAGCTACCCTTGATAAATTTACATTCTTGCATGTTGGAACCCGAAACGAGTCCGCCCGCAACGCCAGCCTCGTCACCGTTACTGAGGGGTATTTTCGAACCTTGGTTGAGGGCTGGCGCACCACCTATCAAAATTTTTACCACGGGCGGGTTGCCCATCGCCATTTGCGCCATATTAGGATAAGGAATAGGAATCGGTGACGGTGCGGGTGGCATCGGTGTCTTGCACACGTTAGGAAAGGCAAAGGTGCTACCGGCAGCAATTGAACAAGCAAACATAAGCGACAAATCCCTGTAAGTATTAAGCGCTTCAATTATCTTAAGTGAAAAAACATCTAAGGCTAAGCGCCCTCAACCAAGATCGATTTTTTCACCATCAATTTTCACGACCCCTGTCGCGTGAATGGTAGCGTGGCGAGACTGAACTTGGTAGGCGCCCTCAACCTTCACCCTCACACGACCCGCACGCGTCTCGTCAACCTCATCGACCCAACGAAAACTCTCTCGAACGCGTTGCAATAGCCTCCCTGCCGAAGTGGTCAGATTTTGAAACGCAAACTTCGCATGAACCGCCTGTGCCTCGAGCACATCGAACCAGGCTCGCATCTTAAGAATTTTTATTTCACTTTCAAAAGCCGTCACATCAATTTTGGGGCTGGTCACACTTACCTGAACACCCGCTTTGAGATCAATGGCTTTAGCTTGAATATTTAAATTGCCGGCTTTTGAACTCAGTTCTACACCACCGGGTAAAGTCAATACACCCTCGTCGCGCTGTTCGCGCCCTAACACACAGGCGATATAGGCAATAGAACGATCCGCCGAACAATAGACAAGCACGGTGTCGTCAACTTGAACCTTAATCACGCAACTGACCGCTTGCTTTGCTCGCTCACAGCCCTCGATACCTTTCACAAAATACCATTCGTCCACCTGTCCGACGACGGCAGCAATAAAGGACTGTGCTTGAGAGTTTTCAGGTATCGCCCCAAAGGCTGACGCATCTGGTGTGCTCAATACAGTGTTTGCGTTTTTCATCATTTTGCGAGCCATAGTTTGAATTTCAATAAATTTAACGAAATGAGCTAGACCGGTGAAACCCAGCTTTCTGCACGAAGTAACTGCGGATCAGTTTGTATTGGCAACACGTTACTTGCGTCGTCCCAAACTGTATCGACTTGAACCATGCCGTGCAAATTTGCCCGATATAAATGAGCACCGCGCCAGTCTCCGTAACTGGTGTTGCTATGAGACAAATTACAGTGCTCAAAGTGCGAACCTGCAAAGCTTGCGTGACGCGCGTCCAACTCAACCAAGACACACTCCCGAAAGTGAGCCCCACTGACATTCGAGCGCCCAAGAGTTGCCTGCGACAAGTTGCAGCAGGCAAGCTTTGCCTGCTTAAAGTTAGTTTCGCTCAAATCGCAACCAATCAAGGCTACATAAAGACCCTCTACGTTTTCAAAGTTGGCGTTATTCAGCTTTGCCTCTGAAAATTGTGTTTGCGTCAGTTTTTGATGACTGAAATCTGCACCAATCAAGTTTGCTTGATAAAACAAACTGAGCGTTAACTCACAATTTTTAAAACTCTGTCCAGCAAGGTTTGACCCGACGAAATAAACGCGAGTCATGTTGGTCTGCTTAAATACGACTGTTCTTAAATCAGTCTGTGCAATCATGGTACGAATCATGATCGCACCAGTAAAGTCAACTTGATGAAGATTTGATTTGTAAAAGGTGCTTTCATCCAAATCGGCTTGCAGCATCGAAACTGCGTCAAACTCGCAAGAATCAAAGTTTGCTTTTTTAAGCCCGGCCAACTTAAAACTAAGCTTTGTAAATCGACAGTTTTGCGCAGCAAGCCCCTTGGCACGCACGTCTTCAAACGAGGTTCTCTCGCAAGTGCAATCGATGAATTGTGCATCGTTTAAGCGCGCACCACTTAAATTTGCGTCGGTTAAATTGCATTCGATAAATTGCGTTTCATCGAGATTTGCACCACTTAAATCCGCCCTGCTTAGATCTACTTGCCTGAACACTTTCCGACTGAGCGTCAAATCGGCAAGCGCTTGCCCAGACAGTGAACACTGCTCAATGACATCTTGACTCAATATCTCAGAGAGGTGCGTGGTCATGGCAACCCGCGTCATCTAAAGCTTACGAGAGGCTAAGATGGTCTTGTCGAGTATTGACTCCCGAAAACTTGCCCCCTCGATCGCTGCATCAATGAAATCTACTCCGTAATAGTTACCAAGTTCTAACAGAGCACCGTTCAGTTTCGCTTTGCGCATTGAACCTTCAAAGAAATTTACACCGCGCAAATCAGCCTGCTCTAAGTTGACCTTATCAAAACATGCCTGTTTTGCGATAGCGTTAATCATCTGAACTTTAACTAAGCTGCAACCCGTGAGGTCAGCGTTTTCAAGTAGGGCCCGATCCATCGTGGCACCGTCCAATACTGTCTTATCCCATTTGACTTGAGACATATCGGCCCGAGCAAGAAAGGCACCAGCAAAAGATGTTTTGCTGTTTGCCTGGCTGCCAGATAAGTCCGCGTCACCGAACTTAGCGCCCGCTGCCGTCGCCCCAGAAAAATCGACTGCTTTACAGAGGGAGGACGTCCCGTCTACACGCTCAAGGTTTGCACTATTGAAATTAGCCCCCGTCAACCGTGCTTGCGTGAACGTAGCATCCGCTAACTGGGCGCCGTCAAATTGCGACTGATCCATGACAGCTTTGTTTAAATTGGTAGCCATCAAACTCGCGCCACTGAAGATACAGGCCTTGGCTGTCACGTCAAGCAAACTCGCCTTATCGAAATATGCGCTGGTGAAATCAGTGCCACTGAGCGTCGCTGTTTGCAAGGCGGCAAGCTGAAAACTGGCTTTTGCCGCACTAGCCGTCTGCACACTCGCTTCAATCAGTGATGCCTCATCAAAGACGGCTGCCGTCAGCAGGCCGCCATCAAAAATACAGCGATCCAGACGAGTCGCTTTAAAATTAACATTGGCAAGGTTTGCCTGAGAAAAGTCCGCGTCCGATAAATCGAGCAGTGACAGGTCAAGACCATTTAAATCCAACTCAGCGAAAGAGCCTTTCGCCGCGTGGTGCTCAATGACCCATTCACGCGTGTACACCGTGCCCGGCGCAGCAACTTGACCAGGCACGGGTACCGGCATAACAGGCATTTCGGGTGGTTTTAAAGTGGAGAGATCAAACTTTAGCAGCTCCTTCTGCTCAGCTTCTACGTTAGCCAGGGCTTCGCTGGATTTAGCAAAAAAACCGTCAAGACCGCCTTCGGCTAGAATGGTTGGAACTACGTCCTTGGTGTCGGGTCTTGAATTCAACGCTTTGAGTAAATCGGCTTCTGTTACGCCGAGGCTTGCCATGGATTGCTTCACTTGCGCGATACTTTTCTGAAGCAACTCACTTGCTTGCGCAAAATTATTAAGTTCTATTGCCATGGCTGATCTCTTAAACGTTTGATATTAAGAAACTGAAATTACATTACGGAAGGACGTCCAACTCTTGCACAATAATTCTTGTGATGCTGATCGAGGGTTCCGGGTACATTGGTTTGTTTTTCAAAATCAGCATAAATGCAGTCAATCTCATCTGCGTCTTCACTGTCTAAATCAATTACGGCTCGAAAGAGTAAGAGCCCAGACAGCTGATCAGGAAACAGCCAAACAGTCTCTCTGTGCACAACGACCTCGCGAAAGCTCGGCTTAGAGTTATCAGTTTGACCAGCTACAAACACTCGTGCGCGGGTGCTAGGCAATTGTGTAGCGATAAGCTCAAATTGCGGATGCATGTTGTAAATTTCAACTGTCTCATCACCTTGAAAAAAGCCATTCAATTGCTGATCGGCCGGCGCGGTCTGATAATAATCACTCGATGTGGCCAGGGGCAAATGAGGCCAACGATTTTTTTGCCAAACATCGTCAAAAGACCCCAGATGTTTTGTGCGTTGCGGCCAATGAGGTGGATAAGACCAAAAACCAGCCGGTGTCACTCGGTCTCCCTTTGCAATCATCAGTTCAGTTGGTAGTTCAATGTTAGGCATCGACACCTCTGATGAAGCAAGGTCAGATAACGCTTGAGACTCCGCCCCTTTACCAAGTGGATTTAAAGAGAACGAGGATCCACCAAATGCCGTTTGAGGACTCACGGGCATACGCACAAACGGCTCAGGTGTAGGATACGTACCCAACCGCTTGAAGCGTCTATCACCAAACACGGCTAAAACCTTGGTATGCGTTCCAACTGAAAGTCGAACGGAGAGCGGTTGGGCTTGGTTATCCCGCATGTATCCGGCCCCGTAAGCTAAGAACTCGGCCCTTGCTTTCGGCCAGGCTTCGTCAAAAATGCAATCCTCCCCCATACTGGCAATTACCCAGGGCCAGACCGGCGAAAAATCTGAAGGAATAGTCGGACCTCGCTCGTGCAAAGTAAACGGCAATATCAAACCATAGGACAAGGCGTGACGATTGGTCGACAAAGAGATTATTCTTTTTACGACCTCTGCGCATGGGGGATGAATTAGCTTCAAGATGAAAGGCAAACAGTGGGGTTTACGTCATGTTCAGGCAATATATACTGCTTGGTTAATCATTCGCTCCATTTCCTCTAGTTTTCCTTTCAATTCCGCGGACTCTCGTTTCGCCTCGTCCAAAGACCTCGTCAGCCTTTCCGCCACTTCACCAAGTTTTTGGGCAGCCTGCTCGCTGGCAATGTCAGCCTGGACTTTAGCTGTCTGAGCAAGAATGTCAGCAAAGGCCTGCGCCTGCTGTCCAAGGGCCTGCGCGTCAGGTACAAGTAAACAAACCATATCACCTATTTTTACAGAAGCGGGCGTCACGCTGAAATTAGCACCATTAATGTTGACATTGCCGTTTATGTTGACAGATGTGGCGCTCAACTCCGCCACGTCGTTCTCAAATTGCAAGAAATTGTTGCCCTTCCTAAGCTTGACAACGCTGTTTGTCATGTTTAGGTCAATCGCAGAGGTAACCCCGAGCGTGACGTCATTATCTTTTAGCACTAAACCTAAGGCCTGGGAACCTGGTCTAGCGAACAAAGACCTCGCAGCATTAATATGTATGCGTCTGATATACGAGCCGTCAAGATCGTTGCCGATGTCCACCATAAAATCTTTGGCTAAGTTCTTAATCTTCTTAGCTCCGGGATGTCCGGCCAAAATAGTCAAACTATCTTTAGAAATCATCATCCCATTTGATTTCATGCTTTGTTGCGACCAAAGAGTTGCATCTGGTCCTGCGGGCAGCGTCTGCGCTGGATTAAACTGCATGTTGGCGTGCAAACCAAAAGAGATTTGGTCAGTGCTTAAGTCGTGCCAAGCGCCTGGCCCATTTTCCGCGTTCATTCCAAGAATTGACACAGGATTGTGCGCTCCAAACAGAATTCCCACATCCTTATCCATATTAAGGAAAAACTTATCACGGATCGGTTTATCTCTCTTTTGTTTATCCAAGTGCGCTGCCAAGAGCCAAGACAAAACCGCAGCGATCAAAGAAAATCCGTCGATCATGGCTTCATACATGGAGCCAGCATAAACACTTTTATCATCGTACTGAATATCCTTATCAAAGCCATCCCTATCCCCGACTTTTTCTCGGGTACCATAGAAGGCAGCCGTACACGCGAGGATGGTGGCAGCGAGCTGGAAACACATACCTGCCCCAACGGTAACCTTAAGCTTCGTTGTCAAAATGTTTCTAGCAACGTTTAACGGCGTCGCAGCACCCAACTCACCAGCAGTGGCTCTAAACTGCTTTTCATTATAAAAGTTTGATTTACCGAATTTCCCTTCCTTATCGTGCGGACCCTGCCAAGATATTTCGTATTTGTCAGTCTGCAGTTTTCCAAAATTAAACTCAATTTCACGCCCCAACTTCAGTCCTGCAGTGAGGCCGCCCTTGATGTCTATACCGGCATTAAGCTTTACCTCATTACTTAAAGAGCTTTTGAACGAACGGCTAATCCCAAGTGCAAAAGCTGTATCTGTGCCGACGGTAAATTTTCTTGAATTACCGAAGTAGATGTCCCAAATATTTGTTGGCATTGAAATACTCCGCTAGTCTTTTATGAGCACACCTAATTAAGCAAGCTGCTGAATACTCAGCTCGTTCCTTTTCCACCATTGGCGCCAAAACTTAAAACGCCAGGTATATGCATTTCGTACCCAGCTGCGCCAGCTTTATCGCTGAACATTAGCCGATTTCCACTTGGGGTCACCATCTGAGAGTAAAAATGATTCTTGTCTGTGACTACACTGCGGTTTTCAGAATCAGGTACGGCACCCAGAATGACTGGGCGGTCGGGATCGCCACCCATAAAGGCAACCAGCACTTCAGTGCCTTTAAGCAGTGGAAAATGCATCCCACTCTTGCTACCCACTGACGGGCTTGCCATGCGCAAACGTGCTGAACCCTTATTTGGATTTTTCGAACTCCAATCCATCAAAAACTGGACTTTGTACTGCCCGAACTCGTCCATTTCAGCAAATTGACCAGGCCCTTCAGCATCAATCACAGCGCTAATGACGCCCGCGATGACGGGCTTAGGGGTGAGACGCTGCGCGCGGTATTGAACATCTCTTGGAATCGCCTTAAAACTGCATTGATAATTGGTGCCATAATTCAAGCGCTCTTTTTTACCTTGAATCCGGTTGGTCGTATCCTTAAACAGGAGTTGTTCTTGCGAGCCCTGATGGTGAACTTCAGTGACCAAGTACTGGGCATTGAAGCTACCCCGATAGTGTTCGGACAGTTCTATAAAGTGACCGCTGCGCACCCCAACAGCTGTTGCATCGCCAGAAAAAATAGTGCCGTGACAGCGTAGCTCTTGAGCCCGTATTTTTGCCAGCGCACTGACCTCAGCGGCAGTGCGCAAATTATTTCCGTAAAACATCATCAGACCATAACCTTTATCAGACACTGGTTCAGTCGCCTCAATCACGCCCTGACCGGCTTTGCGGTAATTGAAATCCTTGATCATTGCAGACTCAGGCAGCCTGCGTTGCGTACGCATAAAGGACACAATATTTTTGTCTTGAAATTCTGTTTGCAAATCCTCTGGATCGCAATAACTTAGTTTAAGTACTGGGTCAGGGTGGGCTTCTTTGTAGTCGACGATCATCAGCTTTTCTTGAAAACGATCGTCCTGGCCGTGATCAAAAAAATAATACAGACCGGCTGATTCCATGAGCCGTGAAATAAAGTGTCGACTGGTCTCATCGTATTGACCAACGAAGCTGCGTTCTCGATATGCACTTAAATCTTCTAGCTTAAATTCATAGCCATCGGCGCCCAAATCATTCTCTCGTAACACTTGCTCGATGATCTGAGTAATGTTTTTCTCGTTTAGGTAGACCTCAGTGATTTTGTTTAAATCCAGCAGACTGAGTCGAGGCTCTAATACCGCCCGATAAAAAACAAATTTATTTATTTTGCGAAGTTGCTCAAATTCAACGATCACACCATGATACTTGTGAGCCTGAGCACCATCATGGGAAAAAATTGTCAAGGTAGCGCTATTTTGAAGCACCATATCAAAATCAACATCGGCTGACTCACTGACTAGCATCAAATCAAAGCGATAAAGTTGCGATATTGCTTCAACGCCGTCTAATTCGACGACATCGAACGCAGCCGAACCCTCATTCATCAAAGAGAAATCAAATCTCCTCCTGCCGCTTAAACCATTAATTGCCATCGTGTTTTAGCCTCTATTTAAGCATTTGACTTTGCGTCCGAACAGATCATCGGGTTTTGACTCAGCCCACCTGTTTAAGTCGCCGTCTGCACTAAGTTTTAAAGGTACCACCCTCAGATGTCAAGCGGATTCAGTCGTTGCCTTCGCTTACACAATAAAACTCAAGGCGAAACTACCATCTGAACGATTACCATTAAAACGACCATTGCAATTGCGCCTGTAGCATTTGACCACTAGACTGACGCGCCACAGTTGCAGAGTAGGCGAGATTAAAGCGGCTCGATGCACCAAGACTGGCGCCAATGCCGACTTCAATCACAGCTGCATCTCGAGCCATTGGTGCAGCGCTTACAGTAAAGCCCGGTCCGGTGACAAATGCCAGCGTCGTTGTCGGAGATAAAGTGCCCCACGCCCGCTGCCAGCCCGCCGATATGCCAGCCTGCCAATCATTCTCGCTGGTCTTCCATTGGTGACTTAATCTCGCTCCTAGGGTGCCGAATCCCGTGTTGGCATTCGTCGCTAGACCAGTCAGCCTCGCAGTTGCCCCACTTTCACCAAAACTCGAAGTTTGCAGCCAGATTTGGCTGATCTGACCAAAAGGTGAGAGCGTTGTGTGATGATCTTGCTGCTGACTCAGCGTGATCGGACGACTTAGGTCTGCAAACAACTGCGTTGAACTAGAGTCGACTTGACCCTTCGCGTTACCCTGATTATCCAATGACAAGCCACGTTTCATATTAGCTGCGTACCACGACTGAACCACACCGCTGTTAAGGCGTAGGCTGTCCTTGCCATAAGCGCTGTAAAGCATCACGTGGTACCCATTGGTATTAGCGCTACTGGCGGCGACAGTCGTGTTAGTCATGCCAGCCGAGAAACCACCACCCAGGCGAAAACTTGGTGTCAGCGCGTGATCGACCCCTACGATGAGCCCACCACCATTAGACGTTGCCTTACGCGCATCAGCATTGGCACTGAACGCGTCCCAGTTGCCGTACGCTTGAGCCCACACTGTCGTGTCCGAATTAGTCTGGCCTATCCGCTGCAATCGAGCAGTCGAACTGTTGTTCAGCCAGCTGTCCTGTAGGCGCCAGTTCATGACCTGTGACATCAGCCGGCTGTTGTAAATGAGCGCCGCTTGATTAGCACTGTAGATTTCGCCTGACCAGTCTTGGTACAACCCAGACAATTGGCTCGAGTTGTCGTTTAGCAGCACACGCCTATACGGCTCATCGCCTGACCTCTGCGCATCAATAGCATTTGCCACTGCCCGCTGATTGTTTGTTTGCGCAAAGCTTGCCATGGACACACTATTTCGCTGGGCTATCAAGCTAAGATTGCCACCGCTTGGGATAAAACCCAGATCAATAAATGTGTAGTTGCTATCACTGCTGCGATACGTACCCGTGAGAGTATTCGCCTGCAGAATTGGATACAACCTGTTTAAGTCAATCCCGCCCGCTGAAGACAATTTAAAAATGGCGCTGTCGGCGATCGTAGCGCGCCCCGAGACAACCACCAGATCACCTCGCTGGTTGGCATCAATCTCATATCGATATATTGAGCCCGCTAAAAGATTCAGATTACCGTTAACAGTTAGCGTGCCGACCGAGATACCGGGCGACAAAATCCCCGCCATCGATGTATTACCCACCGTGCCAACACCTTGCAATGTCGCCCCAGAGGTCACGGTAAGATTTGAAGTCGCGATCGAGCCATCCACCCGTAACACTCCACCGGTAATCGTCGTATCGCCCGTATAGGTGTTGAGACCCGTTAACACTAGAATCCCTGCGCCAGCCTTGCTAAACCCTCCAATCCCAGAGATGTTATTACTCCATACCGAGCTATACCCTTGAGTATCCACCGCAAAGATTGGCGCGAAAATTGACGGATTACCGGGGATGAGTGAAGGATGACCAAATTGGATCGGTCCTCTGACCGCGCGACCGACATTAAGCAAACCATGGCCAAAATCGCGAATTGATTCGGGGCTAGAGTTGTCAATTTCCGTGGCGGTGGTCAACAGAACTTCAATGATTTGCCTTGCCGTCATGTACGGAAACGCCTGGCGCAACACCGCGGCACCACCCGCAACAAAAGGAGCCGCCATCGATGTACCGCTCCATCCGTCCCCAGCATATGTATTCATCGGGACTGTCGAATAGATATCTACACCAGGTGCAGTGATACACCAGTCTGCTGCAATTCCGCACCGATTACTAAACTCAGCGAGCGTGACTGCACCGGTCTTTTGATCAATATTCGCAGCGGTCACCGCAATCAGCGTACCGGCTAATCTTGAGAGATTCGTATCATTAAGTTCACTGAATGGAAACTGGTTTCTGTTCCAAGTAGAGGGATTATTTAGATCAGCCTCGTCCGTGTAAATACGATAAACAGCATCTGCCGGATTGCTCGTATAGCCGAGCGCGGTGTTGGCGGGTGTAATAAGGGGGATTATGGCATGACCCGAGGGTACTTTTGCAGCCAATGGCTGTAAATCAGAGGAGCGTTGGTTACCCGCTGAAAAGACCATCACTACGTCAGCAGCAGACAATTTCTCTACCTCTGATGCGTAACTTCTTATCTCATCCTCAGACAAGAACTGGAAGTTAACAATTTGGTAGTTTGGATTAGGTCCACCATCTCGGCTCCCTGCGGGAATTAAAGGCCAAGGTTTAGCAAACGGTCCAAAGCTTCCGTTCATGACAGAAACCTTTGCATCTAATAAATCTTGTGTCCAGTTATTCGACGCGGGATAACCTGGATCACCAAGTATCGTTACGTGAGCAATCGAAGCATGGTGTGCTACACCCACCATGCCTTGACCATCGCGTGCAGCCGCAGCAACTCCCATAACATGGGTGCCATGTTCTGGCAAATTAGGATAACCGGGGGCTGGAAAGGGCGGCTGTAATAATGGTGCAACAACACGACCTGCAAACTCTGGATGACTCAATTGAGCCGGACCATCTACTATTCCGAGTCTGACACCCTTGCCGGTAAAGCCCAGTGCCCAAGCATCTGCGGCATAAGTGTGTTGAAGGCCCCAGTTTGCGAAGTATTCTGAGGTGCGGAAAATAGAAGGTGTCGCTTGGCTGTTCGCGGCACTTGCAACCGAAAACAAAGCAAGACAAGCTCCAATTTTTCGAATCGAGATCATGAAAACTCCGAGTTAGGGTCAGCAAACGTCATGACGGGCATACGCACCGATCCCAGCCTGTGCGTTAAGGTATTTTTAACCCAAGGGACTCTAGCTCGCAAGGGTTATTTGTATTCGATAGAAAGTAAGAGCGTGGGCAGAATCCCGCTGAGAACCCCTGCCCGAAAAAAAACGCATAGATCGCATTTTGCCGAGTGTGATGAGGACTGCTATTTGATGAAGACTGCTCATCCCGATGAACCACACCCTGGCGGGGCAACATTGGCGACATCACAAACCGCCTGAGACGCTGGAATCTCTGGTTTTTTGTTTTGGGTCTGCAACAGAGATGCCGACCCTACGCTTAGGGTCGCATCAAGATTGCGTCGAACTTAGCCGACAATCGATCGAATCTAACGGAGGCTTAAACTAAAACGCCACTCGTAACCCCACACTGCCACCGTAGAGAGTCTGGCCAGTTCTAGCCTCGGCAGCGACACCGGCGTAGGCGTAAGCGCTATCCGCAACTTTGACCGTACCGTATAAGCCTGCTTGCACAAACGTAGAGCCTGCAGTGGGCGTGCTGACGCTACTTGTAAAACCACCGAGCGTGGTATTCAGTGTTGGGTTGATCAGACCCTGCGAGTCAGCGCCTAGGGCTAGGTTCGCACGGTAGGTGTAGGCATCGTTGAGTGGGTCTTTAGTCAGCGACCCGGCCCCCACCCCAACGACTGCACGCACGCCGCTGGCGTTCAGTCGTGCAACGCTCAGCGCTGCGGCGCTGCTGCCCTCATCGTAGGCGGTCTGGCCCACGTACTGATAAGTCAGCCGCAGGTAGGGGGTGATGCGCACGTCGTTGACCTCAAACGGGCGACTGAGCCCAACGCTCACGAGCGCGTCGTTACCCATCACCGAATTATTGCTAAAGCCATTGCTTAAACCCGTGAGGTCGCTCCGCGAGAGCTTTGTTGAACTTAAGCCAAGGCTTGCCATCCCATCCAGTACATAATCCTCTGCCATAGTCATCTTGCCGTAGAGAAACAACGATCCTTGCTGGATAGTGCTATTGCCACCCGTTGCAGTCACCGTTGTATTCGAGAGTGCTAAGCCACCACCAAGCTTGAGGCCAAGCTCAGCATTGATGTACACATCTGCACCAAACACAGCTTGATACAGGTTGTTGTTGAACCCATTGCCAACGCTGCTACTTGAGCGCTCACCGTGCTGGTACGCGATCTCACCCCAGGCACGGCCATCTGCGACGGCTGCACTCGTGATGTTGGCAGCGTTAGGGTTGACTGCGGGGTTTGAACTCATGTTGGCAGTAGGTAGCCCCAACGGATTGTTGCCTGTGAGGGCACCTGACGCCAAAGTGTTACCCCCTGCGCCGTTGAATTGAGTCGGCGGCATGGGGAAGTCACCCAAGCGTGCCAGCACTGCTTGCTGCAAGCGCTGCGTTGCCTGTGGCAAGGTTGCAGCAGAGGCCGCATGAATCTCGCCCGAGAGCGCCTGCGCATAGCCTGGCAGGCTTGCTGCGGTTTGACCGGCAACGGCGTACAACAAAGTACCTTGCGCTGCCGTAGCAGTGCCCGCCTGGTTCACCCCTAAGAGCTGATCCAAGACCTTTGCCACGTCTTTGGCGTTGGTGGTGTTAGCCGCCAACGTGGTGCTGTACGAAGTGGGTGTGACCACCAGATCAAGGCTATTGCTGCTGTTGACGTTATAGAACGCGATGAACTGCGTGCCGGTGGTCAACTCGGCTGGCTGAGTGAGTGTGCTGAACCGACCCGAGATGCCGCCCGTCGCCGTCACCATCCGGAAGCGATCGCCAAGTGCTGGAACATAAATCGCGCTGCCGTAGCCAGACTCGCTTGCGCTAAACAGGTTGGATAAGCGCGGCGTAAGCGTCGCGCCCGACTGAATCACCAGTTGACTACCCACAGTCACAAAGGAGTAATAGCCTGAAGCACCCACTGGAGTTGCACTGTTTGCTTGAGTCGTACCAGCGATGTCTTGCTGGTAAGTCGACCCAGAGTTCAGCGTCAAGTTTTGAGTGAAAGACAAATAGCCCGGAGAGTTACCCGGCTTAAGCACACCACTCACAATGCTGTTACCTGCAATCGTGCCCGTCCCCATCAGCGTACCCGCAGACGCTACGAATACATCACCCGTACCTGTGGGTGAACCCCCAGCTAACGACAGCGTGCCGCCGCTCACCGTCGTGCCACCTGAATAGGTATTGGTGCCACTCAACATCGTTGTACCTGAGCCTGTGAAGGTCAAAGACCCTGCACCAGAGAACACACCCGACAGCTTGGCGCTGCCAGAAGTGGGGTTTTGAATTGTGCTTGCACCAGTGACGCTAAAGGCGGTACTTGAACTATCGCCACTTAACAGCACAAGAGTACCGCCAGACAAAACGGGACTCGCACCAAGGGAGATCAGCCCAACGCTTGTGCCACTAGAAACGGTTGAGATGGTCGTGCTGCCAGACGATGAACCTGAACTACTGCCGGCACCACCCGTGCCAGGCAGCGTGATGAGTAAGTTCCAGATTCCAGAGCCAGACGTGGTTTCGCTCAGAGCAAAGGCGTAGCCATCTGCTGTGCCACTGGTGTTAGCAAGGTTTGCTGCCGCAATACCGCTCAATACTGAACTCAGTGTCGTATTTAAGATAGAGCTATTCGCTGTGGATAATGACGAAATTCCAAATGTCATCGTGCCTGAGGCACTTGTGACAGAAAGTTTGCCAAAGTCAGTAGCGCTCGCGATGATGATGTTGTAAAAGGTGGGCAAGATTCCCCGGTAGGTCAGAGCGCTACTACTGGCACCTTGTTGGTTGTTCAGCGTGGTGATCACTGAGTTGTTATCGATGCCGTAAGTTGAGCTACCAAACACCCCAGGGCCTTGCAGGCCCCCGGTCCCTGAAAGGATATAGCCTGTGTTAGTGAGGTTGGTGATGGTGCCAGTGTTATAGAGGCCGGGGCCACCAGGGCCGCCGGCGCCGCCTGGACCAGCAGTGCCGCCCCCGCCACCTTTGATTTGACTCGAATTCACTAAATTTGTAATGGTGCCAGTGTTATAGAGGCCATAGCCTCCTGAAGAACCCGCTGGGTCAGAAGGGGAGCCCGGACTTCCAACACCTCCGACAACTGCCGGGACAATATTGCTTGAGATATTGATTTGATCAACGTTGCCTGTCGCGGATATTCCATTTGGACCCGCCGAACCGAAAAAAGCAGCATCTCCCGTAACCGATCCCCCAGCACCAACCTCCACAGACCCAGACGTGACGGTACAGGTTGAAACTGCTGCAGTGATACTAGAAGCACAGACTGCAGCAGCAGTCGCAGGAAGATGAACCGTAACAAAGCTCACGGCTACAAGTTGCAGTATTAGGCGCGACCAACCGTTTCGCCTTACCTGACAAAGTATCGATTTTGTAGTCTGTGATGAGTAGGTAGGCAATCTATGCTCTCGAGTGAATGGCATAACACCAGGCGATGCGTTCTTCGCATGCCAAGACTGCGGCAACCGTGAGGTCGTCGCTAATTAATGTGTTTGCATTCTGCACTTAGAGAATCAGCTTGCCCACCCTCTGATCGGAGGGTATTTGGCGTAAAAAGTGGGGGTTTTGCGAGATTTGTTTGAGGTTACTTGCCGTCAAGGCTAACCTTTAACGCAATGAGATCCGTAAGTGATGACAAACAGAGTTTTCCCATCACTTCAGACTTGTACTGCTTGACGGTTGCCAAAGCAATCCCTAGCTCGTCGACTAGTTCTTTATTGCCATAGCCTTTTGCCTCTTACGCCTGCACTTAGCAACAATCGCTTTAGTTTTTGTAATTAAATTTGATTGCGCAGTGCATCCACATAACTAGGTTCAGGATGCAATGTGAAAGTGCTGCCTGCTTTTGCGACCTGACCGGGAACTTCATGGCCAACAATTTGGGGCAACTCTCTAGCAAGTTGCAATAATTTTGGGATGTTGATACCAGTGTCATACCCCATGGCATCCAGCATATGAATGGCATCCTCACTAGCAACATTGCCACTTGCTCCAGGAGCATAGGGGCAGCCACCTAAGCCACCCAGAGATCCGTCGAAGCGAACAATGCCAGATTGGACTGCAGCCAAGATATTCGCTAAGCCCATGCCCCTTGTATTGTGAAAGTGCAAAGTCAGCTGAAGGCTTGGAAAGCGTTTTTGCAAAGAACCGCACATCTTTTTGACTTGATCTGGATTGGCCATTCCGGTTGTATCGCAAATGGTAAGGCCCCTCACACCCAGATCTGCAAATCTCTGAGCAAACCCCTCAACAACATCTTGAGAAACCTCACCCTCCATGGGGCAACCAAAGGAAGTAGAGAGCGAAACATTAATTGGAGTCTTGCCATCAACGTATTTGATGACCTCTGCCAAACCCGCAAAACTCTTTTCTCTCCCCATTCTGAGGTTCGCTAGGTTGTGGGTTTCGGATGTTGACATGACCAAGTTAAGTTCGTCAGCTTTAGATTCAAAAGCCCGCTCAGCACCCCGAAGATTTGGCACCAAGACGGTGTATTCAACTCCAGCAACTCGTTTAATTCGACCCATCACTTCTTCTGCATCTCTGAGCATTGGAATAGATTTGGGTGACGTAAATGAGGTCACTTCGATTTTGGCAAAACCACAGTCGCTGAGTTCATCGATTAACTTCACTTTGTCGTCAGTCGCAATAAAGTTTGGCTCAATTTGAAAGCCATCTCTTGTGACAACATCGTTGAAATAAATTCTTGTCATAGTCTTCTTCTCGTTATCTTTTGGTGATTGCAATACCGCGCTCGTTCAAAGACGCAACTTATGAGTCATTTAAGCTGATGCTCTGCAAGTTTTCTATCTATCTGATGCTGAAGCCAGCCAAGACCCCTAATCATAGCGAATCGTTAGCCTCCATTGAGGAGGCCATTTACAGTAGCACTGCTACCGAAGCTGCCGATCTGGATGCGTGCATCAACAGCTTAGTACCGGCTAATTAGATCGTGAAAATTTAAACATCTTGATTTAAAAACTGTAACGGCTTGTCATACGCCTAGATCAAAAGCTATTTTTTCCCCGTACAGGAGAAATTTTTGAGCTGTTGCTCAACGCTTCGCGGATTGATGGATTTCCATGGCCCGTAGATTTTTTGTGTATTGACCAGAGTCCCGCGGGCCATCGGCTCTTCAAAGAACTCAATCGTGTAGATCCTCACAAGATTATCAAGGCAGTTATATTGCGCCTTGATGACCGCCGAATGAAATATGTGTCCTTCTTCATTCCGTAACTTGCGTTTGTAGTCAAGCATCTCTGCCACATTCACAAACCTATCCATTTGAATAAGCTCGCTGCGTTCGGTATAGGTAGTGAGGGTTGCGTCCTCATGCATACTCAGCCACTGCGCCTCAGCGCTGTTACCAAATAGCCCAGGCAGCAGCACCAAGGCACAGAACATCAAAACGGTCGCGCTGTCTCTCATGCTTTTCCTTTTCAGAGACTCATACTGATGTCGAAGTGCTACAGCGAGCACCATGCTTTTGACTGACTTAACCTTAGTATCATTATTAGCGTAAAACGCATGTACGAAATTTATCAGTTTTAGCGCACTAGATCACCCAGCAACCTTAGGGGATTCTTTCTCAACAGCTTTCCCGAGCTACAGCGTGTGTGTGAAAGCTATTTTGGAAAACCGAGGCAAAACGGCAGCAGTCACGCCTTCTACAAAACGCCATGGCCCGGAAATCCGAGAGTCAATATTTTGAACAACAATGGAAAGGCAAAGGCTTATCAAGTTCGATAAGTCCTGCTTGCCATTGAGATTTTAGGAGTTAAACCATGAACATCAATCATTACACCTATCGAGTCACCTGGTCTGCCGAAGACAACGAGCATGTGGGTTTGTGCACAGAGTTTCCCTCTCTCTCCTGGCTTGCAGCTACCCCTGAAAAAGCGCTTTCCGGTATCCGCCGAGTCGTTGGCGAAGTCGTTGCCGAAATGACCGCCTGTGGCGTAGAGCCGGGGTAGAGCCAAATTTTGGCGGGGCAGCCCGGACTACATCACAAACAACCTGAGGTGCTGAAATCTCAGGTTTTTTGCTTTTGGTCTGCGAAAGGGATACTAACTGCTCATGAGTTTTTACTCTTCGGCAAGTAGGAGCGGCAGCATCTTGCGTACATCACCATGTAAAGATGTCAGCGTGCTTTCAAATGAAAGCTGCGGCATGTTCTCTCGAACCAATCTTGCCACGATTCGTGCTTGCTCAAAGTCGCGGGGCTTTTTAATCGTTTCTCGGGTTAATAGGCCAGAGAGCCAAGCTTTATGCATTGCAAAAGCTCGCGGGTCTGGTACCCGCATTGGCACAGGCCAACCGTCTTCATCAATGGCGATCGCGTCGAGTTTGGGAGAATTCAGCAGCCACTGCAATCCTGGCACCTCGACTGCGACAAGATCAGACTCGGCGAAGGTAACAAGGTCAGTCGTATGCATGCCACTCGGTGCCGTTACCAGATCAACCATGAATTGCCCAGCATTGGCAGCTCTGTAGCCATTCTCACGGACACACTCAAACGTTTTATCCGCATTTTTTAACAGCCCTAGCAGGCCGTTACCGTCTAGTTTTTCGGATACGACAGTCATTCTTTTACGCCCATCGTAGAGCAAGTCAACGTCACCTGAGGCAAGTAATTCGAGTAAAAAATGAGCACCTCCCTCTGCCTCATAGGCATACAGTGCTTGGGTACCAATGACAGTAAAGCTGTCGTGCACCCCGGCTCGTTCGAGCTCGCGAAGCACGCGAGCCACAACACGAGGGACACGATTTAACCTCAAGGCTTTGTTGAGTCTGGCTTGCTCTTGAATTTTTTCGGTAATCAAAAGAAAGCGTTCTTTTGCCGCTTGGCGACCAGCAGAAAATACCGCTAATAAATCCTCGGTTTGCGGCGACCGTGGCCCAAACGACTTCCCGTTGCCGCGTCGATCCTGATCTCTGAACAGATATTCTGTACCGCGTACCGTTTTCCAGCGCATACCGTAGGTGTAGGACGCAGCATGGCTCTGAGCAGCACGATAGTTTTCGTAAAGCTGCGCAGTATTGACTTGGTGAAGTCGCTGTTGGTTCGATAATGATTTCAAATTGTTTCCGGCAAAAAATTATATTTCTTTATTTTGCCGGAAACACAAAACTATAGCAATGTATATTTCCGGCGAAATCAGTTTATTCAATTTTTGCCGGAAACGCTGGCTGAGGTCGTTATGTAGGTACGTACCCCAGTTTGAGCCAACCGCAGAGAGAACGGCCTATTTTGCCAAGTTTGATGAGGCTGCAATTTTGATGAGCACTACTTACCCCCGTTCAATGGCGCTTAGCCCGAAGATTGTAGTCAAGGGTCAGAAGCGCAAAGCCCCACACTGTGCGGGGCTCGTGGCACGTCGAAGCGCTGAATAGGTGGTTCGAAACTTAAGTTTTGGCGGACAGAGGGGGATTCGAACCCCCGATACGCTATGAACGTATACACGCTTTCCAGGCGTGCGCCTTCAACCGCTCGGCCACCTGTCCGCTGTAATAAGCCACGCATTCTAACAGAGGCAGGTGTGCC
>CAMDEF010000001.1 GCA_945895265.1 Bordetella parapertussis | reverse complement strand
ACGTTACGGAGACTAGGGCTTTCTCGGCGAATTCCATCAGGGTCAGCAGGCTTCGAGTCTGCACAAACAGACCGGATATAAGACTGCAACCACCTTTACTGTCGATATCAAATATTTCTTGCCAAACCGGGAGGCGTTCATATAAGACAGCCATGAGCCCTCTGGTCAATTTTTTTGTGGGGCCAAGCCAACCTGTGCCCAGCCAGCTAGTTCATCAGCAGTAACCGTATCGAGTCTGACAGTCACCCCCTTCGGAGCTTTGTCTGAGAGCTCAATGTAAGAATCGTGCGCCAGTCGATCGACAAAAACAGCCAAGCAGGTGCCGCCGCCTTTAGTTGACGGGTAAGCGATAGCTTCAAAATCTGCAGCGCGAATGAGTTCAGCGAGGATCTGGCTTGGAGCTGGCAGGCCAAACTGAACAGGTAAGGTTCGCCAGTTATGAACCGACGCTATTTCAAAGAGTTGTTTGCTCGTGGTGATCATTCGCAGGTCTTGAGGCTTAATCTTGAGTTTGCGCTTGATTTGCTCTGCTCTTGCGGGCATTTTTACGCGACCCAGTATTTTTGCGACTGGGCCAAGAGCTTCTTGCGACATTTCGAAGACCTTAGTCAGTTTGCCATTCAGCACCACAGTGGAGTGGCTTTTGCCTGCACTCAGTGATAGTTCTTCAGGCGTGAGCCCGTTGACGCTCTCGTCAATCTGCAATTGAAATTTCTCTCGATACGCAGTCGCGTAATCCTGAGCTAGGTAAAGTGCGGGCCAGGGGTCTAACGTACCTCGATCAAGGTCACGCCCGGTGTTAAAACGACCTCCAAGAAAACACAGACTCCCTGCTGCAGATAGTGGGTAGTTGGTCCACTGGTAGTCGACGATTCTCACCCAGTTTTTCAGGTGGTATTCAATTGGTGCTGAGCTTTTGAGTGCGGCAATGAGCTCTGCTCGCTTACGGCGACGTTCTGGCTCTAGATTGAAATACAGTACGGCGTTCAGCTCGTCGATATCGGCTGACGCGTCGTTCCATTTATCGATAGACGCTTCTGTGAAGCGATCTAATTCTAGGATACCTTTGGTCTGCTGAGACTGAACCGCAAGTTGCGGTGTTGGTGTACGTGGCGTGTTTTTACGATTGCTCAATTTGCCTCGCTACTTAGCAATAGTTTGGCCTGTCATGGCCTGAATAATGAAGCGGCGTAGACGCTCATAGCGCCCCAAACGAATCATGTCGCGTGGGGACACATCGCCTAGCAATGGGTTACGCGCCTTGAACCACGAAGCGGTTTTTGCTGCGTCTCCGTCAAATTGTTTGGCGACTAAGTTGATTGTGGCAGCGATCTCTTCTAAGCGAACCCGTACTTGTTCTGGGATGTGATTGTCATAACGAACTGAGGTTTCACTGACCGCTGAAATTCTGCCAACATCGGATTTTTTGAGTGACAGAAATTGAGCGGCTTTCTTAGCATCAAAAGCCTGGCCGTGGCCAAACTGCAGGATATCTTCGGGTACGGTGTCGAATAGACCAAAGCCAGTCGTGCTGGCTACTGAGCGCGCTGTTGCAGGTGATCCCATATTAGTTTTCTCTGGAGTTTGTCAGGATAAACACGTTTTAACCATGTTTAAACCATTATTTGTACACAATTTTACATGAATATTTGGTATGTCTTAACTGCTACTAAGGTCAGTAGCTTTTATCGTACTATTTGCGACTTTTATGAGCCACCTTATCAAAAAGTCGCGACTTTTTGATATTTTGATGTGAAGTAGTCGTATGAAACGCTATCTAGATTCTCAAATTCGCCAAGACCTTCAAAAGAAAATGGTGATGCTGACAGGCCCTAGGCGGGTCGGTAAAAATAGCCTAAGCCAACAATTGCTGAGTGAGTGTGAGGATGGGCAATACCTGAATTTTGATGTACCAGCACATCGTGCCGTGCTTCAGGCGCAGAGTTGGCGTCAAAGTGCGCCGTTACTGGTCTTTGACGAAATTCACAAAATGCGCGATTGGAAAACCTGGCTGAAGGGGGCTTACGACGGTCGCGCGCCAGGGCAGTCATTATTAATTACTGGCAGTGCCCGCATGGATACCTTTCGGCAAGCGGGTGAGTCTTTAGCAGGTCGCTATTTTAGAATGCGCTTGCATCCGCTATCGGTACGCGAATGGTGCGATTCAACGAACGCAACGCCGCAGGTTGCGCTTGCGCATCTGCTTTTACGCGGCGGCTTCCCAGAGCCTGCATTGGCCGATGACGACATTCAGGCGCAGCGTTGGCGTACCGACTACTTTGCGGGCTTGGTGCGCGAGGATGTTCTCGAGTTTTCACGCGTGCAAGAACTCAACGCAATTCGCTTGTTTGTCGAGATGCTGCGTTCGCGGGTCGGGTCGCCTTTATCTCTTGCCTCTTTGGCGCGTGATTTAAATCTCTCGCCGGTCACCGTGAGTAAATACCTTGATATCTTAGAGTCGCTTTTTATTGTGTTCGTCGTGCGGCCTTGGCATCGCAATATCGCGCGTGCCACGCTGCAAGCGCCAAAAGTGTATTTTTATGACACCGGTATGGTGCAGGGCGATGCAGGGCTTCAGTTTGAGAATTTAGTGGCGTGCCATTTATTGAAGAATGTGCAATGGCAGCAAGACACTCAAGGGGCAGAGGTCGGTCTGCACTACGTTCGCACCAAAGATGATGCCGAAGTTGATTTTTGCCTGAGCCAGGGCGACACCTTGACACACTTGATTGAAAGCAAGTTATCTGACACAAAGCCGCACCGCGCTTTAATTCGCTTTGCCGAGCAATGGCCGCAAGCTCAAGCGATTCAATTGGTTCGAGAATGCAAAGCTGAGGTTGACCAAGGCTCAATCGGTATCCGTGATGCTGCGCGGTGGCTGGCTGGGTTAGCGGTGTGAGTGCAGGGCCACTGCCACTCACATCGGCTACTTTTGTGTGGAAGGGCTATACCTTACCCTAACTTTATAGACTGATCTTCCCTTATCTTCATAGATAAACGCGACCTGGCCAGACGCGGCTTCATTTTCTCGAAAGATGTCGCACGAGTAGCTTAGCTTCTCATTTTTGGGGTCAGTCACGCTAGTTGTATGTTCGACCTGACAAAACTCTAAGGCACCCAACTGCTCAAGCGACATTCTTAATTCTTCAAAAACCACGCCAGTCTCAGTGACCGTACCATTTTTGTCTTTCGTCTGAAGTACTCCGACACGAATCCGTTCATTGATTTTCATTGTCTCTTTCGGAGGCACAGAAAACTGATAGTCAGTCGTTTCCTCATCATCAGTATTTCGTATGGCTCTATAACTCAATGGCTCTATCAGCGAAACGGAGTTCATCTTAACGACCTCTGCAGCAGGGTCGCCCGGGTGAAGAATATGTTCTTGAGTGACACTTAGCAGTGCTATGCCATTCTCATGATGTGGTTTGGCGGCACTCAAGCGCGAGGTGAATTTTCCGCGATTAGGTTTTGTATCTTTAGAGGATAGCGACCAAAATCCTTGAGCGGATATAGGCTTAGCGTAGCCTTGCGAAATACTTTGCGAAATGATGTCTTTAAGGTTGACAACTCTATTGGTGCCCGATTGCTGTTTTGGCAATTCGATGATTGAAAAATCACTGGCTGTATCACTCATTAGATATTTTTCTTGATAGAGTGGATCCCAATCACGTGCCAAATCAATTGCACGGTTGATCGCGGCCTCTGGAAGCATGGCCAAGATCTTTCTAGCGGTGGACTGTGCTACAGCAGCGTTGAGGCCGTCTGGAAGTGTATGCACGGCCAGTAAGGCAAATTTTAGAGCTTCTATCAGTACGCCTTCCTCCTTTGAATCGTCGCTCAAAATAGTTGAAAGGCTTAGATAACCTGTAGGTTCACCACGCTCTGCTGCTCGGGTGTACCAATAGACCGCAAATGGCTTATTCTTGTCAACATGTTCGCCGTTCTCATACATGTCGCCTAGGTTGTTTTGCGCGCCAGCAAAACCCGCGTCTGCGGATGACCGATAAAGCTTTATCGTCTCGTCGATTGAGGTTTTGTTATCCGCTCTGCCTGTAAGCGCTAGGTTGAAATCTGCAACAGCTTTTCTTCTGTTTGTGATGAACGAAACCGGTAAGCCTAGCCTGTCAGCCCCCTCTTTGTTCAGCCAATTGACCTCGGTGGCACCGGCTCTGGTCACAAACGCAACAATAGACTCGTTTAGGCCGAGCGAATTTAGATACGAACCCACCAAAGCATTGCCGGTAGCCGCTGGGATAGTTTTTCCGTCTTTATCCTCAATGTACGCCGCGTGAAACCCAACTTTTGAATTTTTAGCCATGTACCTGATATCGCCTGCTAGCCATATCAGTGCGCAAGAAGAGATGCATTCGGCATCGAGAACAGCAGTTGCAAACTCTTTAATTCGTATTGTCTTGCCGATTGCGATTGCAGGGCGCAATAAACCACCAGGGCTATCTAGTACGACTGTGGCGAATTCGGTATTCAAGGCAATTTGTTTAAATTTCTTTTCGTCCTCAGCCGTGATGGCACCCTTGATGATGATTAGATCGGCCGAACTGTTTTTACCTGCGGTCACTGAAATATCTGCCGCTACACCTTGTTGAAGCGCACAAAACAGACTGAGTGCAGCAACAATTATGGTGAGGTTTATTTTTTTACGCGCAGTCATCTTTGCATCCCTAAGTCACAGGTTCTCTACTCATCGTCTGATGATAAAGCCGCAAACCATATAAATGTATTTTTTTTGTGGTAAGAGTAAGGCTCACGCTGTGAGCCACCGTAGTGATAGGTTAGATCAGAGCAATCTCAAATCACGCAACACCAAAGCATAGGGAACACATGACTGCACAAGTGACCGAAGTTTTGCATTACAAGGGTGAGCGACTATCGATGCGCACCGAGCCGCTGTCTGACTATTTTGCACAGATGGGGCTTTCTCCTGACTTTCAACGAAGTTCGTCGGCCTGTTGGCGCTGTTATGTCGGTAAGTGGGAAATCCTCTTAGATCGACTTTACCTTGTGGGCTTGAACGCTACCTATACTGATGGCACCGACGTCACCTTAGAGAGTCTGTTCCCTGGCTTTACAGACCGTGTATTTGCGCACTGGTATACGGGTGTGATCAATATCCCTCAAGGCGAAATGACCGAATATATACACATGGGCTACGCAAGTCGCTATGAGCGCGATTTGTTTCTTGCCATTGAAAACGGCATCGTGGTCAACACACAATTGCGCGACAACACCCAGCAAAACACAAAACAAGGTGGCCGCGATGAGTAGTTTTCAACTTTACGCTGCGATATATTTTGGCCTTGGTCTTGTCGTTAGCCTGATCGTTGTGGCTGCACACTTGGCGAATAAACGAAAAGAATCCAAATTTTCGCGTGACATTATGAAGGCGCTTAACCCTAGGCGTGAAGCTTTTTTATACCGTGTGCTTGAAGATGTCATCGTTCCGACGCTGGCGTTTTTTCTAGTTTGGCTTGTTTGGCCAGTGGTGTTTGTCTTGAAATTCAAAGATATCTTTAAAAAGAAATCGCAGGAGGTGGTGGCTGAATCAGACTCGGATCTAATCCCAAACCGAAACCGAAACTCAAACCCAAATTCAAACTCAAATTCAAATTCAAATTCAAATTCAAATTCAAATTCAAATCCTGAAGACCTCGAAGAAATCGCCTTTGCCTTGAACGACTTTGAACTGACACGGCAAGTGAGTATCGAAGAAGTTGAACGAACCAATTTAATTCAAGATCCGATGGAGGCTGTGCCCAATATCCCCTTTGGTCATTGCAACGCGCGCTGGGTTGTTTTCAAAGATTCGCTGCAAGGCAACGAAACGCTTTGGGAATTTGAATCGACTAGGTCTGAACTTAAGGGCGTGCAAGCGATGTGGGGTTATGCGGTCAAGCGTGATGGGCGGGTTGATCGCTTTATGACTACGGGCTGGAGATTGAATCATTTGCATATAACCAACAAATAGTTTGCTAGTTAAATCATTTGTTGTTACAGTAGTTACAACATCAAGACAAGGGTCGACGCCCTGACCAACCTGCCCCCCGGGCAAGGTGGACGCGAAAGCGGATGTGGCCTAAGGTTTAGGCAACCAAGCGGGAGTAGCGTCGGCCCTCCATAAACAGAGGGCTTTTTTTATGACTGACGCAACGCAAATCCACCCTGACAAGCTTCGGGCTTTTCGCAATACCTCGTATCGCTTGGGCCATACTGAGCACGATATCGTGTTGCAGGTTGAGCAGTACTCGCCTCGTTTGGCCGAGCTCTATCAAACGCGCGGTGTCACGTGCGGTGCCTTTATCACCGCTTACAACCCGCGCAGTACGGTGCAAGCTGACGACGCCAATCACTTGGCGCACGCGCAACTACTTGCGCGGTTGCAGAGCCTGGGTGTTGACGTCATTGAAGGTTCGGGTAGCGAAGAGGGTACGGCTTGGCCAGCTGAGCGCAGCTATTTCGCCTTAGGGTTGACCTTAGAGCTCGCTCAGTCTGTTGGCGTTCATTTTGATCAAGACGCAATCGTTTGGGTTGGTGCTAATGCGATCCCACAACTGATTTTATTACGTTGAAATTTTGGTCTAGCCGACCTAAAGGGCGAGGGGGATTTGATCCAGCTTGCTGCCCCTGACGCATTGTCGAACGCAGCTAAATAGGGGTGAATGATGTCTAAAAGTAAGCAATCTAGTACCACGGCAAGTTTCGTCACAACCAATGCGTGTGATGTCACGTTGTCGGATGACGGCAAATATATTGAAACGCTCAGCATCACAGCGATTGCCGCGCAGCCTGGCCGCGTTGAGCTTGTCGCACGCACGCAACTGTTAACAGCAAAAAATCCAACTGAATCGCGGGTCAAGTCTAGGACCTGCCTGCGAGTCGACCGTTTGGTGGCTTTACACGAAACACTTGGTCAGTTTCTTGCGGCCGAGGCCGCAGCGCGAAGTGAGGGTTTAAACAATGTAAGCAATTAGAACTTGTGACCGGTGCGCCTGACACCTTTAAAACAGGCCTCGCTGATTTAAGCCACAACTTGCAGGGCGAGTCATAAATTTTGCTAAAGCGTAGATGCGGCCCCTTCGTCTGGGCGACATCGCGCCCGCGGTGTCACAGACGATGAGGAGCACGACATGAACGAAGAAGCAAAGCAGACCGAAAACCAAAGCGGTAATCAAAGCGCAAGCCAAAACGTAAGCCAGGGTCACACCCGCTGGCTTGAACGCTTAGGCCTGATCGGGGTTTCTGCGTTAGAGGCACCTTTACTCGCAGCGCTAATTACCGGCAGCCCCTTGCTGTTGATCGGTGCGCACGGCACTGCTAAGAGCTTGTTATTAACCAGAATCGCCTTGGCTCTAGGTCTTGAGTTCAGGCATTACAACGCCAGCCTTTTAAATTTTGATGATCTGGTTGGCTTTCCGTTGCCTGGAAAAGATGGGTCGCTGCAGTACGTGCAGACACCCGCATCGATTTGGGGTGCTGAAGCGGTGATCTTTGACGAGATCAGTCGTTGCAGACCCGATATCCAAAACAAGCTGTTTCCGTTGATTCACGAACGGCGCGTGCAGGGTCTGTTGCTTGAGCAACTGCGTTATCGGTGGGCGGCGATGAACCCGCCCAGTACCGACGATGACGATAACGGTTACCTAGGCTCTGAACCGCTAGATGTCGCCTTGGCGGATCGTTTCGCACTTGTGGTTGCGATGCCCAATTGGGCGCAATTTAGCGCTACACAACAAATTGCGGTCATTCAAGCGCAAGATCTACCGCTTGAGGCGGACGAGACCTTGAGGTTAAAGAACTTGCTGAGCTTAGCCGAGCGTATTCTGGCAGGCCTGTCAGAAGAGTTTGCTGCCGGTGTGGCGCGCTATGTGCAAACGGTGGTGGCGTTACTCATTCAGGCGGGGATTGACCTGAGCCCACGACGCGCCAATCTTTTGTATCGCAACGTGTTGGCGGTTAACGCGGCAGCCTTGGCCCTTGATCCAAATTGCAGCGTTACTGACGTGACTTTGTTGGCGCTGCGCTGTAGCTTGCCGCAAGCGGCCTTCGGCGTCGCAGTCTCTGAAATCAAGTTGTTATCTGCGCACAAAGAGGCTGTACGAACCTTTGATCTTAAAGTCAGCGATCCCTTACGTGCGATTCTCTGTGCCATCAACCCACTCGAGCGCTTAGAGTTGGCGGTTAAAGCCACAAAGTTGTCCAAGGCAGAGTTCTCGCGTGTCGTTGCGGATGCCCTTGCGCAATTAACACACGGGGCCCGCGAAGCGGCAGTGGTGTACTTGTTTGAAACTGGCGCAGTCGGACGTTTAAATACGGCCATTGCCGCGCAAGCAGGTGAGTTGTACCGCGATCTGGTGGCGGCACCAACCTTTAGCGAAACCCTGCACGCGTCTCATACACGTTACACAACCTGGGGTCGGGTCAAAGACTTGCTGTCCAGGCTCAACCCCTCAGATCCGCGCGCCCACCTTCAAGCCAATGCGATTGCCGCGTTGTTTGCAAAAAAACATTTACAGACTCCTCAAGATGCAGAGCAAGCCTTCGCGGGCTTTACAAAAACCGATTCTCAGTTGAGACAGCAATGAGAGAGGCGCTTGGCTTATTGCACAACATGAGCGCGCCGCCTAAAAGTGTGCTTCGTTACGAAGGGCTCGCAGGGTTGGCGTCACAAAGTAGCCCCGGCGGCAGCGGGGTGACTCAGCTTAGGTATACGGCGAAACAGCTTTTCGGTACACCCGTGCGCTTTGCGTTTGATCACGCCTGGACCAAGCTCAGCGCGGTTGAGATTTTGAATTATCTGCAGGTTGAGGTTGAGCTTTCAGCGGATGTGGATGCTTCTAAAGATTCAAGCGAATCAACAGGCTTCGATTCAACAATCAATGTCAATACGCAGACTCGCCTGAATCAATCGACCAGCCTCAAGTCAAAAGTGAGAGTTGAGCAATCAAAGTCGAACAGCACAGCACGCGCGCAAGCGGCAACGAGGCAACTAAACGCTTTGATCAATCAACGAGCTCAGGCGATGCCCTTGCCTGAAGGTTGTGCGGTGATTATGCCGCGTCCAGAGCATGCGGTGTTATTTGCTGATCTGCTGTCGACCTTGGCAATTTTTAGCAAATGCACAGAGTCGGTTTGGCTGCGTAGCAAGACACCTTCGCTGATCGCCGCACGTGGCTACAAAGAGGTGTCGCTGCTGATCCCTCCCAACTTTTATGAAAAACTTTCGGGGTTCTCATGCTGACGTTAACTGAAAAGAAAACGTCTACGTTTTCGAGGTTTTCATGCTGACCTTAACTGAAACAAAATCATCTACGTTTTCGAGGTTCTCATGCTGACATTGACTGAAGTCAAAACGTCTACGCTGTCTGAGCAAATTCTGGATGTGTTTCCAAGCGGCTCGTACGCCTTATCCGGTTTACTTAGGTTGTTAGACATTGTCGAAACTGAAAGCGTACCAACAGCTGCGGTCGAGTGTTTAGCGCAACCGCGACTGTTGATTAATCCAAAGTTTGTAGCTGCGCACGCCGAGACTCCCGAAAAACTGTTGATGCTGGTGATGCACGAGCTGCATCATGTTTTGCTTGGGCATACGACTTTGTTTCCGCGTACCAACCCGACACAAAATTTTGTGTTTGACGCGGTGATTAATGGCATTCTCTGCAGAATGTTTCCGGGTGCTGAGTACACGGCCTTTTTTACTGACTACTACAACGCGAAGAGTTTTCCTGAGTGCTTGTTGCGCCCGCCTGCTGGTTGGCCCAGGCGTGTCGATTGCACAGAGCCCGAGTGGCAGGTGACTGATCCTGCTACGCGTGAGCGTATTCAAGAAGTGCACGCAGCACTCTACTCAAAAAGTGGTGCAAGCTATTTTGAGGTGTATCAGCTTTTGCCAAGGTTGCTTAGGTCGACTGCGAAAGATGCGAAAGATGCGAAAGATGCGAAAGATTCGAAAGATGTCTCCGCGGGGCAAGCTGATCTGAGCGGTATTCCTTTGTTAGGTGAGCATCGCAATGCTGCAGAAGACGGCAAACTCGAACATACCTCGCCAGTGCTGTTTGATATTGTTCGTGATCTGGTTGAGCAATGGCCTCAACCGCCCGATCCGATTAACGGTCGGTCGCTAGCCGAGGTGTTGACCACCTGTACGATTTCGCCTCAGAGAAAAAATCCCACCAACAGAGCGCTATTGCGATCCTTAATCTGTAAGGTGGCGGATCAACGCGTGGCGGGGCGACTACTCAAGCGTCGCCCTGAGGCCACACCCACAGTGACTGCGATCCCTGCATTTTCAAGGCGTGGCGCCGTGCTGCAAGCGTTGGGTGCGCAACTCTTGTTGTACCCCGGCACAGTCAATTGGCTTAAAACGGTGCCGTCTGGTGACCAAGTGCGTGTGTATCTTGACGTCTCAGGAAGCATGGATTCAGTCCTGAAAGCTTTGTACGGTGCGGTGCTGGATTGCAAAGCTTTGGTCTACCCAACGGTGCATTTGTTTTCGACGCGGATTGCCGATATCACCTTGGCAGAACTCAAAGCGGGTAAATGCCAAACGACCGGTGGCACAGATATTGTCTGCGTGGCACGGCACATGGCTAAGCACCAGGTGAAGCGGGCCTTAATCATTACGGATGGCTGGGTGGGCGCACCCGGTGACCAACATCTAGCAACCTTGACGAAGGCCAAACTGGCGGTCGCCTACATAGGTTCTCAAGTGAATCAAACTGATTTGAAATCCGTGGCAAACCACACAACCATTCTGCAGGAAGGGGTCTCATCATGAGCAAACAACTTTATAGCGCTGAATTTATTTTTCCTGGGCATCCTGACAAATTATCAGATGCGATTGCCGATGCACTGGTGTGCGAAGCCCATCAGCGCGAGGCCCGGGCACTAGTAGGAGTTGAGGTGGCAGTGCATCGCGATCATGTGTATGTGACGGGTCGGATCGGGTGCATCGACGCACACACCATCGATCTACAACAACTTGTTCGAGAGGTTTACGAAAGTGCTGGCTATAACGACAACTGGTACCCGTCGCCTGCTCAGGTGAAAGTGGTGTCTAACTTATGCCTAGGGCCACTTGAAGAGGGCGAATCAGAGTTTCGGGCGCTGGCTGATGATCAAGCTGTGTGTATTGGATATGCAAATGATTTGGTGCCAACCAATCACTTGCCAGTTGAACAATGGTTGGTGTCTAGGTTGGCTAAACGCTTGTACGCGCTACGCCTTGACGCGCCCGAGCTTGGCTTGGGACCTGATGGAAAAGTGTTGATTGCGGTGAGTGAGGTTGCAGAAGGTTACGCCACCGAGGCGGCGAACGGGTTAGGGATGGCGTTTAACTCAGGCGCCAGAAGTGGGAATGCGGCAGCGAGTGTTATTAGCGATCAGGCAGGACTTGGGCTTGAAGGCAAACGCTCGTGGGCGCTCGAGCATTTCAGTTGTTCGTTACAGCAAAAGGTTGCGGCTGATGAAATTGCCTTACATCGCGCCGTTCGCCTTGCCGTCAAAGAAGAGCTTGCGTTAGCCGCCGCGCTTTTACCCGGCTTGTCTGCTGCGTTACCCAAGCAGCTCACCGTCAACGGGGCAGGGGCGTTTGAAGTGGGTGGACCAGAGGGCGATAACGGTCTGTCGGGTAAAAAGCTAGTGGTAGACGCCTATGGCCCTCGAGTTCCGATCGGGGGTGGGGCGTGGTCGGGCAAAGATTTTTATAAAGCAGACCGAGCCGGGGGCATGCACGCCAGGCGCTTAGCCAAGATGATCGTGCAACTAGGCCTTGCCACAGAGGCGCAAGTTGTAGTGGGTTGGTTTCCGGGCGATCGACAAGCAAGGGTGTTGCGCGCTACAGGGGCAGGCGGCGTGGCCTTGCAAGTTGAGCACTTAGTCAAAAACTTTGACCTTAGCCTCAACAAAAGTGGTGACACCTTTTCGCGTAAAAACCTCACCGATATTGCTCGCTGGGGGCACTTTAGTGACGCGACCTTGCCTTGGGAGGTGCTGGGGCTTTTGTGATTAAGCGGGCTCACCTTGTGAGACACACAGGGGCGCATACTGTGCCATGTTTCGAATTTAATTTGGTTTTAATGCCACTGGTATGTTGACAGTGGCTAGATTAACTGTCATAATGACACTGTCTAAATCTTAAATAACCATTTTCAAATGACCACTCTTAAAGCCCTAGACGAGTTTGCCGGTAACGCCACCCAACTGTGCGATGCCGTGATTGCGGCAAGCAACCAGCATAACTGGCGCGTTGAGCCCGACTCGATCAACGAGCGGTTGGTGCGGTATTACGCCAGCGAAGGGGTGATCGACCGCCCAGAACGGCAAGGGCGCGACTCGACCTATGGCTTTAGGCATTTGGTGCAGCTGATCATGGCGCGCCGCTTAAGTCATGAACAAAAATGGAGTCTGCAGTTAGTTGCTCAATACAACCAAGAAACCACCACAGCCGAGCTTGATCGGAGTCTGTTCAAGGCTCTCCAGGCCGAAGACGAGTACTCAGAGCAGGCTGGCGCAAGGTCGTCCGTCAACGCTGCCTCGTTGGTGCAAAAGTTTAAAAGAGATGTTTCGTTACAGGTGAACAACTCTGAAAGATTGGATATCTTCGACAAGCTAACGTCTGCGTCGCCTCGCACCAGTCGGAGCAACGAGCGTGGCACCGCCAACACAAAGCCGCCCATGGCGATCACCGATGTATTGGATGAAGTCAGGCGCATGAAAGACGAGTGGCTGCAAGAAATCGCGTCGTTTAAAAATATGCAACACAGCGCTCAAGAGCTTAGCTCTCAAGTGCATGAGCAGGGCTCGCGCGTGGCAGAGTTGAACGATGCGCAGCGTCGCTTGATGGCTACCCTCGAACAAATGGCGCAAGTTGGTTTTCAACGCGAACAGGCCTTTATGCAGCATGTGGGCCAAATGCTCGAACGTCACACCTTCGAAGTGAAAGATCAACTGGGTGAGTTGATACAGACGCAGCGTGCGCTTGAGCGCCACGCCTCTGAAGTCAAAGCACAGCTAGATGAGTTTGCTAATAAACAGCAAGCCCTGATCGACCTGATAGAAAAAAAACAAAAACGCGTGGCTGATTCATAACGCCACAGCAACGATCAAACACTGATCGTTTTTAGAACGTAAGCGTTCGTTCCAAACGACTTCGCTTCAAACGCAGTCCCTAAAAATCTGTCACCTATCGTGGCAGCAAGAATCTTGTTGTCTAAAAAATCCCTTACGGAGCCTCAACATGAGCACACCTTACCCCTTAGAAATTATTCTGACGCCTAATAAACCTGCAATCGCCGAAACCGGCACGCAGCCCTTACAAGTATTGGTGCGTTTGCGCCCACAACCGAACCCCAACCAAGTGCGCACGCCAATCTCTTTGGCGATCGTGATTGATCGCTCTGGCTCGATGTCGGGCGGTAAATTGCGTGCAGCGGTTGATTGCACACACGACTTGATTGGGCGCCTGCATGACGAAGACGAAGTCAGCATCATTATCTATGACGATGACGTTGCTGTGTTGTTGCCACTTAGCTCGGTTCAAGCAGTGCGCGGCGTTATTACTCGTCTGCTGGCCAACGTGCGTACCGGAGGCAGTACCAACCTGCATGGCGGTTGGTTGGCCGGTGCCGAACAGATCGCCCCACGCGCTGACGCCAATCGTATCTGTCGTGTCATGCTCTTGTCGGATGGTCAAGCGAATCACGGACTTGTCAGCACCCAAGGCATTTGCGCACAAGTCAGCCAACTTGCTCGCACTGGCGTAACGACTAGCACGGTTGGTATTGGCCTGGGCTTTAACGAAGAATTGATGACTGAAATGGCGACCGCAGGGCAGGGTACAGCCATGTATGGTGATCGCGCTGCTGATTTGGCTGAACCCTTTGAGGCCGAACTTGGCTTGTTGGCGCACACGGTATGGCGTAATGTCACCTTGACGATGCAAAGCCCAGCGCAGCGCTGGACGATGCATAACGATTACCCAAGCCGTGGCCGTAACGCGTGGCGCTTGGTGTCAATCGCCGCAAATTCAGAAGCCTGGATGGCGCTGTCTGTACCCATGCACGAGGCGCTTGACGGTCAGTTGCAAGACGAAACTGAGGCTTTGTTGCGCGTGACAGTTAAGGCAACTGACGCAGTAGGCGTCGAGCACACGTTTAGCGCAAGCTTAGGCCCGTTGCCTGTAGTGTCAGGCCAGGCTTGGCGTGAGATGCCAAGCGACGAACGCGTGGCGGGTCGTTTCAATGAAATCGAGGCGGCTGACTTACAACGTATGGCGCGCGAGGCCGTTCGCCATCGCGATTGGCGCGCAGTCGAGCGCATGCTCAATGAGTTGCGCGATCGCGCACAAGACAACCCTTGGTTACAGGCAACAGTGGGTGTCTTGGCGGATCTGTTGGCTAATCGCGATCACGAGCGTATGGAAAAAGAATTAATGTATTCATCAAACCGTATGAAGAGCCGCTTGTCTGAAGTCGATGAAGGGCAATTTCAAAGCATGCAAGAAGAAGTCACCAAGCCTGCCTGGTTGCGTCGCAAAGAAAATCAAGGGCGTGGCTCTGGGCTGTAAAGTTTTTTGCGATCGGTTGCGATGGTCGTCGCAATCGATTGTTCAGCAAACAGGGCCACGACCGCCGCCTCTGTCAACGCTAAACAACGTGCTGCCTGAGCTTGAGGTCTTGTTTGTTGATTTTTTGAAGCGGTACACGGCTTAGGCTGTGTTGTATTTCCTTCGGCCCGAAACGGCGATTGGCATGAGCACTTAATAGTGAAGCGATCAAATAGGCCTTTTTTGATTGAGTGAATTTATTGCTGTACTTTATCTCGATCTACCGCTAAAATCACACTTACATTAAGAGGGGGCGAAAGCCCACAGCAACCAGCCTACTAGGCAAAGGTGCTTACGCTTACAGCGGATGTGAT
The DNA here is from genome assembly GCA_945895265.1 of Bordetella parapertussis. Taxonomy (GTDB): domain Bacteria; phylum Pseudomonadota; class Gammaproteobacteria; order Burkholderiales; family Burkholderiaceae_B; genus Zwartia; species Zwartia parapertussis_I. The sequence goes on along the minus strand of CAMDEF010000001.1, from coordinate 176,732 downwards.
CTGACTTGTACTCAGATAACTAAACCACTCAAAGCCCCTCTTGATGGGGCTTTTTGCATTTCTAGCCCAATACGTTCTTTGACAACTACAGGGGTATACCTATGGCACGCGCAATCGTGGGGGGCACTGCTGTGCCCGCAGAAGTAGTGTTTGTTGGTGAAAAAGTTCAGATCTGGAAAATCGATAGTGTCTTAACTGTCTTTGTCGGTGCAAGCAATATCACCGTCACAGAAGAAGACGCGACCGAACTTGAACAAGATCTTGAGCAGCTGAGCGCCGAACAAATGGATGACAAATGGTTTGGCGAAGTAAATGATTTTTTAAGCAGTCTTTAAAGCAATAGGCGAGTGAGTAAGGGGCGGAGTTATCCAAAATTGCCATGCCCGGCGTCTGTCGAAATGGCTAAATAGGAGAGCATGATGAGTGCATTGAATTGCAAGGTAAGTGACATCGCAAGTATCGGTAACCGACGCCTACGCTTCGGCCAAAAGTTAAATGACCGAGGTATAAAAACGAGAACGCTTTTAAGGCTATTGGCGTGCTGGGTTGTCGCCCTGATCACTGTCAGCGTCTCGCTAAGAGCGGACGCTTGGACTTTCAACTTTTTAGCGGTTGGAGAAGCATGGCACGCGCTGAGGACTGGTCGCGTTCTCCAACATACGGCAACAACGACTGAAAAACTTACGATAGCGCGGCCTCCAATCGTAAACGGGTACAGCCAAGGCCGTAACCACCCTGATTTTTCACATTTTTCTGTCACTGATTGCCTGCCGAATCCTCAAAAAACGTTTTCAGTTCAATGCCACAAACTAACGAGCGCAAAAACTGACGTTCCAGAGAGCAGTAAATTTAGCGCCAACGATAAAAAGTACTTCGATTCTATCGGCTCGAAAGTATTCGACTGGTGCGTTTCTCAGACCAAACTGGACACTGAGCCAACAGTAAACTGTTTACCCAGATAGTGAAATCTAGGATTTGTGACTGAGAGTATGCATAGGTTGCAATGGCCAATAATTCAGGTGCCAAAAAAGGTAATAGCAAAAAGGCAATAGCAACACTTTTGCCGATAGAAATCGCCAGGATGTTGGCTCGCATGTTTTTATTGACACGGGTTGCGGCTATCCAAAGCGCACTGGCAAACTCACCATCGCCAAGGCGGCAGATATGGCGTTTTTTGAGGGTTGATCGTTGACGTTTACTGACGGTTTTTTGTGACTTCGGGCTAGCCGGCGCGTTCTGAGAGTTCGGTTAAACGGTTAAACGGGTAAATCGGTAATTCGATAAGTCAGTAAGTCAGTAAGTCGGTAAGTCAGTAAGTCGGCAAGCCAGGCGGTTTCGAACAAACAGGCAAGTCACTTAGCAGAGCGATACTTTTAAAGGATGTTCAATATGACCAAGCAAACGCTAATCGTTTTTTCACACGGCAAAGAGTCGGGTCCAAACGGCGCAAAGATTCAGCGCTTAGCCAAAGTTGGCAGCCACGCTGGGGCGCAAGTTCTGAGTGTCGACTACAGCGGTATGGATGACCCAGAGCTACGCGTGCAAAAGCTCTTGTCGTACGACCTACCAGCGCATGATCAGTTGATCTTGGTCGGTTCAAGCATGGGCGGCTATGTCTCGACTGTTGCCTCTGAGGCCTTGAGTGCAAAAGGTCATCCTGTAAAGGGTTTGTATTTACTGGCGCCTGCGTTTTACCTTGCTGATGTGCAGGTGGCGTCTGCCTATGCGGTGTATGAGCCTAAGCCAAGCGCTGAGATTATTGAAATCGTTCATGGTTGGGATGACGATGTTGTGCCGGTCGGGCATTCGATTAAATTCGCGCAACAGCACAAGGCTGCCTTGCATATCTTGGATTCAGATCATCGACTAAACAGCGTACTGCCTCAACTTGAGGTTTTGTTTGGTGAGTTTTTAAAGCGGTGCATGGCTCAGTCGCAGTCACACTAGCTTGTGCTGTCATGATTTTCGATACACTATTCGAAAACCACAAAAGAGGCAGCCTAATGACCATATCCCACTCCTACCCATTTCCTCCTGGTGGGCCGTCAAAAATCGATCGCTTATTACAGGGCTCTTTTGATCTGCATCACCACGGCTATCCGGAAATTAGTTTTGACTGCAAGACTCGAATGGAAGACGTCGACGAGATGTCGATCGCGCGCAATGCGGGGATGACCGGTGTGGTGCTCAAGTCGCATATGTTTCCGACTGTCGGGCGAGCCTATCATTTAAAGAACTTGGTACCCGGCCTTGAAATTTACCCGAGCATTACGCTGAACTACACCGTAGGCGGTTTGAACCCGATGGCGATTGAAGTTGCTGCCAAGCAAGGTGCAAAAATATTATTCATGCCCACCTGGAGCGCTGAAAACGACATCGAACGCGGCGGTATGAGCCATCATTTGAGGCATTTTATTGATCGTGCTGAAAGCAAGCTTAAGCCTGGTAAAGGCATACGCTTGACAGATTCACACGGCAAACTCACCGCAGAATGTCGCGAATGCCTCGATGCAGCACGTCAGTATGGGATGACCGTGTGTAGCGGTCACGTATCCCCCAAAGAATCTATTGCGCTCGCCGATGGCGCCAAAGACTACGGCATTGAAGAGGTCATCTTCTCGCATCCAGACAGCAATTCAGTCGGTGCCAATCTTCAAGAAATCAAAGATATGTGCGCACTCGGAGCCGTCTGCGAGTTTTGCGCCCTGGGCTGCCTGCCAGCCTTTCAACGCATCAAAGTAAAAGATTTTGTCAACATCATGTCTGAGATCAGCCCTGACAAAGTGATCTTGACGACAGATTATTTCTTTGAATGGGCCCCACCTGCTTCTGAAACCATGCGAATGCTCATCGGCAGTTTTCTCATGCTTGGTGTGCCCGAAGCGGATGTCAGAAAAATGGTCAGAACCAACCCGACTCGTTTGCTTGGTTTAACCGAGACCGATCTAGACAATATTGCACAAAAGCAAGCGGCTCAGGCGTTGGTGGATGGGCGGCCGGTTTTTTAAAAACGAGTCTTGTGTCGCCGTCGCTGCTTAGGTCATAAACGATTAGGCTTTATGCGTAGATCTCGCAGGTTAAGGGGACTAGCCTGGCTATGACATTTTTAGCCAGGGTTCAGCGCTTGTTGTGAAGCCTTGCGTAGAATGCACAGCGGCTGGTGCATGGCTACTTTTTGGCAACCTGACTCGCTTAGTTATTCAATATTTATTAATGTCCGCTTTGACGGTCATATATGATCAATAAACGACAATATGATTACTATATTGGACTTTATGATAAAAAATATAAAATATTCATAAAGTCCATTATAATGGATCTTATTTACTTTAATTGTTAAATATGACCTCTATAGGTGACTTTTTAGCAGATTTTGAGAATATGGTTGAATTCGGTGTCAGATTGCGTGCAAGGCGGCTTGCGCGCAACCTCACAACCGAGATGCTTGCTGAGCGCACTGGCCTAAATCGTAAAACGATTATGGATCTTGAGGCAGGGCGCGATGTGCGCTTAAGTACAGTCATGAAGGTGCTGCGTGCACTGCAGTTGCTGGGCGCTTTAAATACTGCGCTGCCCGATGTGCTGCCCAGTGGCGAGGCGCTTTCAGCTCGTGGCCAACCTCGGCTGCGCGCTTACCGTACAGCCTCTTTAAAAACCTAATCTCTAGAATCCCTTTGCTCACCAAAACATGACCGACACAGCAAAAGCTAAAACAATCTCGCCAAAACCGCGCAGTCGCAACACGGGTCTCAAGGTTCTTGCCAAGGCCAATATTCAGCTTTGGGGTGAAGTGGTTGCTGCAGTCCTTGAATACGAAAATGGGCGTATTGGGTTTTCATACGACGGTGACTACCTTCGCAGTGGTGGGGTGGCACTTTCACCAAAGTTTTTGCCACTTGAGTCGCGGACGTTTGAGTTTCCTGAGTTACTGCGTCAAGACGCTTTCATGGGTTTACCGGGCGTGTTGGCTGATTCTTTGCCCGATACGTTCGGCAACTTGATTATTAAAAAGTATTTCGAAGAGCGCGGAGAATTCGAAAAGTCTTTGAGCCCAGTGCAGCGCTTACTGTACGTTGGTAATCGTGCGATGGGTGCTCTTGAATATGCGCCTCACTTACAGCGTAAAAGCCCTGAAGAAGAGCGGGCGCTAGAAATAAAGAGTCTAGTCGAATCGGCGCGACGCTTGATTGAAGGTGAGACAGGTGATGCGATCCACGACATCATGCGAGTCGGGGGCTCAGCAGGTGGCGCCCGCCCCAAAGCCTTGATTTTGTGGGATCGCGAGAAAAATAAGGTTCGCTCAGGCTTTGCAAAGCACCGCACGGGTGAAGAACATTGGCTCATTAAGTTTGACGGTGTCAATTCGGCGAGTGAGCGCGATAACAAGGCAAAGCCCTTTAATCGCATTGAGTACACCTACGCGCTGTTGGCTAAGCAACTCGGTATTGAAATGGAGGAAGTGAGCTACCTAGAAGATGGCGGCCTCTTTCACTTTATGACAAGACGCTTCGACAGAAAGCAAACAAGTAAACACCATATGCACAGTTTGGCGGGTATGACTCATGTGGATTACAACTTGCCCGGTGCGTACAGCTACGAGTCGTGGTTGCGTCTCATCCAAGAATTACATCTAGGCTACTCAGCGATGGATCAAGCCTATCGACGGATGATTTTTAACGTGATCGGCCGCAATCAGGATGATCACGTGAAAAATATCTCTTTCCTGATGAAGGAAAAATCTTCGGGTTGGGAGCTGGCACCCGCCTACGATCTGACGTATTCGGCGGGTGTCGGTTACACGCGTCAGCATCAAATGACATTAGCAGGTCACGCAGATGGCTTCACTCGAGAAGAACTTCTAGCGGTCGGCCAGAAGTTTGGTATTAGTCATCCCAGCTTGATACTGGATGAAACGATTGACGCTTTTTCAACATGGCCAAAGCTTGGTCAAGAATGGGGCGTTCACGCGGAAGACCGAGCACGCGTCGCGGCGGGGCACAGACTGTCTTTCGATTGAAGTGAGGCAGCGTTCATACGGGCCTCGATCGCAGAGTCACTGGTAGCCATCAAATTTTTCAATGTACGAAAAAATATAATAAAGCAGTACTTTGTAAGAAAAAATGGTTATTTGTCCAAAAAAGTTAGATGAATAGCAAAAAAAACATTGAATTCGGTTACTCACAAGTAAAAAGTCAGTTGGGCCTCAGCGCCCTTGGGCCCACTGTGCCTGCGCGTCTTGCCGCGGTTAGTAAGGTGACGTCGGCTGACGACGCTCTGCTGATCCCTTTAAATGTCGCCCCTAAAGCTGATGACCCGTTAAGTCATCTGCTATTTGCCTTAAAACACGAAGGCACTGATCTGCAGTTGCTCTCGCAGGCGTTAAAAAAAATCCCAGGGCAAGAGCTGTTGGCAGCACTGACAGAAGCGCCAACAGGTGTTTATATTCGCACCGCCTGCTTTTTGTGGGAGGCCTTTAATCAGCAAGAGCTCGAAGGTGCACCAACAGTCACAGGGGCTTTAGTTAACTTATTTGATCCAAAAAAATACGTCACTGGCCCTAGCCAACGCAACGCAAAGTGGCGCGTTAACTTTAACGGTTTGGGTTCATTGGATTATTGCGTAACGGTTAAAAGAACCACTCGCTTAAGTCGTTTACTCGACGCCAATATTTTACAAAGAGCCAATGATTTTTTATCACAACTAGGTGTAAGCGCCTCAGAGCGTGCCATGTCCTTGGCGTACTTAAACGAAACTAAAAGTTCGTTTGAGATCGAGCGAGAAACACCAAGCTCAGGCAAGGCCGAGGCGTTTGTCGAGTTGCTTAAACAGGCGTCTCTTGCTTCGCACTTAGATGAAGAGTATTTGGTGAGTTTGCAAAATACCGCAATCACAAACCCCTTTGATCGGGCCACGCACTACCGGCATCAACAAAATTGGCTCAGCAGCGCGCTGCGTGGTGCCGCGGGGGTGACCTATGTGCCGCCGCCGCCAACGCTAGTTGGCAGTCTGATGAGCGGTTTGCTTGAGTTTGCCAACAGTGCGCCTAAACAAGTGGATCCCCTAATCGCTGCGTCAATTGTGTCATTTGGGTTTGTCTTTATTCATCCCTTTATGGATGGCAACGGACGTTTGTCGCGGTTTTTATTTCACCACGCGCTCTGTCAGTCTGGGCTCTTAAAAAATGGCCTGTTGTTGCCGGTGTCAAGCGCCATGAAGCGCAATGAAGAGAACTACCTGGCTGCGTTAAAGAGTTTCTCAGCCCCTGCGCGTAAGCGTTGGGACGTGCGATGGATCGACGGTGACGACTACCAGATGACCTTCAATTCTGACGAGTCTTTGTACCGCTATTGGAATGCAACGGCCTGCGTTGAGTTTGGGCTAGAGATGGCTGAACAAGCGCTTGAAAAAGATTTGAAAGAAGAGGCCGAGTTCTTGGCGCGATACGACTTGATCTATCGCGCGATAGATAGCCGCTATGACGTGCGAGGCAAAGATCTCAATGTGTTGGTCTTGTCGTGCATGGAGCAAAACGGAAAACTGTCAATTAATCGCCGCAAAAAATTTGCTGATACCGTGCCTGTAGAAGTTTTTGAGGCGATTGAAAGTGAGTATTTGAAGGCGCGGTGAAAGGGCTTTAGCAAAGCTGCTGTTATCAATGCCGTTGCCCCTGCGGTGCCTTTGGTGCAGAGAGGGCAGGATGCGGCTAACAATTAGTAACAATTTGTAAACCGCAAAAACTTCTTGCTCAAGTCGCGTTGACCATGTTGAAGATGTCCGTAGAATTCTCTTTGTTCAACAAAGAGGGCTCACGATGCAATTGCGTGTAGAAAAACTCGAAGCAGCCTTGGCAACCGTAGCAACGCGTGAGGACCTTTCTCGGCTTGAAGTGAAACTGTGTCGTGAAATCTCAGATATTCATCGTGAAATCTCAAGCATTCAACGAAATGTTTCAGGTATTCGCCGCGACATTAACCGTATCCACCAAGCCGTAAACGCGCAAACCTGGAAGATCCTTTTAACCTTGATCTACACATCAACGTTACTGGTCAGTGTGACGTATTACTTCGCAAAAAATACGGGGTAGTCCGCTGTGACACTTTTTAATCCACTGTCGTATGTGGTTGAGCTAGAAGCCGCTGGGGTTTCAAGGCAGCAAGCTCAGGTACACGCCCAGACGCTGCAACAGGTTTATCACGAAGAGCATCGTCAATACGCCACTAAAGCTGATTTGTTGCAAGTCAGTGCCACGCTCGAGGCCAAAATATCAACAGAAATTTCAGGCGTTAAAGTTCTGATCGATGACTGCAAAAAAGACTTTATCGAGTTTCGGGCAGACGTCTCTAGCCTAAAAACCTCGAATAAATACCTTATCTGGATAGGAGGGGGTATTGCAACGTTATCGGCTAGCGCAATTGCGATGTGCTTATCGATGTTTTTGTATTCGCTTAAATGATATCAAAGCTAGATGCCGTGGTCGAAACCTTGGCAACCCGCGATGATCTAGCTCGGTTTGAGGTAGTCCTTTGTCGCGAACTGTCTGCTCAGGCTTGGAAAATACTTTCAACCTTGATTGGTGCGTCAACTGGTTTAGTGGCTGGGACTTACTGTCTGGTTAAAAATATTGGATAGAGCGGTTGGCCCATCTGTGCGGCCCTGACCTCAGCGAAAGCAGCCGAGATGATCATTGTCACTGCGTTAATGATTAGGAATTAGTATGTACCACTACACAGACGGAGGTCTTCGCAATATTTGGTTGGCGAACGGCTATGAACGCGTAGAAACTCGTTACGGTGAGGCTTTAACCATTCAAGATTTGCCTGGTCTAACTCGAGCCATCTGCAAAGCCTTGATTCGTAAAAATAGCAAATTAACGGGTGCCGAATTTCGCTACTTGCGCCAGGCCATGCTTATGTCCCAAGCTTCCCTTGGGCGAACATTGGTTCGCACAGACCAAGCGATCGCCGGCTGGGAGAAAAACAGCAAAGTACCAAAATTTGCAGATCAAATGTTACGAGTGATTTACGCTGCTCACGTAGATGCTAACTAGCAAGTCAAAAACATCATTCACGCGATGAACGATGCAGAACGACCCATTAATTTTGTGAAGCCATGAATCCATTTGAAATCGGTGCGTTAGTGCAAAACCGTCGAGAACAATATGGGTTAACTCAACTCCAATTGGGACGGTTGTCTGGGCTATCGCGTGCGACGGTTAATCAACTTGAGAACGGTACGCTCAAAGAGCTCGGCGTTACAAAGTTGCTGGTTCTATTTGACCTGCTAGGCCTAGACATGATTGCTTGGCCGCCTAAGCAGTTGCGTCATGCTCTGCAAATGGCCAGTCAATCAGCCAGCGTGAGTTACAAAACGGTAATGCAACCTAAAGAGCTGCAAACGGCCCTAGTGTCAGGGGTTGTACCGGCTAGTTTGGTTGCTCATATCGCAACATTTTTAGACGAAGCACCGCTTGCGCTCTTAGTGGCGGCGGTTCAAGAAGCCGCGCAGCGCGGGCGAGTGTCAATGAATTTGATCTGGCGGCACCTTGAGCTGTGGGCAATTGAGTTTCAGTCGCCCCGAGCAGTGTGGGCTAAATAATTGAAGCTAAATTCAAGCGTGCTAAGGCCGAAGAAATTGTTAAGTAGCTAGAGTTGATTATGAAAGAAATCATCAAAAAATGGGGCAATAGCCCCGCGTTGCGACTGCCGAATTCAGTCATGGAGCTCGCCCAGTTAACGCTAGGCCAGGCTGTCAATATGAATGTGCTTAATGGCAAGATTGTCATTGAACCGATTGTGTCGAAAAAAACACGACTTGACGAGTTATTAGCTGGAATCACGCCTGACAACATTCACGCTGAAGAGTTTTCTGAAGAAGATTGGAGTGCTATTCAAGAAACTTCGTATTTGTTAGCAATTCCCGGTATGCGGGAGTCCATTAAAGACGCGATGGCTCAGCCGCTTGAATAACCAACCAATCCATTGACAGCAAAGGCATCGGTATCTGTCTCATCTGATGAGCCACCAACGCGCGCATACTGGTGCTGTGTCATCCACACGAACAGCCTAAGGGGCCAGTATGAACACCGCATTGAAAATTATTTTCGCAGTGTCTGCAGTCTTGGCCTCAAGCGCGTCGCTGGCTTGCACGGGCTACTCTGGTCCAGGCGGGCCTTGCTATACAGGCCCGGGCGGTGGTCTTTACACCGGCCCCGGAGGCGGCGCCTATACCGGCCCAGGTGGCGGAGCCTACACAGGGCCCGGCGGTGGTGCGTACACAGGGCCAGGAGGTGGGGCTTATACCGGACCAGGTGGTGGTTTATACACGGGCCCGGGCGGCGGCGCCTACACAGGGCCAGGTGGCGGTGCGTATACCGGGCCGGGCGGTGGCGCTTCGACTGCTCCGGGTGGCGGGTGCTACAGCGGGCCTGGGGGTGGCGGTACGGATAAATGGAATCGGCCTAATCCTAATTGTTAGTCAGGTATATTCTTCACGTCCAACGGCTTTAAATACCAGGGGGTAAATTGACAATTACTTCGAAGGCGTACTTGATCTATTGTAGTTTTAGGATTGATCCGAATCGCATTGTCGTAAACGCAGCAAGCGCTGAGATTGGACGTATATTGACAACACCATTAATTATTGCAAAAATACGACATTAATGTCGTATTTTTGTAGATTGCTTATGTCAAAAATGACCTTAGAAGAACGAATCGAGATGAGCCTGCGGCGCTCTATGGCTAAGGTATTTCTGCGCAAAGAATTTGATAAATTTGGTGGCTATGATCAAGTAGGTCGAGCGCTGCGAGGCTCCATCAATAAAGGGCTCTTAATTAAGGCTGGCTATGGCGTGTACGTTAAGGCAAAGAAAAGTACCTTAACAGGCAAGCCTGTTCCTGTGGTGCCGCTCATTGAAATTGGTATAGATGTACTGACTAAACTGGGAGTCAAGCCAGAGCTTGGAACTGCTGCAAAAGAATATAGGGATGGCAAAACCACTCAAATGCCGATGGCCGCGGTGCTGAACGTGGGCAGTTCACGAGTGAGTCGCAGGATCGGCTTTGGTAGCAAGTCAATACGATACGAAACGTGAAAAAGTTACCACCAGAAATTATTGAGAAGATTTTAGATTTTGATGCTGAATCAGACCTGTCTCTTCCGGCATTTGCAATTGAAAAAGATCACTTTGTTCTAGCTGCAATCACGCTCATCCAAATATTCCCCGTGTCGCCTGATTTTCGGGTTGTCTTTTGTGGTGGCACGTGTCTGGCAAAAGCCTACGGTATTTTGCATCGGATGTCTGAGGATGTTGACTTCAAGCTTGTTCCAACCGCAGCTGCAGCACAACTGTCGAAAGCTGCGTTGCGACGCAAACGTAGTACTTTTGTGAAGCAGGTGATAAAAACTTTAGAAGAGGGAGGATTTGGAAAAGATTCTATTACGCGCAGCTCGTTGGATAGTAATAGTTACACCAGCCTGGATATCGAGTATGAATCAGCGTTTTCCAAGCCCTCATCGTTACGCCCTCATCTTCTGCTTGAGCTTAATCACACAATTCTTCGGGCGCCGACAGTAACGCACAAGGTGGGTCTGTTATTTGACAAGTTAACCTCCGGTTCTTATCAATCTCCGATCCAAATTGAGTGCGTTTCTTTACAGGAGGCCTTGGCTGAAAAGCTGGTGTCATTCCCTCGTCGTTTGTCATTACAGTTGCAAAAGGGCAATGCTGATAGGGTGCTACATGCATCTGTGGGATGGGATAAAGCCCTAGTGAGGCATATCTACGACGTGCATCAAATTATTCAGAGCACTCCAGCAGTAAACACGGATGTTCAGGCTTTAGCGCGAATCATGACTGGCGTGATCGCTAGTGACGCGATTGAATTTGCAAACCAGCATCTTGATTTCTATTTAAAGCCGATAAAACAACTGAATGGCGCACTTGAGTGGGCAGAAACTAGTGAAGAGCTGAATGCTCAATACGATGCGTTTGTTGCAGATATGGTGTACGCCACAAAAGCAAATACTCCGAGTTTTCGCGAAGCGTTGAACGTATTTTCAAAAACATTGCGGAACACCTTATCCTTGATTACTTCAGAAAACATTGAAAGTGAAATGATGCAAGTGCTGAGGCTTAAGAATTAACACCGAGCTCGTAAAAAGAACTGAATCCAATGAAAAACGCTATAGAAAATCAATCTTCAAATATCCCAACCATGACTCTGACCGATGCGTTTGCAGCCATAAAGGCTGTAGGTCGTGGCCAAGCAAAGCTTCCGGGGTGGGCAGGTAAGAAAGTAAATGTTGGCAATGCGGCAAAGAGTTATTGGGAAAGTGTCCAAACACAGGACACTCGCAAATTTATTGCCTGAAATCACCGTTGACACATCCTTGTAAATTAAACATGTCGTGATGAATTTGCAAGGATAATGTTAGTGAAATTGCCGGATGAGAGGCTGTTACCGTTTGGTAACTTGGGAGTGGCCACCGAGTGTTTCACGCGATGAGTCGCATCGTCAGGCATACTGCAGCTACACAAATATCGATCGCAAAGGCGGTATCAAACATGCACGACATCATTTGCCCACATTGCTCAAAAGCCTTCAAAATCGACGAAACTGGCTACGCTGATATCGTTAAGCAGGTTCGTGACAGTGAGTTTAACGAGCAGTTGCACGAGCGTCTTGAACTCGCTGAGCAAGGCAAACAAAACGCTGTCGAGCTGGCCAAAGCGCAAGCGGCTAGTGAGTTACATCGGTCCGAGGCCGCTAAAGATGCTTTGATCCAAGAGCTAAACGCCAAGCTCTTGGCGGCCGACGCTGCCCGCCAACTTGCTCTGGCCCAGGCGTTGAGCGGTGTCGAAAAAGAGCGCGACGAGCTTGCCACCAAGCTTAAGCAAGCGCAGTTAGAAAAAGAAGCCGCAGTTGCGCTTGCCGATGCCAAACTTGTCAGCGAGTTACAAAAAACTGCCGCTGCTAAAGATTCAGAGATCCAAAGCCTAAAAGCCAAACTCGATGGCCTAGAGGTGACGCAAAAGCTGGCAATGACCGAGGCCGTCAGTGTGGTGGCTCAAGAGCGTGACGAGATCAAAAATAACCTGATGCGCGTTGAGTTGGCCAAGCAACAAGCTGAGCAATCCCTTAAAGATAAGTATGAAACTCAGATCAAAGATCGCGAAGATACGATTGAGCGCCTCAAAGATATGAAGGCACGCTTATCCACCAAAATGGTGGGTGAAACCCTTGAGCAGCATTGCGAGACCGCGTTCAATCTGATCCGAGCGACCGCGTTTCCGAAAGCGTATTTTGAAAAAGATAACAATGCGCGCAGCGGTAGCAAGGGGGATTACATCTTCAAGGATAAAGACGACGCCGGCACTGAGATTGTCTCGATCATGTTTGAAATGAAAAACGAGAGCGATCAATCTGCAAACAGAGGTAAAAACGAAGATTTTTTGAAAGAGCTTGATAAAGATCGCAACGAGAAGGGTTGCGAGTACGCGGTGTTGGTGTCACTGCTTGAGCCTGATAGTGAGTTGTACAACGCTGGGATCGTAGACGTGTCGCATCGGTATCCAAAGATGTATGTGGTGCGCCCACAGTTTTTTATTCCGATCATTACCTTGCTGCGTAACGCCGCATTGAACTCGCTTAAGTACAAGTCAGAGCTTGTATTAATTAAAGCGCAAAATATCGATATTACGAACTTCGAAAACGAGCTGGCAAGTTTTAAAACCGGGTTCGCTAGAAATTACGATCTGGCTTCAAGGCAATTTGATACTGCGATCGATGAGATCGATAAATCGATCATTCATCTACAAAAAACACGTGATGCCTTGACGGGCGCAAATCGCAACTTACGCCTGGCCAACGATAAGGCCCAAGACGTGACGATCAAGAAGTTAACAAGGGGTAACCAGACTATGCAGCAGAGGTTTGCTGATTTGCCGAAGGGCGAGCAGGAAGACGAGACGAGTGAGTAACATTGGTTAAGCGGCATCGCATTTTTTAGTGAAGCCGCGTTGATTATTCGTAAGGTGCTGACCTAAACTCTGTCACGAAATGGTCACCTGTGGTTTCTATGATGAATAACAAGTTTGAGTCTTGTCATTGACTTGTTAACTGTTCATCCTTCTGAGATCTCTATGTCTGCACCCTGGTGTCTAAAGTTCGTTCTCCCCTTGACGGCGTGTTTTGCGCTGAGCTGTTATTCAAGTTTAAGCAGGGCTGACTCGCCCGACTATCCCAACCGTGCGGTCAAACTGACCGTGCCGTATCCACCCGGTGGCGGCACTGACATCACGGCACGCGCCATGGCGCAGCAGTTAAATGTCATTATGAAGCAGTCAGTCGTGATCGAGAATCGACCCGGTGCCACAGGCATGATTGGGGCGGCAAGTGTCGTCAAGAGCCCAGCCGATGGTTACACGATTTTGTATGGCGCAGCCTCAGAGATGGCGTTTAACGCCAGTTTGTTCAAAAAAATGATGTACAACCCCGCAACCGACTTTGAACCGGTCAGCCTGATTGCGACCTTTCCGTTGATTTTGGTTGTGCCCGCGAGTTCTTCGGCTACGCTTGAGAGTCTGATGAAGCGCGCGACTGAGCAGCCAGGCACCGTGACGTACGGCTCAATTGGTGCGGGTAGCCCACAGCATCTGGCAGGCGAATTATTGGCCAGTGGCGCACGCACTTCGCTTGTGCATGTGCCGTATAAAGGGTCAGGCCCTTTGGTGCAAGATACGATGGGAGGTGTGGTTGATATCGGGATCAGCAGCCTGCCGCCCGCGATTAGCTTGATCAAGGCGGGTAAATTACGCGCCTTGGCTGTGACCTCGGCCACGCGGGTGCCTTCATTGCCTGATGTGCCGACGATGCAAGAGCTTGGCTATCAGGGTTATGAGTTTAATACTTGGGTTGGTGTCGCCGTACCGCTGGGTACGCCTGCGGATATCGCGTATTTTCTGGATCCAGAACATTTTGGCCACGTTCATCATCGTTCTGGATCATTTGCAAGTGGCGGAGAGAAAATAACCGATCACCGTCATTTGAATGTTTCGCATGACTTGGCCGGTGATCTTGAGGCCACCACGCGCTTTTGCAAAGACGTTGTGTTGGAGGGCAACTGTAGCTTGGGGATCCTGTGGCTGGCGAATCCAGATCTGACCCTGCACTACCAACAACCAGGGTCGGCGGAACATTTGGAAGCCTTAAGCGCCACGGATCAGATGGTTGAGATGGTGAGCAAGGCCGTCCAAGCCGCACGCAATGAAGCTGAGATCTTATTTGTCGTTACGTCAGACCACGGTCATGAAGTGATTGGTGATTCGATCCATATTAGTCAATGGCTTGCTGCAAACGGCTTGAGTCACGAAATTCAAGCGGGCGATATTTGTGTGGCGGGTCAGGGGACCAGTGCCTTGCTTTACGCAACCGAACACGGCAAAGCGCGGTTGACTGAAAAGCTTGAACACATCAAGCAGCAAGAGTGGGTCGCTGCGGTCTTGGATGCTGAGCAATTGGCGCGACTGGGCTTACCAAAGTCGCGGCACCTAGCGATGGGGATAGACATGGCCCGCTTTGATACCGTCAACGCATATGGCGTGAGCGGTGCAAGGTGGATGGTTGAGGACGGAGAAAAAGGCGTCGCGATGCATTGCGGCCAGCACGGCGGCCTCGGCCCACAAGAAACGCATCCATTTTTATTCATCAATCATCCAACTCACGCCGCTGCGACAATGACTCAGCGAACTAGTTTGGTGGATATCGCCCCGACGATTCTTGATTTTCTGGGCGTACCGCACGAGGCAATGGATGGGCAGTCTTTATTGAAGTATTGAAAGAAGCCGCAGCCCTGCTTGTGTATGACATCCCCCTCGCACCGAACGGCGAAGTTTGTCGTGCAATCGAACAACGTTACAACTCAAGCTCACGATAATCAAAGAGGTTTCTGGGCGTCATTGTCGCAATTCAAACCAATTACTCCCATTCACCGATGGCGGTCATGTCGATCTTATCTTTCGGGCAGATAGGCGGCCCGTAGTGCATAAAGGCCTTCAGCATCGGCACTGTAAACCCGCACTCTGAACACTTTGCGCGTGGGCGAGGGCGTCGGTCAATGACTTTTCTTGGGACATTAAGTTTGGCATGAGGGTATGCGCCCAAGTTGGCTGCTATTTTCTCAAGTTTGACTTTAAGCTCGGGGCCAGCACCGGCGCTACGCATTGGGCCTTTCATGCCAAGCTTAAGTGCCATCTTCTTGAAAATTGGCCCGTGCTTGTTCTGACAGTCATCCACAGCGTGTACCAGTTCATGCATTAGCGTATCAAGTACCTCAACGCTATCGCTGAGCCCAGGCGAGATAAAGATTTGATTGACCTTGTCTGCCGAGGCCTTGGTGCTCCAGCACTGACCGATGTGCCCACGTTTAACGTCGGTACTGGCAAAGCCACAGGACACATGGCATTTGGGTACGGCATAACCTGCTTCTTTAAATAGCGGTGTGAGCGCCAGGATGGCTTCTTTAAGCCACTGCTCGCGCGTGGCGGTTTTAGGTGTTGGCATGAGGGTGGGCTTGAGTTGGGTGAGCGGGGGTAGGGGTACGATTTTTTTGAGTCTACCTAGCTCAGTGACTCAGGGGGTGAGCCTGTTTGTGGCGCTTATGCTTTTTAAGTGTTGTGGATTCTTTCGTAAAACTGCGACTTTTATGAGGGGCTTTATCAAATAGTCGCGACTTTTTGTTATTTCGGTATAAAAAAGTCGAAGTTTTGAACTTCCATAAACTCCATTTTAAGAGTAAAATTACTCCATAAATAAATATCATTGTGAGAGAACATCTTGAACCCCGCTTTCTCCTATCCCCAAAGCCGGTTTGAACCTGCAGCCGTGATCGATTTGCGGTCGAGCGAAGAGCGCGTACGGCTGTCACCCTCAGCCTTAAGGGGGTTTTTCAATATTGCACAAAAGTGGCAATTAAAGGATGACGAAGCCAGAGAGTTACTGGGGTCCGTCTCAAGCAGCACGTACTACGAGATGAAAAAGAACCCATCCAAGACCTTGGATGTCGATCGCATCACGCGTGTGTCGTATTTGATTGGTATCTATAAAGCTCTGCACGTTATATACGGTGACCCGCTTGCTGATCGGTGGGTAAAAATGCCAAATACCAATATGCTCTTTTCGGGGCATTCACCGCTTGAGTTAATGACTCACGGCGGGATCGTCGCCATGCAACAGGTGCGGGCTTTGCTTGATTCAAGGCGCGGCGGTCTTTAGTCGTTCAAGCCTAGCTAAAAATATCGCCTCATATATTCTTTCAAGCTCACACTCGAACACGGTTTCGAACGTAGGCTCAAAAACTGTTTTAACCGTCGATTCAAACACGGTTTTCACCGCAGATTCAAACATGCTCCCAATCGCAGATTCAAATATTCCATTGTTCTTGCTCCGCCGCTACGACTTACATCGGTTGATCCCCTCGCGTTACGCAGATGATCAAGACTCGGTCTTGATAGAAATTTCAGACAACCCAGCACACCTAAAAGATCTTTTTGATCTTGATAATGCGACTAACCAGCGTCTGTCTGCAGAGCTAGGGCTCGCCAGTGGCATTGGCGTCGATGAATTGGTTTTTGGTATCCCTAATTTCAGAATCATTAATGCAGCGTATACCTATCCCAACCCAAACGGTAGTCGTTTTAATGGCCCCAACCGGGGCGCTTGGTATTGTGCGTTCGAGCAAGAGACGGCGTTAGCTGAGGTAGTTTTTCATAAAACGGTTGAGTACGCTGAGATCAATTATTTTTACGATACCGTCAGCTATCAACTTTATCTCTCAAACTTTTCGGCTGCGTTTCATGACCTCAGGGCGTTTGAAGGTAAAGAAAAATATCTGTCACCGCAAAGTTATCAAGAGTCGCAGTTGTTGGCGAGTCAGTTACTAGAGGCGGGCTCGATGGGGTTGATTTTTCCGAGCGTCAGGGCGCCCGCGGGTACTAACCTTGTTTGCTTTAGGCCCGCACTGGTGAATGATGTGCGCAAAGCCACCAAACTGCGACTTGAGTGGTCGGGGGATGTGATCCCCTCGGTGCAGGCTATGTCTTAAGTTTTAACCGCCCAACGGCTTAAGCAAATCCGCGAGATCCTGCTCGCTAAATAGTGGTTGTTTACGCGCGACTGCGTCGCTATAAAGGCTTTCAGCTAAGTCGGCCTTGCGTTCTTGCATCACCAAGATTCGCTCTTCGATGGTACCTTGCGCAACAAGCTTGATGACCCAAACCTTTTGGGTTTGCCCGATGCGATGTGCGCGATCGGTGGCTTGATTTTCAACGGCCGGGTTCCACCACGGGTCGTAATGTATGACCGTGTCGGCCTGAGGTAGATTCAATCCAACCCCACCGGCTTTTAGACTAATTAAAAACAGTGGCACCTCGCCGCTGGTGAAGCGCTCAACGATTGTGTCACGGTGTTGACTACTACCGGTAAGCTTTGTCCATTTTAAGTTGTGTTTGGCAAGCTCAGCTTCAATCAAAGTCAGCATGCTCGTAAACTGTGAAAACAGCAACACGCGTCGGCCTTCAGCGAGCATGTTTGGCAAGATATCCATCAAGTGCGCCAGCTTAGCGGATTGATTGATTTTTTTTGCAGCAGGGCTAGGTACTAATCGCGGGTCGCAACAGACTTGACGTAATTTCAATAACGCATCGAGTATGGTGACACGAGACTTCGAAAAACCTTGCGTGGCAAGCGCATCACGTACCGCTTTTTCGGTGGTTAGGCGAATCGTTTCATATAGATCCGCTTGTTTGCCAGATAGCTCAATGCGCGCAGTCGTTTCAATTTTTGGCGGTAGATCGCCAGCCACTTGTGCTTTCGTTCGGCGTAACATAAACGGTGTTATTCGACTGCGCAAACTTTTTAGGCGCCCAGCATTATTTTGCTTTTCGATTGGATTTCGAAAAATTTCACCAAACCGCTTTTGACTGCCTAAAAACCCCGGCATCAAAAAGTGAAACAAGGACCACATTTCACCAAGATGATTTTCGATGGGCGTACCTGACAAACAGAGTCGTTGATGCGCTTTAAGTTCTTTGACCACTTGCGCAGCGAGTGTATTTGAGTTCTTAATATTTTGAGCCTCATCAAGCACGACGATATGCCAAGTGTTTGCCAGCCAGCGATCGCGATCGCGCTGCAAGAGTGAGTAGGGCGCGATCACAACGTCAAGGTCAGATAGGTTGCTTGCCGCTTCGTGACGCTCTTTGCCGTGAACAATCAAGGTACGTAGTTGTGGACAAAATTTGCTTGCTTCGCGTTGCCAGTTACCCAACACACTGACCGGCACGATAATCAGTGCCGGGGTCGTTAAGCGGCCTGCATCTTTTTCTATTTGAATATGAACAAGGGTTTGCAAGGTTTTTCCAAGGCCCATATCGTCGGCCAAGATTCCGCCAAAACCATGTTTTCCTAAAAACTGTAACCAGTTCAAGCCATCTTGCTGATAGGGGCGTAGTTGAGCCTGAACACTCGCAGGCACGCTAACCAGATCCAGTTGTGCGTTGTGACCTAACTTTTGCGCCAAGGTTCGCAGAGCTTGTGCGCCGCGCCACGTGACCTCTTGGCCAACTACCGTGCTCACATGCATCGCGTCAAATCTAGAGAGCCTCAGGTGCTCGTCACTAAAAGCAGCTTGCCGCTCGGTAAAAAATTCAAGCATGGTGACAAGCCAGGGCTTCATTGCCTCTGTGGGGATTCTGAGGTAGCCACCGCTTTGAGCGTCGGGCAGATAAATAAAAGGTGGCAGGCCGTCAAGCCCCTTTTCATGTTCGTTGAGTGCGCGGCTGGCGTCAGCTAGCAGAGAGGGTAAAAAAGGCAAGATATTGCGTCGCTCGCCCTCAATTTCAATGCCAAGCGATAGATCAAACCAGTCGGATGAGACTTCAGCCTCAGTTGCAGGATCGCTTGCAATCATTTCAGCGACGATTTGCCCAGAGTGGTGCACCCAGTTCTTTAGGTTTTCATCCCAAGAGACTTCAAACTCTAGCTCAGTAAAGTCTGAAAACTGTTGGTCGTGCCAAACCGCCCATTGCGAGGGAGGCATGTGAGCTGCAAGGCTGCACAGGCCACTGCGGTTCACATCTATACTCAGTTCAAAATAGAGTAAGTCGAGCGTTTCGTTTTCAAAGGATACGTCTCGATGAAGCAGCAGCCGTTCCTCTTGTGTTTGGATGGTCACGGTAGTAGGTTGATCCCCCCACCAACCCCGATGTCCAGCATAGTCAAAGGTCAGCTGCGCCTCAATCATCGGTTGTACGCTCGAGCCCGTCACAGTCTTGCGCCGAAGGTGTAACAGGCGCTTAGGTGTGAGACCTTTGAGTTGCCTAACTTCGACCCAAGCCGGCGGTGCGGGGACGATGCCTAAGCGCGAGACCAAAGCGCTTTGATGTTTTTCTATGGTCGAGGCTTTAAGTGCCGGAGCCTTGAGCAGAGTTTCAATTTGTGCCCCAGACAATTGTTGTGAAACGACCTGGCCGCAAAGGCCTTGTTCTACATCCAGATACAAGGGTGGGCTATTAAAACAAAGTAGTGTCGTTGCAGGGTCAGCGTCAAAAGTTGCTTTTAAAACCCAAGTGTTGTCGCCTGATGCTGTGGCGGGTGACTCTTGCCACGCCCAGCTTAGCGTGCGCGGTTCGCCCCATCGCACTGTCATACCCGGTGTAAGCGAGCTATCACTTAAATGTAGCCTGCCCGTGCTGGCGGCCAGCTCCAGCCCCATGGCACCTAGGCGGCCGTTCGGTTGGCCAGAAACAGAAGCAGCCTCGCGATAATAGTTTGGAAGATGGGGTTTGTCTGCGATCAATCGCATGATGTCGGTATCAAGGCGGGTACCACCGTGTTCGGCTACCTCATACTCCATCGGTAGCGATTTCAAAACATGCGTCTTTGCCCACTGACCATTTTGTTTAAGATGGGTGGAGACGGTGTCGACTCTGAGTTTAGGTTTGGCTGTAGCCTGCTCAGTGATCTGCAGTAAATACAGGTACTGAGGCGGTGATCGGTGGGGAGAGCCCCGCAGGCGAGTCGCCACAGCAGCCGCGCTTGTGCGGGGCTCGACTTCGCTGACTTGATCAAGTTGATCAAGCCAAGTCAACAAACTTCGTTCGGCTTGCCGTGCCTCTAAGTCAGCTTTACGTTGCAATTGTGAAGCTTGCTGCGCTTCGAATTGCTTTGAGCGCTGCTCCTCGTGCGCCTCAAGGCCCTCAGGGTGTTTAGCTTGTAAGAGTTCAAGGCCGTGAAAAGCGGCGTAAAGCGACAGGCCCATACCGTGCTTGCAGTCATAATGCACAGGACAGGTACAGGTGCTGCCCCAAGACAAGACATAACCGTCGGCGTTAAATTTAAGTCTGGCCTGTACCTGATAAGGTGCACGCTGCGTGCCTTGGACTCTGCCAAACAAATCCCAAGTATTTTTTGCGGTAAGTTCGAGTTCGAACGACAGCACCTGCAAATTGAAGACAATGTCAGAGCCCTTTTTCCAGGTCCGAGAGTCTGTCAGACGCTGTAAGGACTCGATCTTGAACCAAAGATTTTCAGACATAAGTGGTTAACGCGGCGCCATGAGTGTTTAGCATTGCAATTTCGTAAAACTGCGACTCTTATAAAATACTTTAGCAAATAGTCTCGACTGTTTGTGATTTCAGTATAAAAAAGTCGCAGTCTGAGCTTTTCAGATGACCATATCGCACGATAACAAGACGCCCGTCACCGTGCAAAAAAGACGTCACTCAGGTGTGGCATTAGCCTGCTCGGCCTCGACCTCACTCCACACCTCTGCGGCCATTCGAAAGCTGTCATTTGCCGCCGGTGCGCCGCAGTAAATCAGTGCCTGCAAAAACACTTCAACGAATTCTTGCTTCGTGACCCCGTTGCGAATGGCGGCTCGCATGTGTAGGCGCAGCTCTTTTGGGCGGTTTAAGGCGGTCAACATTGCCAGGTTCAGCATGCTGCGCGTCTTGCGTGGAAAGTCTGGCCGAGACCAGACTGCGCCCCAGGCATATTCTGTGACGATTTTTTGAAACTCGTCGGTTAGCGCATTCTCTTCAAAAGCTCGGCCCACATAGTCTGTACCGAGCACCTCTTTACGGGTTGCGATGCCTGCTTCAAATAGTGCTTTGTCCATGAATTACTCCGCCACTTTGACTTTGCCAGACTTCACGAGGTCTGAATATTTGGTTGTGAGATCTGCCAAGAAAATCGCCCATTGCTCTTTGGTGCGCAGGTCTGGCACCGAGCCCTTATCGACCACGGCTTGCTGAAAGCTGGGATCAGCGACGATGTTCTGAACGTCACTTGCGACCTTTTGCACGATTGCGACTGGAGTTGCCTTGGGTGCAAACAGCCCTGCAAAGCCTACGCTAACAGTGCCCGGAAACTGCTCGCTCACCGTAGCAACATCGGGCAAGTGCGTTGAACGCTTATCTGAAAGATTGGCGATGACTTTCAAACGACCTTCTTTAATGTGCGGCAGTGTGGCGGCGATTGTGTCAACACCCAATTGAATATGGCCACCAATCAAGTCGTTCACGGCCATCGGGCTGCCTTTGTAAGGCACGGCCAAAATATCCATGCCCGTGCTCAGTTTTACCAGTTCGCCTGCCATATTGAGAGCGGTTGCGCTGACGCTCCAAGAGAGTTTGCCTGGGGCTTGCTTGGCTGCCGCAATAAGCTCAGCTAAGTTGTTGTAAGGTGCATTGCGATTGGCAACAATCAACCAGTCTTGCGTGAACACTGGCCCGATGGCAACAAAGTCTTTTTCCATGCTGTACGGCAAGTTAGGAAAGAGCGCTTGGTTGATCACCGTACTACTCGTCGCACCAAAGGTCAGCGTATAGCCGTCAGGCGCGGCATCCTTGCCCGCCAGCATGCCCGGTATCGCATTGCCGCCGCCTCGGTTCTCGACAAAAACCGGCTGACCCCAGCGTTGCGCCAGCCGTTCGGCAAGCAGGCGCCCGATGATGTCAGTCGCTTGACCCGCCGGAAACGGAATAATAATTCGTACGGCTTTGTTTGGATACGCGGTGCTGCGGTCTTGCGCGTGAGCGCTGAAAGGCGCAACAAGGGCGGTTAGCATGACGCCCAACATGAACTGCGATTTGAAAAATTTCATTTTGTCTCCTCGACGATTAGAAGCCAAAGTGTTTAAAACACTCTGGCTTGCAGTTACTGTCTTTCACTATATTTGTGAATTGAACAAGCGCTAAAAATTGTTCTGACTTAAAGTTTCTGTCTTTTACAATTTCTACGAATTAAATAGTCTCTGTAAATTACTCTGGCTTGATGTTGCTGTCTTTCACGATTTTTGTGAATTGAGCAATCTCTGTTTTCACTAGAGCATCAAGTTGTGCAGGAGTACCAGTTCTGACTATGCCGGCCTGTGACGTGATGCGGTCTCGTACATCGGGGGCTTTCACAGCTTCCATCGTTGCCTTATAGAGTATGTCTACAATCGCATCGGGTGTTTGACGAGGCACAAACATTGCAATCCAGGTATCCATGTCGTAGCCCGGGAAACCACTTTCAGCAATGGTGGGTACGTTTGGCAATAACGGGCTGCGCTCTTTAGAGGTCACAGCGATTGGGTGTAGTTTGCCGGCTTTGACATTAGCCAACAGGCCACTGAGGGTCGACAAAATATAAGGCACGTGATTGCCCACAACATCAGCAATGGCCGGGCCTGCGCCACGATAAGGTACATGGGTCAGTTGGGCTTTTGCTAAAAACTCTAAATAGGCTGCAGCAAAATGCCCCGGCGAGCCAACACCACCGCTTGCATAGGTTTTGTTTCGGGCATCGGTACCTTTAGCCTGTGCTAAAAATTCTTGCAAAGTTTTAGCTGGAGCGTTTGGGTTAGAGGCAAAGAGTTGAGTGAGCGAACCAATTAAAGCCACGCCTCGCAAGTCTCTTTCAGTGTCGAACGGTAAGTTTGCGTACAGCGCTTGGTTAATGGCGTGGTTGTTTAAGGTGAAGCTGATGGTGTAGCCATCAGGCGCTGATTTCGCAACGAAATCCGTGGATAAGGTTCCGCCAGCCCCTGCTTTGTTTTCAACGACAACCGTTTGTTTAAGAATTTCTGACAGTTTGGTATTTAACGCTCTGGCGATCGCATCGGTGCCACCGCCTGGGGCAAAGCCTACGACTAATTTGATTGGCCCTTTGCTCGGAAAGTCTTGAGCCGATACAGTACCCGCAGTTAGCCCGATTAATGTTGCTGCAGCAGTTGTTGCGATGATTTTTTTACGCATGATGCTTGTCTCCTGGTAAGTGTGTTGATCTATTAACCACTATAGCCCCCTAAACTTAGGTAAGCGTTTTTCTGCAAAAGCTTGTTCAGCTTCTTTGTGATCGGCGGTAAACCAAAGCTCAGCAAAGGCCTGACGCGACTGCGCTTTGATATCGCCCAAGCTTCGTGTCACAGCGTTCAGCTCTGCTTTAATCGCTGCAATCGACAGTGGCGCCGTACCGCTAAACGTCTGGGCTAACTCAAGCGCCACGCGTAAGCTCTCGCCCGCTGGTGCAACCGCAGTGGCTAAACCAATTGCCACTGCTTGCTCGGCATCAATACGTCTGCCATCAAATAACATTTTTGCTGCAGCGGCACGCCCAACTAAGGGTACGAGCCGCGAAATCCCATTCCAACCCGGCAAGATGCCTAGCCGAGATTGTGGAAACCCAATCTGTGCACCTTGCTCAATCACGCGAAAATCGCAGGCTAGTGAAAGTTCAGCGCCACCACCAATTGCATACCCGTTGATCGCCGCGATCACAGGGAAGGGCAGTTGTTCAATTGCGTCAAGTAAAGTTCGAATGATGTCGAAGACTTCGTTTAAGGCGTCTTCTGTTTCAATTTTTGCATAGGCTTTCACATCGCCGCCCGTGCAAAAGAACTTGTCGCCGCTGCCTGTCAAAATCACAGCACGCAGGCTTGAATCTTTGCGGCAAGTTTCAATTAACGCGGTAAGATTTTGCGCCACCGCCAAATTGATCGCGTTACCGTCTTGCGGCCGATTCAGGCGCACGATTAGGCAATCGCCTTGTCTTTCGGTGAGGACAAGTGACTCAGACATCACGCTGAACCAGATGCATCAAAATCCCACCTGTCGATTTTGGATGCGGAAAGCCGATCAACGCACGACGCGAGCCCGGCCGACCGACTTGATCGATCATCTGAAAGCCTGCCTTTGACATTTTTTGTAAGGTGCCATTGATATCGCTGGCTTTGATGGCGATGTGATGCAGACCACGTCCGCGTGACTGAACAAAGCGTGTGATGGCGCCTTGGTCTTGTTTCGTTGAGCCTGACTGGCCGTGCTCAATGTGTGCCCCTTGGCTTGGATCGAAGTTTGCCAAGAACTCAAGCTCAAGATCGCCAATCGTAATAAAGGTAACGCGTAAGCCGCCGATCGGCTTCGGTGGTTGCGTGTGGTAGACCACGCCATATTTATCTGAGGTAAAACTTTCAACCGAGATGTTGACCTCCATGTCGGTTTGCCGACTTTCAACTGGAAAGCCAAGCTTGTTAGCAAAGACGCTCTCGTCTTCGGCAACATCCGTACTGGCGATACCAAGATGATCGATGCGTTCAATCGCGCCACTCATATGAGCGGGAAGCGCCAGAGGTTCGGTCAAACGCACACGTACCCCACAGGTTTGCGCGGGGTCGATGGCAAAACTGCGGCGCCCGTCTAAGCCGATTGCTGGGGTGGGCGTCAAAGCAAAGTTTTTGACTGCAGCCTCAGGGTCTTGCAAGCCAAAGGCAATGTGATGCACGCCTGGCTTGACGTCACCATCAATCAACGAGTGGCCAAGAGGCACCACGGCCAATGCACTTTGACCAATGCTAAACAAAGACACCTTACCTTCAGGCGTATTGAAATCGGTGCGTGGCAGTTCGAAGTATTTTTCGTAGATCGAACAAGTCGCTTCAGGGTCGTTTGAGGCAACGGCGACATAGGTAATTTTTGAGGCAAGCATGCTGCGATCCTTAATGTGTGCTTTGAATGACTTTTTCTGCAATGAGGGTGTTGATATCAGCGTCTGATAGCCCGTACTCTTGCAGCACCTCGCGTGAATCAGCGCCGAGTTCGGGCGGTGCAGTACGTACTGTTTTGCCGCCAAAGCTTTCCATTTTTAAAGGATTGCCGACGAGCTTGAGTTTGCCAAGTTTGGGGTGATCGACTTCTTCGACCAAACCCGTTTCAACAATATGCGGGTCTTTAAAAACTTGATCGAGCGTCAAAATCGGGCCTGCGGGGATACTAAGTTTGACGAGTTCGAGCGTCCACTCCATTTTTTTACGTGTCGCAAATATTTTGTTCAGGCGTTCTTTGACTTGCTCGCGATGTTTACAACGATTCGCGTTATCTTTGAAGTCAGGATGCGTGATCCAGTCTTCAATGCCGATTAATTGACAAAGCTTGACCCACATATCCTCGGTGGCAGCCGCCATATTGAACGGGCCGTCGCTGGCTTCAAACATGCCATAGGGGCAGATGACCGGGTGATCGTTACCCGCGACACCTGGGGTGTCACCTAAACTTAATTGTCGCTGCCCTTGCACCGTGAGTAAGCCGATCAAGCCAGCAAGTAATGAGGTTTCAACGAGTTGACCGCGGCCGGTTGCCTGCCGTTGAATGATGGCAGCTTGGATCCCCATCGTTGCCCACATACCACCCACTACATCGCCGATTGGGATCCCTACGCGCGTGGGACCGGTGGCAGCCTGGCCCGTTAAGCTCATGAGCCCTGACATGCCTTGAGCGATTTGATCCATACCGGGCCAACTGCCATACGGGCCAGTGTTACCAAAGCCTGTAATCGAGGCATAGATCAAGCGCGGATTCAACGCAGAAAGTGCTGCGTAATCCATCTTCATATCAGCCATCACACCGGGCTTAAAGTTCTCGATAATGATGTCGGCCTGTTTGGCCATGGTGCGAATCAGTTCAAGCCCTTTGGGTTGCCGAAAGTCAACCGCCAAGCTGCGTTTGTTGCGATGAATGCTCAGGTAGTAAACGCTGATCCCATCTTGAAACGGGCCCCAACCTCGCACCATCTCGCCGTTTGGCGTGGGTTCGATTTTGATGACATCGGCGCCTAGGTCGGCCAAAATCATTGCACTGAAGGGGCCTGCCAAGGCACGTGTTAGGTCAAGGACTTTCAACCCGGCAAGTGGTAAAGCGTTGGTGTTTGATGGGTTTGTCATAAAAGTGGCGCTTTGTTTTTAAGAGTGTGCGTTTAAGTTGTATATCTTCGGTCTGGTTGTATGTTGTCGATTTGTATGCAAACTTTCTATTTGTTTGTGTGCGGTCTAATTCACAGCTTAATAGCCGTTTTTGTTTGAGATATTTTTTGGCGATGCTCTTCAAAACGGTTCACCAACGCGGTGATGTGCGCTGAAGCCTGTGCTGAGGCTGAGTCTGAATCGCCTGCTCGAATCGCAGCGATAATTTGTTCGTGCTCTTTGATTGATTGTTTGGGTGATCCCGGCAGTTGAGCCATCACAGATTGATAACGTCGGATATTCAAACGAATCTGATCGTAAAGTTTTTTCAGTAGCCGATTACCACATTGAACAACTAATGTGTCGTGAAATCGCTCGGCTAACGCCAGATAATCCTGCGTCGCGGATTGTTTGAGCGCCAGCTTCATCTGACTAATCATCGTATCGAGTTCTTGCAGCGTGGCGAGGGGGCGTGTAGTTGCCAAAATCGCAGCTGCATGGGCTTCAAACATGGCTCGAACTTCAAAAAGTTCGAGTAATTCAGCATCCGAGCATTGACAAACGCGCACGCCGCGATGCGGCTCGATGGTCACGAGTCCTTCACCAGCCAGTACGCGAAACGCTTCTCGCAACGGCACCCGACTGACGCCCAAACGGGTGGCGATCTCTTCTTCGGCCAGTTTTGTACCAGCGGCTAAGGAGCCGTCAAGGATTGAGTCGCGTAACGATTCAGCGATTTGGTCAGACAGTAAGGTCGAAATAAGCATAGAGATTGTTCATTATTGTTGTATCAATCATTTTGTATAAAACTTATACGAATTGATTCTAGGCAATTACTTCTAGTTTGACAAGGTTGTTGGTTACTTATCAGTGCGACGATGTTTTGAACCACAAGATAAGCACAAGGTGCTTTTCCGGCGTTGGTTGTTGTATGAACGGATACCTTTCGACGCAAACCTAACTTTAAGTTAGTGAATTCGTTATTGCATCATTCAAACCTAACTTTAAGTTAGTGAATTCGTTATTGCATCACTGATACATACGGTAGGGTTATTGCGGAAAATGTGTTGTGCGGCTGACTGCGCAGGGTGTAATTTGAATCTGCGATATTTTTCGCTACGAAGAAATTTAATCGAAAGGGACATCATGAAATTAAATTCCATCTGGTCTCAGGGGAAAGCCGCCCTGGGTAGTAGTGTGTTGTTAGCGCTGTCGAGTTCCCCGGCTTGGGCCTCTTCATCAGTGCTCAAGCAAGATGACTTTGTTGGTATTTCTTTCTGGCTGATCTCGATGGCGTTGATCGCGTCAACTGCGTTTTTCTTTTTAGAGAGAGATCGTGTCTCTGCTAAATGGAAAACCTCACTGACCGTGTCTGGCTTGGTAACTTTAATCGCCGCTGTGCATTACTTTTACATGCGCGACGTTTGGGTTGCAACGGGCTCAACACCAACGGTCTTTCGTTACATTGATTGGCTGATCACGGTGCCGCTGTTAATGATCGAGTTTTATCTGATTTTGGCCGCGATCGCCAAGGTACCAGGCGGTGTGTTCTGGCGTTTGATGATCGGTACTTTAGTTATGTTAGTCGGCGGTTATGTTGGCGAAGCAGGTTATGCACCTGTCTGGCCATCGTTCATCGTTGGCATGATCGGTTGGTTCTACATTCTGTATGAAATCTTCGCTGGCGAAGCCAGTAAGATTAATGCAGCAAGTGCCCCACCGTCAGTGCAATCGGCTTTTAGCTTAATGCGTTGGATCGTGACCATTGGTTGGGCAATTTACCCAATCGGTTATTTCTTCGGTTACTTGACTGGCAGCAGCCCAGCCAACAGCGCAGCAGCTCTGAACATCATCTATAACCTGGCTGACGTTTTGAACAAGATTGCCTTTGGTCTGATCATCTGGAAAGTTGCAGTCACTGAATCTGAAGCGTCAAAGCACTAAGATTGTTGCGGTTGCTTGAAGAGAATTCCCGGCTGCGGCCGGGGATTTTTTAAAAAAACAATACAAAAAGTGTGATGGAGCTCAAATGGGGATGGGTACGGCTCTTTCAGCAACTTATGCAGACCCGCGCTATTTGGTTAGCGAGCCAACGGCTTTGCTCAAACAAGTCGAAATGTGCATGCGCGCTTCGTTGCAAAGCGCACCGCAAACACCCGTTTCAAACTCGACCAGAATCCAAGAGGCTGTATCGCATCATTTGCAGTCAGGAGGGCAGCGCCTGCGTGCGCGGTTGGCTCTCAGCGCTGGCAAAGCGGTAGGCTTGAAAGAAGATGACTGCATCATCGTTGCGACAGTCGTTGAGCTTTTGCATAATGCGTCCTTAATACATGACGACCTTCAAGACCGGGATGAGTTTCGCCGCGGGCACCACGCAGTTTGGAGTAAGTTTGGTAGTGATATCGCGATTTGTTGTGGCGATCTCTTTTTATCGGCGTCTTATGCTGCGCTGGCAAATGTCAGCAAAGCAGGTGCTCTAGCAAAAATGTACCAGGCGATGCACCACCGTTCTAGCGAGGCGATTTTTGGTCAGTGCGCCGATTTATCGATCACGCCTGAGCAGATGAAGCTAGAGACTTACATTGCCATTGTCAGAGCGAAATCAGGCGCTTTATTGAGTCTGCCCTTAGAGCTTGTATTTTTGCTCAGCAGTCAGAACAGTGCCATCCTTTGCACCGAACAAGCCTGCAAGGACTTTGCTGTTGGCTTTCAAATTTATGATGATCTGCTCGATATCGATATGGATCAGCGTCAAACAAACGGGTCTGGCAAAGACCGCGATGCGTTGAACATTGTGTCAGTGTTCGAGTTGATGGACGAAGGCCTCGATACCGCTTTCGATTCAAAGCGTTTGGCCAAAGACCTGGCGACCGAATACCTGCTCAGGGCCGAAGCGGCTCTGACTCAATTACCTGTTCAGTCTGGCGCAATGTTGAGTGAATGCTCGCAAAATATTCGTGGGCTGTTGAATCAGTTGTCTTATTAACGAGCTCAATCTATGCATGCTTTGATCATCGGCGGCGGATTTGGAGGCATCGCTAGTGCTTTGCGCTTCAAAGCCAAGGGCTATGCAGTCACCCTGATTGATCGTTGCCCGCAGCTCGGCGGGCGTGCGCAGGCCTTTGAGCGTAATGGGTTTCGCCATGATGCTGGCCCTACAGTCATTACAGCTTCGTTTTTGTTTGAAGAGTTGTTCGCCCTATTCGGCGAGACGCTAGCCGATCACATTACCCTTGTGCCGCTTAAACCTTGGTACCGCTTCTATTTTGCCGACGGCGATCACTTCGATTACGGCGGAACGCTCGAAGACACTCTAGCTGAGATCCGACGCCTTGAGCCCGCTGATTGTGAAAGGTACCTGCAGTTACTCGCGCACTCAAAGCGCATCTTTAAGGTTGGGTTCAGTGAGTTGTCGGCTCAACCCTTTAATAGTTTTTGGTTTATGGTGAAGCAGATACCCAGACTCATTGGGCTGCAAAGCTATAAAACGGTTTGGCAATTGGTGTCTCACTATCTTAAAAACGACAAGCTTCGACAAGCTTTCTCAATACAGCCGTTGTTGGTGGGTGGCAATCCCTTTGATACAACCAGTATTTACTGTTTGATCCATTATCTTGAACGTGCCTACGGCGTGCAGTTTGCGATGGGCGGTACGCAAGCCATCGTGACAGCGTTAGAAAAACTGATGCAGCGTCAAGGTATTGAGATTCGGCTGAATCAGACTGTTGAGCGTTTGCTGATCGAGGCAGATACCGTAACAGGGGTCGTGCTCGAAGGTGGTCAAACGATTGCGGCTGACGTAGTCGTTTCAAATGCGGATCCGGCCTACTTGTATCAGCATATGATCGAGCCGAAAAAGCAATCTTTGTTGACGCGTTTGAAAACAAAAGCATCCCAGTATTCAATGGGGCTCTTTGTTCTGTATTTCGGTACAACACGCACTTATCCAAGCATTGCTCACCATACGATTTGGATGGGTGAGCGCTATCAAGAGTTGTTGGCAGATATTTTTAATCGCAAGATTTTGTCTGAGGATTTTTCACTGTATTTGCATCGCCCGACGGCGACCGACAAAAGCTTTGCCCCAGACGGGTGTGACAGTTTTTATGTGCTTTGCCCTGTACCCAACTTGCAAGGTGGGCAAGACTGGTCCGTTGAAGGGCCAGCCTTACGTGATCGTATTGTTCTTGCCTTAGAAAGAACAATATTGCCCGGGCTGTCATCTGTGATCACCGAAGATTTTTTCATGACGCCCAAAGACTTCGAGCATGATTATCTGAGTGTGCACGGCGCAGGCTTTTCAATCTCGCCAATCTTTACGCAGTCTGCTTGGTTTCGTTTCCACAACCGCGCTGAAAGTTTAAAGAATCTCTACCTGGTTGGTGCAGGCACCCATCCAGGTGCTGGTTTACCAGGCGTGATTTCGTCAGCCAAAGTGGTTGATGCTTTAATCCCCAGGGTGACACCCGCGTGACGCAGGCTAACGATTCTTTCGTTGACGCAGACCGAGTTCTTGCGGCGAAGGGCAAGAGTTTTTACTGGGCTCGCCAGCTGCTCGGCCCAAGGCATGCAACTCGTGCAACTCGGCTGTATCGGTTTTGTCGCTACGTTGACGACTTGGCAGATGAAGATCAGTCAGCTGTTCGCTCAAAGAAAAATATCGCAGCGCTTCGCGAGTCGATTCACTCGGGCTTGACTGCAGATGCTGTGGTGCAGGATGGCATCACGTTAATCAATGAGTGTCAGATCGATAAGAGAGTCGTGCTTGATTTGATTGCAGGGGTGTGGTCTGACACTGAGCTAGTCAGAATGGCAGACGAAGCTCACTTGATGCAATACTGCTATCAAGTGGCAGGAACTGTCGGGTTAATGATGTGCAAAGTGCTCAACACTGATCATCCAGAGGCTGAACCCTTCGCCATCGACCTGGGCATTGCCATGCAGTTGACCAATATTTGCAGAGATGTGCAGACGGATGCGCTGGTCGATCGACGTTACATCCCCTCAGCGTTGGTCAATGGCTTAGCACCTAATGAGCTCATTGCCCCAAGCGAAGAGCATAAACAGCTGGTTAAGCAAGCTGTTGCGACCTTATTAGATCTGGCGGATGATTATTACCAGAGTGGCGAAAAAGGGTTATCCTATTTACCGTTCAGAGCAAGGCTGGCAATCTTGGTAGCGGCCCGTCTGTATCGTGAGATTGGTCAAAAACTCAGGCGACAACAATGCGAATACTGGCATCAACGTATCGTGGTGTCTAAAGCGAAGAAATTTATGATTACGCTCGAAGTCCTTCTCAGCGCGCCGTTGACCCTGAAATTTTGGCGCTACCCAAGCCGGCATGACGCCAAACTGCACGCGCCTTTAGCCCCAAGAGATACAAAGACGCTCTTGTCAGTACAGGGTCATGCAAACTGACTTTGATCTGATCATTATCGGAGCCGGCTGCGCCGGACTCAGTTTGGGAATGCAACTCGCTTCGTTGCACGCACAAGCACCCAGAACACTAATGCTTGAGTCGCGTACTGCTTACGAAAACGATCGAACCTGGTGTTTTTGGGGCGATGAGCAAACGCCATTTGCAACACTTGCTAGGCACAGTTGGCAGCGCTTTAGTGTCAACAACGCCGTCAGTCGCGCGCTGGTCGATTGCTCTACAACGCCTTACCGATTGTTGACTGCAGCAGATTTTTATACGAAGGCGCTTGAAGCGATTGCCAATCACACTGCGCTGGATTTAAAAACGGGTATTTCACTGACCGCAGAGCCAAGTCTTATCCAGGGCAGGTGGCATCTTCACACCACTGGTGGTTCTTTTTCAGCCAACGCCATCGTTGATACTCGCCCACTGCCCACGCAGCAGTTGTCTGATACCACCCTTTGGCAATCTTTTTTGGGTTGCGAGCTTGAGTTTCAAGAGCCACGCTTTGATCCGACTTCAGCGCAATTGATGGATTTTTATCCAGCGACTGATGCGTTTGTTGGTTTTAATTATGTGCTGCCTCTCTCAGCAACAAGAGCACTCATCGAATTTACCGTGTTCTCTTCCAAGATTTATGACCAAGCTGAGCTCGTCAGCTATCTTGACGCTCAGGTCGAAAAGTTTGCGGGCGGTAGGCCTTATCAACGCCTGCGTAACGAATATGGGTTGATCCCGATGGGTGTGGGCAAGCCTAAGGGCACGGTTAAGCCTAAGGGTACGGTTAAGCTTGCAGAGCAGCACTCAAGCTATGTTCGGGTTGGATTAACAGCTGGTGCCGCCCGACCCGCGACGGGTTACGCGTTTCAAAGAATTCAGCGCTGGGCTCTTGCCTGCAAGCAGTCTCTTAAAAAAAATGGTTTACCTGTCGGTCATCAACCAGACTCTTTCGTCATCAGACAGATGGATGCGATTTTTTTGAATGTGCTTCGTCATCATCCCGACTTGGGCCCTGAGCTCTTTATGCGACTGTTTTCAAAGGTGAGCAGCGAAAAATTGATTCGCTTTTTGTCGGATCAGGGGCGAGTGTCTGATTACCTTGCAGTGATTTTGTCATTACCACCGTGGCTGTTCATGAAAAGCGCTTATCAAGTGGCAGTGGCGCGATGAATCGTATTCAACAACAAGGTTTTATTTTTGGCGTTGTGGCAACACTCATCGCGCTTGGCTCTGCGCTTGCACCAACGGTCGACCCGCTGGCCTCTTTACTGGTGGTTGCGACCTTAATCTTTTTTCTCGGTGTACCCCATGGTGCTCTTGACCCATGCTTTGCTCAAAAGCTGCTAGCGGTCAAAGGCTGGCGAGCGTGGTTACAGTTTGTGGTGATCTATTTGGGCCTGGCTGGTTGTGTCGTTTTGCTTTGGTGGCAGGCACCGCTCGTCTTTATGAGCGGCTTTTTAATCATTTCGATTTTGCATTTCTCAAGAGACTTAGCACCAACCACTGCAAAAATCACCACACTGTTGTACGGCGGTGCGGTCATTGTGTTGCCCACACTACTTCATTTTTCTGAAATGCTTGAATTATTCACCTTAATTGTTGGCGCTGGAAGTGCTCAGACGATTGTCGTAGCATTGCGCGCGTTGGCTTGGCCTTGGGTTGTGACCTTGGCGATCTTGATATGTTTTGAAGTGATCAAAAATTGGCGGGTTAGCTTCGAGATTTTGTCAGTGAGTTTGCTGGCAGTGGTGGCTCAACCTTTAATCGCCTTCACGGTCTACTTCTGCGGAATGCATAGTTTGAGACACCTGCTGCGAACGCAGCAGTATGTCAATTTGTCGGTCGCTCGTCTGTTATGGATATGTCTCTTACCGATGTTAGGCGTCAGCGCCTTGGTCGCGCTTGCTTGGCTGTATCTACCAACGTCATCGTATGACTCAAGACTGTTGCAATTTGTTTTTGTGACGCTTGCGGCGTTAACAGTGCCACATATGCTGTTGGTGGATCGGGCTCGATACGCGAGTTAAGACGAGAAAATGACTCAGACTGACGGACTCAGTACCTAAGTCATTTTCCCGCAAACATGAAAGCAAAAGTCGACAGAGCGGTTGAGATCGTCACCATTGCAATCATCGCTTTCATGACTAAGGTTGCGACGGTTTTTTCGATTTTTCCCATCTCGCCCCGCAGGTTGCCCATTTCTCCGCGCAGGTCACCCATCTCGCCGCGCAGGTCACCCATCTCGCCTCGCAGGTTGCCCATCTCGCCCCGAAGATTTCCCATATCGCCACGAAGGTTTCCCATATCTTTGTGGACGTTTGCCATATCTTTGTGAAGATTTCCGATTTCTCGATAAACGCCACCAATCTCTTTTTGCACTGTTGTGATTTCAGCGCGAATTGTTTTTTCAAGTTTTAGTTCTAACTTAACCAAATCTTCTTTGGTAGCGAGTGTGGGAATGATGGCTTCAAGTCTTGCGACGCGTGCTTCCATGGTTGACTCTTTGAAAAATGATACGAGACCTCGCAGTCTACACATTTATGTTTCAAAAAGTGCTGCAGGCATAGACACATTTGTCACCAATTGTATCCTTTTGAAAATATGCCTTTACGAGTCAGATTCCTCTTTCAACTCAACTCCGCTTTTACCTAACGCCTTTGCTTGCCTAATCAGCCAAGCGAGCTTTTGCGCGGCCTCGGCATAACTCAAACCTTCAAGCCGTATGTTTGAGATGCAATTGCGTTCAACATCGGTTCGGCCAACTTTTGGATGCCACGTGAGGTACGCGCTCATGCTGTCAGGGGCTGAAAGGCCAGGGCGTTCGCCGATTAACACAACCACTATCTCGGCACCTAGGATTTCACCAATTTCATCCCCAAGTGCTACGCGAGCTTGGGTCGCAAGTACAACTGCCGCAACTTGCACCTGTGGCAGTTCTAAGCGCAAGGCCTCAAGAAATGCCAAAGCATGGCTTTGAATCGCTTGCGCTGAAAGACCATCGGCGATCACAAAGGCAAGGCTGGGTAATGGTTGCGCTGAATCGTGACTGAGGCGCGTTAAGGTTTGTGCGCTGGCAATTGAGAGCCTACGCCCTAGGTCAGGGCGCAGCAAAAACGTGTGCCTGTCGACAGCTTGACTTGCAACCGCGATGGGCTTGAATCCCTGATTGATGAGCGCCTTGCACAAAGGCTCGACCTCAAGCGCGGTGTGAACCGCATCTCGGGCACGCGCATGTGCCATACGAAACTCGAGGATATCTTTGGTGGGCAAACTCACGCCCGTGCGACCCAGTGCGATTCGCGCACCGGTCAGCTCTTTTAACTTTAACCAAGCAGGCGTAGCTTCAGAAACCAACGCGTTGTTGGGCGATCGCATTGAGGATTTGTCGGGCGTGACCACAGAGGCTTTGTTAGGGGATACCACTGAGGCCTCGTCGGGCGTGACCACAGAGGCTGTATTTGAGGATACGACTGAGGCTTTCTCGAGCGACGCTACCGGAGGTTTAGCCAAGGCCTTCCCCTTAGAAGGTGAGTAAAGCTTGCGAAGCAACGGGGCTGATGATCCGCCCCTTGTCATCGACCAACTGCATTTTTTCAAGCCAAGCTTCAAATTCTGGTGCTGGTTTTTTGCCGAGTACGCGTCGGATATACAAAGCATCGTGAAATGAAGTGCTTTGATAGCCCAACATGATGTCGTCTGAGCCGGGTACACCCATGATGTAGTTGATGCCAGCCACGCCCAGTAGGGTCAACAGGGTATCCATATCATCTTGATCGGCCTCGGCGTGGTTGGTGTAGCAAATATCACAACCCATTGGTAAGCCGAGTAGCTTGCCGCAAAAGTGATCTTCAAGCCCAGCCCGAATGATTTGTTTACCATCAAACAGATATTCGGGGCCAATAAAGCCGACAACGCTGTTTAACAGAAGTGGTTTAAAGCGACGTGCCAAGCCATAAGCCCTGGCTTCGATCGTTTGTTGATCGACACCATGCGAGGCGTTGGCCGAAAGTGCGCTACCTTGGCCTGTTTCGAAATACATCACATTGTTGCCGACGGTGCCACGTTGCAACGAGAGCGCGGCTTCATGCGCTTCTTGTAATAATGTAGCCGTCACGCCAAAACTGCGATTAACACCCTCGGTGCCACCGATGGATTGAAATACCAGATCAACCGGTAATCCAGCTTCGATTGCTCGCAAGGTCGTTGTGACGTGCGTGAGCACACAAGTCTGAGTTGGAATATCAAACTTTTCACGCACCTTGTCTAACAACGACAAAATCTGGCCAATTTCACGAAAGTTATCTGAGGCCGGGTTCACGCCAATAACCGCATCACCCGCGCCATAAAGCAAGCCATCAATGATGGCAGCACCAACGCCACGTGCGTCGTCGGTAGGGTGGTTAGGCTGAAGCCTAACGGATAGTCTACCGGCGAGGCCCAGTGTGTTTCTAAAGCGCGTGACAACCTGGCACTTCGCAGCAACCAAAATCAGATCTTGATTGCGCATGATTTTTGAAACGGCGGCAACCATCTCGGGCGTTAACCCTGGTGCGACCGCGGTGAGCTCATTGGCACCGACGGCATCAGACAACAGCCAGTTACGAAAATCACCCACGGTGAAGCTTGAGAGTGGTGCAAACGCTTCGGCTTGATGGTCATCCAGAATCACCCGCGTGACTTCGTCGTCTTCGTAGGCAATGAGTTGTTCTTCAAGAAACCGTTTTAACGGTAGATCAGCCAGCACGAGGGCAGCAGCGACCCGTTCTTCATTAGACAGGGCCGCCACGCCAGACAGACAATCGCCTGAGCGCAGCGGGCTCGCCTTGGCCATCACCGTTTTGAGGTCTGAGAATTGATATGTGTGCAGACCGAGTGAAACTTTATAGCCCATCGTGTACCTGCGTTCAGTTGTCTTACCTTTTAACTAGGCCTAGGGCCAGATTTGACCCAAGGGTAGCCTGAAGATATTACAACTGAATTTCGTCAATAAAGGCTAAATTTTTATAGCTATGGTTTTACCCACGCAGGTGAGTTTGTAAAAATCCGTGTGTGGTCTTCACACTTCCAGGTGTAGCGGGTTCGAACGCGATTTAACAGCGAAAATTTCTTTTTCACGTAATCGCTGAAGCCGTTAACCTGCAAGGCGTTGACGGCGTCTTCTAAGCTGGCGAAGTCCATATAGTCAAACACCTCGTGCTTTTGATTGACAAACCAGATCCGTGCGCCAATGGCCTTAGGGTTAGGCGTGAGTAGCGCAAAGATTGTTTCTTGGGCGTCATTCAACTTCAACCAGATGCGATCTGCTTTGATGGTGATCCGGTCGCCGACCGCACCGATTTTGGGCACCGGGTCAATCTGTCGTCTTAAGAAAGCTGGGATATCGTAATGATCCATCCCGGATATTTCAAGCAGTCGAGATTGTGGTGAGTTGGCACCTCTACTGCGCATGACGGTGGGCGATGAGATTTCATACGATACAGACTTTACGCATTTGCTCACGACCATGGGTATTGAGTATTGAATTTGGTGATCCATACCAGCACCGCCCCAGCCCGCAGGCAGCATCTGCTTGACCTTATGCAGCTCAGGCATGTTAGGTGCTTTGTCTTCGGCGCTACGCTCATGCAGCATTAAAAAGTTGGTGTGCTCGGTGACGAGTTGGTAATCAAGCGCAAGCTTAGTCGCCTGCGTTGTATCCGCAAACTGTTGCATGTGCCCAGCGGCTGCTAGGCGCGACAAGGCCGTCGACGTTGCCATTGTTTCGTTGATTTCGACACTGCCAAGTTCTTGCACTGTACTTTGACCGACTAATTGACCCAATAGCGTGATCCGACCAGTTGGCTTTGTACTAAACCAAGCCGACGCGTGCAGTGTGTCACCCTCAAAGGCAGTGCTATCGACTTTGGTCAAAAGCTTAGGCGTAAAGCCTTCGGGCCACTGAACCGATACCTTGGTGACTGCAGGTGAACGCAAGCGATTAAACATACGTACGATTGCCGGTTCAACGGCCTCGCCCGCGGCAACAAAATCGCAGGCCCCGTTGGTTTCAACGGCAAGGCGGCGCAAAAGGTTTTCGCTTGGGCTGCTGCCAATCCCGACTGAAAAGACTCGGTGTTTTGAATCTTTGGCTTTTTTGATCATGGCGTCAATGCCGTGGATCTGCCCGTCGGTAATCAGCAAGACGTCGCACGGGCTACCGTGTGCCAGCGCAAAGGTGCTTGCGATGGCGTCTAGCATGTCAGTACCACCCATGTCGGCCTCGAGCGCGCCGATCCATTTTTCTGCACCTAAGCGTGATTGCTCGGAGGTTGTCCAAAGCGACTTTGAACGATGCTCAACCGAGGAGCCAAACTTAGAGAGCGAGAACTTGTCGCCCGTGTTGAATTTTTTAACAACAGCCATTAAGGCACGTCGCGCAGCTTGGATGCTGCCGCCCGACATCGAGCCTGAACAGTCAACTAAAATCTTGACCGCTGTGTTTTGTGCTTTGGCGTTGGGGATGCTTGGGCTAAAGCTGGCGGTAGCCACAAAAGTTTTTTCGTCGACGTAGTCGGGAGCCACGGTAGCCACTGAGCACTGTGCTAATTGATCAAGCACAAGGATGAAGTCGCGATCTAAATAACTTTGTTGAGTTAACGCTATGGTCACGACTTCAGCGGCGCTGTTTCGAGCGACACTAATCGGATGACTCGGCGAGGCAATACGTGCATTGACCAAATCGCCGTGCAGCTTGAGCGTCAAGTTAAAGCCGTATTCGGCCAAGAGGTCTGTTTCTGGGACTTGATAGGGCGCAAGGCCACCCTCACGAACCGCATCGCCAAAACGGGGTGCAATGACGGTTGGGATGGCTAAGCGCAAGCCGCCTTGTTCAAATTGCAATAACTGGCCATAGTGCATATCGATCACGCATTGCTCACCAGGTGCTAAGTTACCCAAATGCAAAACATAATTACCATCGTTTCCACGCTCGAGCATGATGGCGGCGTCGCCCTTTGACAGGGTCTCTTCGTATTGTTCAGCAGCCTGAGCTTTAGCAACGACTGTGCCGTTGAGTTTGACTTGGCCAAGCTGTACTTCAACACCTAACAATGTTGCCCCCCAGGGCAGCGGAAAGCTGTACACGACTTCGGCGTGCGTGTCAGTGGGGTTGCTAAAGGTTTGGCGCACATGCGCTTCAAACATGGCGCCACGCAGCTCGCCTGTGATGGCAACGTCTTTTAGGATCAGTGGTGCGCCCTGGCTGTTACGCAAGGTAGCCTGTGGGCCATTGGATTCGAAGAGTTCGAGAATTTCGCTCATTGGTTTGCCTTTGTTGTGCTGTCTTGGTTGATTTGTTCGTAGGCGCTCATCACGGCTCGAACAAAGTGACGCAACTGCTCGGGGGTAAGCCCTGCGCGGGTAGGTTCAATCACAAGCTCAACGCCGTCGGCCACATGCAAATGGCTGCAGACTTCGATTGACCCGGGCACGCGCCCTCGCTCAGGGACTGGCGCTGAGCCGCCTTGAAGCAGTTCACGAATACGGTCAAGCGACACCCCGGCTGCTGTCCATTTTTTGACAAGCAACAGTTGTTCAAGATGCTGTGGCGAGTACTTTGCCGCCCGCGTTTCACCTTCAGGCCGATTCACTAGCCCAATTTGGACGTAGTAGCGAACCGTGCGTTTGGTGAGGTCGGTAAGGGCACAGAGCTCGTCAAGCGAGAACGTTTGGATGTGATTGACAGTGTTCATGCGTTAATAATAACACTATTACTGTACAAATCAACTGTATTAATAAAAATAAGCTGATTCAGCTCGACAATAGAAGGGTGTGTGCCTCAAGGCGTGAGGCAGGTGAAGGGTTTTTCGTTTAAAAGTGGGAGGTCCGCACGAGTGGTCTTGCTTTAAAACGCCAAAAAAAGATCTTTAGGCGAAATAACAATCCAAATATGCTTCTGATGTCAAAGTCTTGGCACACAGGATGAGGATTAAACGACGCGGTTCAAACAGCCAGCAGCTTGTTCAGTCAATACAACTTCAACAGCCAGTTGCGCGCGCGTCAGGCCCACAAACAGTTGGCGCCGCGCTTTGTCGTCGAAGGTTTCAAAGTCAACTTCTGTCAACACGATACCTGCTGCACTTTGGCCTTTAAAGCGATAGACAGAATCGGTGAGTAGCGCGCCCTCAGTCCAT
The DNA here is from genome assembly GCA_945895265.1 of Bordetella parapertussis. GTDB lineage: Bacteria > Pseudomonadota > Gammaproteobacteria > Burkholderiales > Burkholderiaceae_B > Zwartia > Zwartia parapertussis_I. Next base: position 136,868 of record CAMDEF010000001.1, on the reverse strand, counting down.
AGCGCATCACCGGCGGCAGAATACTTGCCAGTCGGGCGTCGTAAAGTGAATTCACCCAGTTGCGGTGTCTTAATCAAGAGCGAGCCGGCTAAGCCACGCCAACTAAGGATCGCAATATCCTTGAGGGCAATGCCTAGCTGTAGTAGGCGCTTGATCGCCATTTCGGTCTTATCCAATAACTCTTTGTCATTGCCGTAGGTGTAAAAATTAGGTAACTCGCCGCGGTAGAAAGAGCGACAGATGACGGCTTGCTCGGTCAACCCGAGCGCGTTAATGACTTGGCAGATTTCACCCGGGGTTCGAAAGTTATCTTGGCAGGTGATGGTCACAGCCTCAGGTAAGTCAAACTCGCCGCGGTCATAGATCCTTTGAGCGTCATCGCCAAGCAAATAGACTTTACCTTCGCCAGTCAACTGGGGCATTAGTGCAGCTACCCAAGCGGGTTCAAAGTCTTGGCCCTCATCGAGCACGATGAGTTGATAGCGATTTTGTAAATTAGTGTTGGCCTCAATCGCAGCGCAGTAGTGGTTGGCCATACGATCATAAATACCCTGCTCTGTGAAGTTGGGTTCGCCCACCGTCTGCCGATAATACTCAACGCACAATTCATGAAAATTCGCGACCTTAGTCTTGGCCGGTGCAATGTGCCCAATGTGATCGGCTAGGCTGCGATTGAAACAAACGTATAAACTTTTCAGCGATTGCTCTGACGCGTCTTCTAGTAATTTCAAGGCCAGCTGGGTTTTACCCGAACCAGCAGTGGCTTGAATTTTGATCACGCCCGAGGGCGCGGTAATACGTGGCACCCAGGTCGCAAGACCATCTGCCAGACGTACGGTAGCCGTGCGGACTTGTTCCCCTAGTACGCGCATGTCTAGGGTGACATTAAATTCGTTGCAAAAGAATTTGCGTAAGCGCTCAACCTCAGAAACTGCTTGCTCATCAGCTAGCATTTCTCTGACAAGTGTGCCGAGTTGATCAAAGCGCGTTGCATCAATAATGCGCTCTGGCGGTATCTTGATCACGTGTTGGTCGCCGATGACGTAGTCGGGCAGTACCAGACAATTTGTGACGTGTGTTCGCAAACCTGCTTTGTTCAGTCGATCGACCACAGCTGCAAACTGCACCGATGTCTGCCGGCCCACATCCTTGGGTCCGTCCTCGTACAGTTTGGTCATTTGACCATTGGCGATCGTGACCTCACCCGCTTTGACTTCAACGAGCAACACATTACCGAGGGGTGAGAGTACGACAAAGTCAATCTCACCGTGTTTGTCTTTGTCTTCATGCAGCGAATGCCACGAAATGTTATGAAAGATTTCATAGCCTTTAGGCAACGACAATTCAAGGCGATAGAGAACATCTAATTCGCGCTCTTTACCGCGGCTATATTTCGCGTTTGACAGGTCAGGTACGAGGGTGGCCATGAATATTCACAGTGATGAAGGTCTGTTTAAGAATAGCCGCTTTGTCAAAGTGCTGTCACCGTAACGTCCGACAACTATTCGTAAGTGTCTCATCCTGTGAGGCACTCATCAGGTGATACTAACCTCATACCTGTAATGAGGACCACACTTCAGTATCACCTAGTGAGCCAGCAGATAGTGCAACATAATTGTCAAAAAGTTAACTATTATTGGTTCAACAATTGCACCGAGTCGCACGATTGGCGGATAAAAACAATGGATCGTACCGAACGCTTCTATAAGATACAAAGCCTACTGATGGGCAAACCTTCGGTCACAATGAAACAGATGCAAGAGGCGCTTGAGGTATCTCGCGCAACCTTAAATCGAGATTTGGCCTACATGCGCGATCGGCTCAATATCCCCTTTGCCTGGGATGCCACGCTACGCGGCTATGCCATGACGCGTCAGCCGACAGACGGTAAAACCTTTGAGTTGCCAGGCGTCTGGTTCAACCAGCAAGAGATTCATTCGCTGCTGACGATGATCGAGTTGATCTCAAAGCTCGAGCCCGGTGGCTTGTTGCTGCCGCATGTGGCACCTTTTAAGGCCCGCCTTGAGGGCTTGTTAGACGAAGGCATCGGCAGCTCAAAAGAGGCCATGAATCGGATTCGCATCTTACCAATGGCACAAAGGCAAGTTTCAGGCGACTATTTTCAAATGATTGCCCACGCGTTAGTGCAACGCAAACGGCTTGATATCAAACACTTTGCGCGGCAAACGGGGCAGACGACCGAGCGGCAAGTGTCGCCCCAGCGTTTGGTCTATTACCGCGACAATTGGTACATGGATGCCTATTGTCACTTGCGTGAAGGCTTACGCAGCTTTGCCTTAGATGCGTTGAGTGGCGTCCAACTCGTCGATAAAGCGGCCAAGAATGTGCCAGAGGCAGAACTGCGCGAGATGTTCGAAACCAGCTACGGAATTTTTTCAGGTAAAAATCGCCAAGTCGCCAAACTAAAGTTCACCCCCTTCAGAGCGCAGTGGGTGGCACGCGAAGTCTGGCATCCCGAGCAAGTTGGAGAAGTGCACCCCGATGGTAGCTACACATTAGAAGTGCCCTATGGCGAAGACTGGGAGTTGATTCAAGACATCTTGCGCCAAGGCCCTGACGTTGAAGTGCTTGCGCCAGCAGCACTGAAGAAGAAAGTGAAAGAGACCGTGCAGAAAATTTTGAGGCTGTATTAAAACAATGAATCTCGCCTACTTTAAAGACCGCTTTCACAATACCGAGTCAGCGTATTTGCTTGCCAGACGGGCAAACAGTCCAGACCTGAATCCGTTTGCTTTACAAGCCATTGAACAAATCATCACCGAGCGAGGCGAGCAACTGCCTGCTCTTGTCTTTAAGAACAATGCCGAGTCGCAGCCATTGAAAGACCGCAAAGCGTATAAATATTGGCGTTTCGTATATTCAATGTCTAACGTGTTCGCAATGAAGGCTCAGAATGTTGGGCTGAATAAAAGTCTTTTTGCCTTGTTACCGATTGGCGCAGTGGTGGCGGCTATCGCGCTCAGCGGTGATGTTGCCTCGCTTAAAACGCTTTTTGAGGATACGACCTCACCCCGATGGTATGTGCACGGCCTGATCTTAAGTGGTGACTTTGATGATTTGCAGCAAAAACTAGCACCCCACAACATCAAAGTCATGTCTCGGGGTTGTATCGTTGGTGATGATGAGTATAAAAAAGATATGCAACACAATCAACGTGTCTACGACGCTGGTTCAGATGACTTGAAGCGATTGCTGAAACAAACCAATTTCTCAAGATCTCGTGGTTAAAAATGGGTAAAAAATTCTTGCTAGCCGCTGTTGTCACTTTTCTTTCAATGGCTTTAGGAGTGGCGTTTTACTCTGACGGGTCTCTTGTCGGTGTACGGCCTTATTATCTGGGTAACGTAGTTATTTATTCTATTTTCGCCTACCCACTGGCAGCGGCAATAGTGGTTTGGGAGCACAATTCACCGGTGGTTTTGAAATGCTTATCAGCCATCACTGGTTTAATGATTAGTCTCTTTTTCATCTCGCAGATCGGACCAGTTGCCGCGATATCGTCTGAAATCAACACATCATTTGCAGTCGTAGACAGATTAGTTCTCGTATTTTCGTGCTTTATTTTGTCAACAACGCTAACTTCAGTCATTGGACGACTCTCGATAATTTTATGGGATCTGTTTCGGAATTTGACTTTGAAACTGAAGAACCTCAGCAGGGCATTGCCTAATCAGTGGAGTGACGTCTGATAGTGAACCTTTCAGCCAAGTCTCGTAGCTGTCAGGGTTCAAGATCACTACCATGCGCTTTTCGTCTTGTTGCTTGTGTAATAGCTTAAATACAGGGTGGTCATCTGCATTGACTGTGAGCATGGTGTAGCTGTCTATCCAACCAGTCGGTGAGCGCCAAGTCGACCATATTCCCGCGATGCCCATGGGTTCATCATCGGCCCGTGAGACCTCAGCTGCTACGGCTTTACCCGTGCGCCAATCAGGCTCAAACACAGACAGCGCCGGAATAATGCATCGTTGACCCTTTTTCCAGGCATCGCGAAACGTGGGCTTTTCAGCAATCGTTTCACTACGCGCGTTAAACGTGCCCTTGACCTTGCCATCTTTAGACCAATGCGGAATCAAGCCCCAGTGGCCAGTCAGTGCCTCGCGCGCGGGGACGGCCTCGTCGCCAACCTCAGCGTACGGGTGAGGGCGGATAAATAGCCCTTCATAGCCCGGCCACATGTCAGGCTTGCCGATATGCTCAAGCGGGCCTAGCTTAAACGCTTGGCGTAATCGGTTGACTTGGGTAACGGGCTTGTAGTGGCTGCACATGGGTAGGGTATAGATGGCTATAAAGAAAGAGGGGTCACGTCTGGTCATTGGGGACAAATAGTTTAGAGCAAGTAGAGCCTCCAGTTCAGCAGCCTCAGTGTTTAGCGGTACCGCCTTTGGGGTGCGCACTTGGGCAAATCAACACAGAGCGGAGTCTAGGGTTCATAATAAGGTATCGCCCAGTCAGTGTTCGTACCCACAAGAAGGGGGTGGCCATGATTTCTTCGAGTCTCGTTCAAAATCTAAGACAACAGTTGATGTTGCGCTTGCCCTTTTCAGGCATGGCGCTCGAGGATGTTGATTTATTTATTGAATGCTCGAGCGAAGTGTATTTCGCGCCCAATGAAGTCATTCTTTCGCCTGCAGACGGCCCGCCCGCCTGTCTCTATCTGATCCGTCAAGGGCGTGTTTCCGAAAAGCGTACTTCCCTAGGGCTCAGTGATTCAGCTTTCGAACTCGAAGCGGGCGAACTGTTTTCTGTCAGCGCAAGTCTGGCAGCCAAGCCTGTCGCTGCAATCTACGTCGCAATCGGAGATTGTTTCTGTTTGACGCTTCCTGCGGCAGTGATGCAAACGTTAGTTGATCGCTCTAAACCTTTTCGAGATTTCATTCATAACAGCGTTTGGATGTTGCTAGAGCAATCGCGCCAGGCCTTACGAAACAACTTCGCGTCTAAGGCTTTGCTAGAGCAATCCTTAGAAACTCGCCTCGGAGATCTTATTCGTCGTACGCCCATCACAACCACTGCGCAAACGCCATTACGCGATGCCTTGACGGTGATGCATAGAAAGAGGGTGGGTTCAATGTTAATCGTGTCAGAAGAAGGATCAATGATAGGAATTCTGACGCGCTATGACGTGCTTGACCGCGTCACGTTGGCCGGCTTGAACCTTGACACCCCCATCGGTCAGGTAATGTCGAAAAAGGTCAAGACGCTGACGGTTGATCACACGGCAGAGTCTGCGGCAGTGATGATGTCGCGCTTTGAGATTCGTCATGTTCCGATTGTTGATTTGCGAAACCGTGTTGTCGGTTTGATCGCAGAAAGAGATTTGTTCGCTCTACAGCGCCAGTCTCTTGGAACCATTAGTTCCCTGATTCGCCAAGCTGATGATGTGGCTGGGCTCAAAGAGTGTGCTTCAAATATTCGAAGGTTCGCCCGTAACTTATTAGGGCAGGGGGTGAGTGCTCGACAGTTAACGTTTTTAGTCAGTCATTTAAACGATGTTTTGACAGAGCGCTTGATTACCCTGCTCGCCCAGTCTCATGGCCTTGCTTTGAACTCTTTTGTTTGGATTTCACTTGGTTCAGAAGGTCGTAGTGAGCAAACGATCGCGACCGATCAAGATAATGCGCTGCTGTATCAGCAGTCTGACAATCTCAACGAAAAAAATAGGTATTTGACCTTCGCGAAAGAGGTCAACGATGCGCTTGACGTTTGCGGCTATCCGCTTTGCAAGGGTAACATCATGGCAAGTAATGCTTCTCTATGCTTAACCGTTGACGAATGGAGAACGCGCTTCATGCATTGGATTGAGCATGGCTACCCAGAGGATTTACTAAAAGCAGGAATATTTTTTGACTTTCGAGGCTTGGCAGGTAATGTAGATTTACTCAAAAGTCTGAGAGAAAAGGTGAAAACTGCCGCGGCGCGCACGCCACGCTTTATCAAGTTGTTGGCAGATGCAGCACTTGCGAATCATGTACCACTGAACTGGGTGGGTAGTTTAGAGACCAAGACACTAGAGGGTAAGTCGATCATTGACTTGAAGCTCCAAGGTACAGCGATTGTCGTAGAAACAGCGCGTATTTACGCCTTGGCTCTAGGCATTGAAGAACTCAACACGCAAGATCGATTGGCAGCAATTGGGCGAGCCTTGGGGCTGGCTCAAACAGAAACGGATACTTGGATTGCCGCGTTTCAATTTTTACAAACACTGCGTCTGGCCATTCAAATGGATCATGATGCAATCGCTGGTAATCCTAATGCGATTGATGTCGACAGCTTGAACGCGGTTGACCGCAGTATTCTGAAAGAGTCGATGGCCAGAATTCGTTCGTTACAGCAGCGGCTAGAGCTCGACTATGTTCGATAGTTTCCTTCATTCACTCAGAACTTTGTGGGGCGATGAAGTTGCTCGTCGCTCGACCGTATCTGAGCGATGGATTATGGTGGATGTTGAGACGACGGGTTTGAATCCAGCAAAGGATCGTTTATTGGCCATTGCTGCCGTTGCCTTGCACCGCGATCCTTTGACTAAAAACTTGCGCGTGGCGATCGGCGATAGTTTTGAGGTGGTCTTAAGGCAAGATCGGCCCTCTGATAGAAATAATATCTTGATCCACCATATCGGTGAGCACGCGCAAACCGAGGGTGAAGCACCAGTGGTTGCTCTTGAAAAATTTCGTGCTTGGGTAGGGGCGTCCCCGCTCCTTGCGTATCACGCTGCGTTCGATGCAGAGATGATTCAGCGTGCTTATCGATCACACCATTTATCTCCTCTCAAAGTCGATTGGCTCGATGTAGAACCGCTCGCTCGCTTATTTGGCGGTAATTCGCGTGCGAAGGCGTTGGATGACTGGTTGGCACATTTCAATATTGAATGTGCCGTACGTCATCAGGCCGCTTCTGACGCTTTTGCAACGGCGGAGTTATTGCTGAGACTGTGGCCTGCGATCAGACAAGAGACGCAAACGTGGCGGGGGATGACACGTTTGGCTAAAGCTGCGGCTTGGATTCGGCCATAATTTACCGAGGCCGACGCCGATACAAGATCGTCGCGATCATTTCTTGTACGGTTGTGTCATGCTGATTCACAATGTTGCGCTTAAAGGTAATGGTCCCTCGGTCGGGTTTGCTTGATTCTTTTTTTTCAATGACCGTTGATTTCATCCGAATGGTATCGCCGTGTTTAACTGGTGCAAGCAAGCGCCATTTATCAATCTGTAGCAATGCCAGTAGTGTGCCGTCATTAATACCGCTGGCATATTGCAAGCCACCGGCAACACCATAAATCAATGGGCCATGCGCAATGGGTTCGCCAAATTGTGTCGTTTTGCAGTATTCAAAATTTGTATGTACCTCGTTAAAATCGCCTGACAAACAAGCAAAATTAACGATGTCTGTGCTGGTGATCGTGCGCGCGGGCGTCACGAACTCTGCACCCACTTCAAAGTCTTCAAAATAACGGCCCCTGACTGCTGGTGTTGCGGTTGTCATGTGAATATTCCTTGATTAGTATGAACCCATAAAATCTTTCTTACCGACCTCGACTCCATTGTGTCGTAGCAAGTTGTACGCCGTTGTGACATGAAAGAAAAATTGCGGCATGCCGTATTTCAGAGCGTAATCTTCGACCGATAGTTTTTTCTCTTTCGGGGTACCAGGGCGTAACACAATCTCTTTGACGGCGCTGCCCTCTAATTGAGCGGCGGTAAAGCCGTCGATCAGTCCTAGGGTTTTTGCAATACGTTGCTGTAGTTCAGCAAAGCTCTGTTCAGTATCTTCGTAGGCTGCGACTTCAACGCCCGCGATACGTGAAGGCACGCTTTTTGCAAAATCACAGGCAATTTGCACTTGGCGAACAAGCGCAAGCATGTCGGGAAACAAGCGCGATTGCAACAATGTTGCCGAATCGAATTTTCGCTGTTCGGCATACTGCTCGCCTTTTTTGAGCACGTCGCTGAGTGCCAAGAGCATCTGCTTTAAAACAGGAACGGTTGCGGTGTAGATAGAAACAGACATAGGATTCCGATATGTTAGAGGTAAGTGAACAGAATAAATGAGACGTTGCTAGCGCCCGCCAGCAACGTCTAGTATTGTTGTGGTGACATAGCTCGCTTCGTCTGAAACAAGCCAGATAATGCCCTGCGCGACTTCAAGTGCTGTGCCGCCTCGTTTCATCGGCACAAGGTGTTCAAGTTCACGCACGCGGTTAGGGATTCCGCCCGAGGCATGAATTTCTGTATCAATGAGGCCCGGCCTGACAGAGTTCACCCGAATCCCTTCATTGGCGACCTCTTTGCCCAAGCCGACCGTAAACGTGTCGACGGCGCCTTTAGCTGATGCGTAATCCACATATTGCCCTGGGGCGCCGATCCGCGCTGCGGCGCTAGATACGTTGACGATGGCACCGCCTTTTCCGCCGTGGCGTGTGCTCATGCGCTTGACGGCCTCACGGCTGCAAAGAAAGGTGCCTAAGACGGTGATATTGAACATGCGTTGCCAGCGTGCGACACTGATCTCGTCGACCCGTGCTGTGACATCCACGATCCCAGCATTATTGACTAAGGCGCTCAGAGGGCCTAATTCGGCGTCCACCTTTTTAAACATGGCCTGCACCTGCGCTTCGTCGGCGACATCAGCCTGCACGGCGATTGCGGTGCCGCTCTGAGCACGAATTTGAGCCACAATGCTTTCAGCGGCTTGCGCGTTGCTTGCATAGTTAACGGCGACGGCATAGCCTTTGGTTGCGGCAAGTAGGGCTGTGGCAGCACCAATACCACGGCTCGCACCGGTAACGAGTATGACGGGCTTCATGCGGGTTGCTCCTAGAAATTGTTTTGAGTCACTTTACATGCGATTTTGTACTTGAGCGAGGCGACTGGGTTTTTTTAGGAGTTAGTGTTCGTGACGCCCTAAAAACTTTTCATCCGACAGGGCGACTAACCAGGCGATTGTCATCGCATAAAAGCCGATGGTGCGAATGCTGCGCATCATGAGTTCTGTCCAGCCAAAGATAAAAAATCCCAGACATAGCGCTAAGCCCATTGCTGCCGCGACCCTTGCAGGTTGCGGCACCTGCGCCCGCAAGCGCCGAGTGAAGATCCAGATTGGTGCAGCGTACATCAGTAAGAGAGCTGTTAACCCAAACAGGCCATGACTGGCCATGCTGAAGAGCATGTCATTGTGCGGTTCACCAAATCCTTGTTTGTAAACAAAATCTGACACAATGCCCTGACGCCAATAGCTCTCTAGCTTGGCGCCAAAGACTTGTATGGTGCCATTACCAAACAGTGGGTTGTCTTTGAACATCAGCCAAGAGGCGTGCCAAAGTTGTAAGCGACCGCATTCTGATGAAATCGCTAACGGATTTGTTAAACATTCGGCTGTTTGTGTCACCATCTGATGCATGCGTTGGCGCAGAATCGGGCTCGAGGCTGAAATCGCGCCAGAAACGAGTATGGCGATCAACGCAGGAATCAATAATTTACGCAGACTGGTTTTGCCTGTTGCCAGTACCCAGCCAATCAGGATAAAAAATGGGACGACCAACCAACCGCCTCGTGTCTGGGTCGTGATGAAGCCAAGCAGGCCAACTGCCATCGTCAAGACTTTAAAGGCAATTTCGGTCTTACGAAAGCGCGTCAACCGCCAGCCAATCGAAAACGTGGCTAGTGCTGCCATCATTAGTAGCAAATTACCGTACGACACTGCGTTGTGTTGAGGCACCTCAAGCGGCCGCCGAAAGGTCGGTAACGCGTACCAAAGGGCATACCCCGTGGCTGCCCAAGTCGCAATGACCAACCCCCAGGTTGCTTGACGCAACCACTGCGGGATGAGAGACAAACAGGCGCCTAAGATAAGAAAAGTGCCCACACTTACGCGCAGCGCGCGCTCGATTTCGTTGTCGATTCTGATGGTGCCCCGCGTCGCAGCGATGGTAATGACGACTAACGATACAAATAGCGCTGCAGCTAAGCCACGATAGTCTTTCCAGTCGCTCAATACGGCCTGATAGCCGCCGGTTCGTGACACACAAATAATCGCGCTGATAGCTGCCAAAATATAAAAAACCGTGCTCGCGCGGGCAAAATCCGTCAGCAGGGTGATGGGCATGGCTGCAATCAATACCGTGACTAAAAACGAGCCAAGGCGTTGTTGGGCAGTGCAAAGAGGGCGCGCGACCAAACGAGTACCTAAGTGTAAAAATTTACCGTTGGATCATACACGTTCTTGTGTGTGGTTTTGAGTCTGTGCCAACGTGGTAATTTGTACCGTGGAGCCTGATTCCTGTACTCATAGGCGCTGTTTAGCCTAAGGGTAATTAGGTAGTGACAGTCAAGGTAGAATCCGCCAGTATTTCGTCAGTTAACTGTCAGTTATCCGATGGCTTTTGCCAGTATGCCCGCGTGGTTTGTGCGTCGCAGCATAGTCCGACGACTTTGTACCTTGAGATGTAATTGCTGATCAATAAAACTAGCCCGCAGAACTGAATCAATGAAAATATTGTTTACAAACTTTCATCCAGGCATTGGCGGGGGGCATGTTACTTATATTGTGAGCTTATTGCTTGGCATGAAAGCGACACATAATCTTTTTGTGGCCTGCCCGGCGACTAGTCGCCTTTTCAAGCGTGCTTCTGCAATTGCTGATGTTCAGACAGTTGATATGTCTTTTACGACTCGGCCATCTTCATGGTTTTCGGCGCGTGCGGCGTTACGTGCACTGATCTCGAAAGAAAATTTTGACGTGATACACGTCAACGGCTCGTCTGATCACAAGCAGGTGATGCTCGCGCTGGTTGGCTTGGGATGTTCGCCGCGCGTGATTTATACCAAACATAATGATCGCGGGGTCACGAGTGTTGGACATCATTTGCGGGCGCGTTTTTCGACTGACCATGTGATTGCTGTGAGCGACTATATCAAAGGGATGTTGTTGAACTCGCCCTATAAGAAACGACCAATATCAACGATCAGACACGGCATTGACACTCAATATTTCTCGCCAGTCAGTCAAGTCGAGAAGACGCGGTTACGCGCCCAGTTTTTTGAACTAGAGGTTCAAGATAAGATTGTTTTGGGAAGCGCTAGCGGAACACATGAGGCGAAAGGTTGGCTGGATTTAGTACACGCGCTGTCACTGCTTGAGCCTGAGCAACGAAAACATTTTCACGTTGCAGTGATTGGAGATCAACCTGACGAATACCTGCGTGCTCGGGCAGCCGCCCATGGTGTGTGCACCCATCTGAGTTTTTTGGGCTTGGTCGACGACGTGCGTGCTGTGTTATCGGCGTGCGATTTGGGCTTTGTATTGTCGTACCACGAGGCTTTGTCGTTTGCCTGCCGAGAGAAGATGGCGATGGGATTGCCGGTTCTTGTCACGCAGGCCGGTGGCTTACCCGAAAACGTTTGTAACGATCGCGAGGGCTGGATTGTTCCGGTACGTAGTCCTGAGTCGATCAAGGTTGTTTTGTTAAATATCCTGGCTAACCCTGCTCGACTGAGTGTGGTGGGCGCGCAGGCGCGTGCGCGAGCTGAGCGTGACTTCAATTTGAATGACTTTATTCGTGCAACGATGGCGGTTTATGAGACGTAACGACCTGCTTCGCGCCTGCTGACAGTTGCATCTCAAAGTGCGGTGCTCAAGCTGTGAGTAAAGTGCAAAATCTCAAGGCGTTTCGCACATAGAGCAACTAAGCTCGTACAATCGCCCAAAAGGGAGTGCATAACCATAATGAAAAAAAGACAAACTCTGGCGCTATTACTTGCTGCGGCATGTTCTTCTGTAGCCCTTGCGGCCGACCCGGGCACAGCCTATCCAACCAAGTCAGTGCGCGTGGTCATAGGTTATCCGCCAGGTGGCGCGGGTGACATTTTTGGTCGACTGGTGGCAAACTATCTTTCGCAAAATATGGGCCAGCAGTTTGTCGTTGAAAACCGCCCCGGCGCTGCCGGAACGATCGCAGCGGCGCAGGTTGCACGCATGCCGGCTGATGGCTACGCCTTATATCTGGCCTCAGCAGGTGACTTCACGACAGCGCGTAGTAGCTTCGGTGACCGCTTGCCCTATAGCCCTGAACGCGATTTCACGCACCTGACGCTGCTGGTCAAAGTGCCCTTGGTGCTGGTAGCGCACCCCTCTGTGCCTGCAACGACCGTACAAGAATTTATCGCTTACGCCAAAACCAAACCGCGAGAGTTGAATTACGCGTCGTTTGGAAATGGCTCGACCTCGCATCTCTCTGCCGAGGCCTTTAACTTGGCGACGGGTCTCGAAATTTCGCACATAGCCTATAAAGGCAGTAGCCCTGCGGTGACAGATTTGCTTGCGGGGCGCGTACAAGTGATGTTCGATACGGTATTAAGTGCCTCTCGGTTTACCAAAACTGGTCAGCTCAAAAGTTTTGGGGTCACCACTTTAAAAAGGGTGCCTCTAATGTCTGATACTCCAACGTTGAACGAGAATGGCATTTCGGGTTTTGACATGGCGACATGGCTGGGTATGGTTGCCCCTGCAGGCTTACCAAGTCAGATCACTCAAGCGCTTGCCCTCAAGCTAGATGCTTTCACTAAAGACCCAGATATCCGAAAGCAGTTAGATGCGCTTGGGCTCTTGGTAGATGGTTCAGGCCCAGCGGCCTTCAGTGCCTTCATTGATGAAGAATCGGCCCGAATGGACAAGCTGATTAAAAAGGCGGGCATTCGGTTCGAATGATCGTCAGCTCAGCTGAAATCCCTTGTAGCCATCGCTCACGACTTGGTCGCAGACTTGTCGATATTGGGCGAAGCCGCCAGCATAAGGCATAAAGACCCGCGGCTTGCCCGGAACGTTGGCGCCCATGTACCACGAGTGCTTGACTGTCGGTAGCAAGGTTTCGTTGGCGACTCGGTCAACCTCGGTCTGCCAGGCATCGCTTGCCGCTTCATTGGTTTCGATGCACGTTAAACCTTTTGCTTTCATGGTGCGAATACAGTCTGTGATCCAGTCGACATGTTGTTCGATTGCAGGCGGCATGTTGCACAGTACCGAGGGGCTGCCGGGCCCCGTGATGGTGAACATGTTTGGAAAGCCAGGAACCTGCAAGCCTAAATTCGTGCGCGGCCCAGCGCTCCAATAGTCTTTGAGTGAACGCTGGTTGCGCCCCACAATGTCGAGCTTGACTAGCGACCCTGTCAGCGCATCAAAACCTGTTGCAAAAACGATGATGTCAAATTCATATTCTCGTTCTTTGGTTTGAATCCCTTTGGCGGTGATTTTTTCAATTGGGGCTGAGCGCAAATCGACTAGTTCAACGTTGTCACGGTTGTACGTTTCAAAATAGTTGGCATCGACGGGTGGGCGCTTTGCCGCGAAGGGATGATCAATATCGGTCAGTAACTCGCTCACCTTAGGATCTTTCACGATGCCGCGAATTTTTTCACGAATAAAGTCAGCTGCAGTTTTATTAGCAGCCGGGTTGGTCAATAGGTCACGATATGCGGCACGAAATTGAAAGCCACCCATTGCCCATTTTTCTTCATAGGTTTTATTTCTGATTTCTGCGGGGGTATCAATTGCCGAGCGATCTTCGATGTGAAACGCATGGCCATTGGAGTTTGAGGTCATGACCTTGTAGATGTCAGCAGCATGGTCTTTTGCATATTTCTTAAACTCTTCGCTTAAAGGATGGTGGCGTGCGGGTAGACTGTAATTCGCGGTGCGTTGAAAAACAGTCAAGTGTTTCGCTTGTTCTGCGATGACTGGGATTGTCTGAATACCTGTCGAACCGGTCCCAATGATGCCAACCCGCTTGCCTGTGAAATCAACGCCTGCATGAGGCCATTCACCCGTGTGATACCACTGGCCCTTAAAGTCAGAGAGACCCGCTATCTTTGGAATATTAGCGTTAGACAGGCATCCCACTGCGGTAATCAAAAACTGTGCGCTGAATTGCTCGCCCGTGTCGGTCTTCACTAGCCATCGATTAGTCGTAGCATCAAAATGCGCCTGAGTCATCGTGGTATTAAGTTTGATGTCTGATCTAAGGTTGAGTCTGTCAGCAACAAAATTCAGATAGCGCAACAGTTCAGGTTGTTGCGGAAAACGCTCAGTCCAGTCCCACTCTTGCACAAGTTCTTTAGAGAAATAAAACATGTAGCTATGACTTTCAGAGTCGCACCGTGCGCCAGGATAGCGGTTCCAGTACCAGGTGCCACCTACACCAGTCGCGCGTTCGATTACTTTTGCCGTGAGTCCGAGCTTGTCACGTAGGCTGTGCAGTTGGTACATGCCTGAAAAACCGGCGCCGATAATAATAGCGTCAACGGTTTGTATAGATGCTGTGCTGTTCATTGCTCGTCTCAATTGATTTTCTAAGAGCAATAAAAATATCACAGGGCGACCGCAATTTATCTGATCCGTCAAGTTAAAAAGGCTTTTGTTGATTTACATCAAATGAATGAAGTCAGGGTTGCGATGTCGTTCAATGCAACGTTGCCATGGCCGTAAAAAAAGAGACAGTCGCAGTTGTCTCTTTATTATTGTCAGGCAATGAGCGTCTAAAAATACTCAAGATCTAAAAACTCTAACAGCGAGCTAATCGCCGTGAACGTTCTTAGGCAGCCAGCGCTTTCAAAGGTTCTGCGATGGGTGTACGAATCAAATAATCAAACGCAGAGAGTGAGGCCTTCGCACCTTCGCCCATTGCGATAATAATTTGTTTGTACGGTACCGTGGTGCAATCGCCTGCAGCAAACACACCTGGCATTGAAGTCTCGCCTTTGTGGTCAACAATCACTTCGCCATGCTTTGAAAGCTCGAGCGTGCCTTTGAGCCAATCGGTATTGGGTAGTAAGCCGATTTGCACAAAGATCCCTTCAAGTTCAACAATATGCAGCTCGTTGCTGACACGATCTTGATAGCGCAGGCCGTTGACTTTTGTGCCGTCGCCCAAGACCTTTTTGGTCAAGGCGCTTTTGATGACAGTCACGTTAGGCAAGCTGGCAAGCTTGTTTTGCAAGACGGCATCCGCGCGTAGCTTGCTATCAAATTCAAGCAGCGTGACGTGGCTGACAATACCGGCTAAGTCAATCGCGGCTTCCACGCCCGAGTTACCGCCACCAATGACGGCAACCCGTTTGCCTTTAAACAAGGGGCCATCGCAGTGAGGGCAGTAGGCGACCCCTTTGTTGCGATACTCTTGCTCGCCAGGTACGTTCATTTCTCTCCAGCGCGCACCGGTGCTCACAATTACCGCCTTGCTTGTTAGAACAGCTCCGTTTGCCAATTCAACTTCAAGACCCTTTGCACCCTGACGCAAGGCCGTGGCACGTTGTAAATTCATGATGTCGACTTCGTAGGTTTTGACGTGCTGCTCAAGCGCTTGCACTAGCTTAGGCCCTTCGGTTTCTTTGACAGAAATAAAGTTCTCAATGCCCATGGTGTCCATCACTTGTCCACCAAAGCGCTCGGCTAATACCCCGGTGCGGATGCCTTTGCGCGCAGCGTAAATCGCAGCAGCTGAACCGGCTGGGCCGCCGCCAATCACCAACATATCAAACGCGTCTTTGGCGTTAAGCTTTGCCGCGTCTTTTTGGGGGCTGTTGGTATCGAGCTTAGTGATGATTTCTTCGACACTCATACGCCCTTGTCCAAAGGCTTCGTTGTTCAAGAGGACTGTGGGCACGGCCATGACTTGGTGTTGGTCGACCAAGCCTTGAAACAGAGCGCCGTCAATCATCTCGTGCTCGACGTTTGGATTGAGTGCTGCCATGAGATTGAGCGCTTGCACAACATCTGGGCAGTTATGGCATGACAATGAAATAAAAGTCTGAAAGCGCAGCTTGCCATCGAGTTCACGAATGCGTTCAATGATATCTTGCTCAACCTTGGGTGGGTAGCCGCTCGCTTGCAAAATGGCCAACACGAAAGACGTCATCTCATGGCCCATTGGTAGGCCTGAAAAGTGAATACGTGCGTCTTCGCCGACTTTGCCAACTGTGAAGCTCGGGGTGTGTTTGGCGTTGCCGGTGGTGGTGACAGTTATCTTGTCTGATTGCTCGGCAACTTCATTTAATAGCTCGAGCATTTCAGCTGAGGCTGGGTTGCTATCTAACGTGGCGGTCAAAACGATTGGGCTCACAATCTTTTCGAAATAAACTTTCAGTTGGGCTTTGAGGTTGTTATCTAACATGGTGAGTTCCTTAATATTTGGTGAGCCTATTGGGCAGGGATTTGTCCTCTCCAATAGACTCTCCGAAGAGAGTCTGCTTGGTTGCTGCGTTGTCTGAACTTAGATCTTGCCGACCAGGTCCAAAGATGGCGTCAAGGTTGCCGCGCCTTCTTTCCACTTGGCTGGGCACACTTCGCCTGGGTGAGCGGCGGTGTACTGAGCAGCTTTGAGCTTGCGCAAGGTTTCAGAGATATCTCGAGCGATTTCGTTCGAATGCACTTCAGCAGTCTTGATGACGCCTTCAGGATTAATGACGAAGGTGCCGCGCAAGGCCAAGCCTTCTTCTTCAATATGAACGCCAAAACCGCGTGTCAGCGTATGGGTTGGGTCGCCAACTAACGGAAACTTAGCTTTGCCAACCGCTGGTGAAGTCTCGTGCCACACTTTGTGCGAGAAGTGTGTATCGGTTGTCACGATATAGACCTCGGCGCCCATTTTTTGAAATTCGGCGTAGTTGTCGGCAGCATCTTCAATTTCGGTGGGGCAATTGAAGGTAAAGGCTGCGGGCATAAAAATCATGACTGACCACTTGCCTTTGAGGCTTTCGTCCGAAACAGTGATGAACTTGCCATTATGAAAAGCTTGGGTTTTGAACGGCTGAACTGGGGTGTTGATGATCGACATATAAGGCCTTTTGGGTGAAAAATTAAACGACAGACGAAGTTTGAGCCTATTGGCGTAATCAATCAAATGAATTAAAATAATGATAATGATCTATTTAATAGATAACAGAGAGAACAGCTGAGATAGCAAGATATGGCCGCAATCCCCACCCTTAAACAGTTACGTTATTTAATCGCGCTCAGTGAAACCTTAAGCTTTACGAAGGCTGCCGAACGGTGCTTCGTTGGGCAGTCAACGCTGAGCGCTGGGCTTAAAGAGCTAGAAGACACTCTAGGCACACAGTTAGTCGAGCGTGATAAGCACTCGGTGTCACTCACGCCCACCGGCCGCGGCGTGGTCGAGCGTGCGCAGCGCTTAATCGCGCAGGCCGACGATTTAGTCGATTTTGTTCAAGGGGCTGCTGGTTCGATGATGGGCGTGATTAAGTTGGGCGTGATCCCAACAATCGCTCCTTTTTTATTACCAGCCTTGTTATCCAAAATGAGAGACGATTTTCCTCACCTAAAAATTGTGCTGCGTGAGGATTTGTCTGCCAATTTGATCGATAAGCTCAATCGACACCAATTAGACTTTGCCTTAATCGCCTTGCCCTACGAGACAGAGGGTTTTTTGATCAAAGAACTTTTTGATGATGAGTTGTGGTTGATTGGCAATCAGCACGATCCGGTACTTAAAAATAAAGAAATCCAGTTAACCAATCAGTTAGCAGATCGTGTGCTGTTGTTAGAAGAGGGTAATTGCCTGCGCGAGCACACGTTAACCGTCTGCACAAAAAGCGACTTGACCAGTACCGATGGCATTGAAGCCACCAGTCTGCTCACGCTCGTGCAGATGGTTGAGTCTGGTTTAGGGATTGCGCTGTTGCCCGAGATGGCAGTCAAGTCTGGTCTGCTGATACAGACCAACTTGATTGCAAGGCCGTTGACTGCGCCGGCGCCTAAACGAAAGATCGCGTTAATTGCCAGGCCGTCAACTGCGAGGATAGAAGAATTTAATGCCCTTGTGAGGGTGCTGAAAGAGTCGCGTGGCGGTTAGTCGAACCTGTCGGGTTGGGTCTGCAGCAACTGAGTCCAGATGGTTTGAGATTTTGACCTGCGAAAAATGGACCGCCATCGGGTTGGTCCAGTACAAATGGGGATGCGGTGGTGTCGCTCTTGTGCGATCGACATGCCGGTGGGGCGTTCGGGAAAAATCAACCCTTTCTGCGTCGGCTGATAAATTGACTCTCTGTCGCAGAGGTCTAATGTTTGGTCATTGTTTGGCGTTTGCGCCATGGGATATCTCGTGTTGATCATTGAATCAAAAATTCTACCCTAGGTTTAGTTGTACATTCTAGGTTGCCCCTACGTTCTTGATATTGAGACTCACATGAAAAAAATGTCGACGCTGTTGTGTTACATCGCCAGCTTGGTTTTGCTCACTACGGCGAATGCTTTTGCCGCCTATCCAGATAAACCCATTCGTTTGGTTGTGGGCTCTGCCCCGGGAGGCGCACCTGATGTGTTGATGCGTACCCTTGGCGCGCAGATGTCTAAACAAATGGGTGTGCCGATTGTGATTGAAAATAAACCAGGTGCGTCGCACATGATCGCGACAATGGAAATGCTGCGGTCTGCGCCCGATGGCTACACGCTGGCCTACGGTAACGTGGTGTCTTTAGCGACAAATATGTCTTTGCACAGCAAAGTACCGTACAGCGTTGACAAGGATCTGACACTGATTGCAAACGCGTTACGCGTGGTGAACTTAATGGTCGTGAATAACGATTTGCCGGTGACCTCTGTTCAAGAGTTGATCGCGTACGCCAAAAAGAATCCGGGTAAAGTGGTTTTTGGTTCAGACGGCAACGGTACAACCTCGCATCTGGGGATGGAGTCCTTTCGCAGCCTGGCTGGGATCGATCTGTTGCATGTGCCTTATAAATCTGCTCCGGCGATGTTGACGGATTTGATGGGCGGCTCAGTGCAGGTTGCGTTAAGTAATTCGCCTGTGGCTGGGCCGCACGTACAGTCTGGGCGCATGCGTGGTATCGGCATTACAGATGACAAACGTTCTCCAACATTTCCGACGATTGCCACGGTGGCAGAGCAAGGCCTTGCTGGTTATGAGGTAGTTGCTTGGGGCGGCTTAGTCGGCCCGGCGAATTTGCCGCCAGAGATCGTTAAGCGTTTAAATGCTGAAGTCCTGCAAGCCTTAAAAAATCCAGAACTGATCGAAAAATTTAAATCCTTTGGTGCAGAAACTTCTCCCAGTACGCCCGAAGAGTTTTCTGAGCTTTCAAAACGCGAAACAGCAAAGTGGGCTGAGGTGATTAAGCGCTCTGGCGCGAAAATTGATTAAATCTTCGCTAAGTTTTACTATTTTAAAAATATAAGGTAGACAATGAGTAAAGATATAAGTGCGCTTCAACTCGGTATCGTCTGGAGGCGTTTAACCGGTTTGATGGATGAGGTCGCACAAACCTTCGTGCGGACATCTTTTTCTGTGGTGGTTCGTGAAAATTGGGATCTTGCATGTTCGTTGATGGATGCTGACGGTCGGGTATTCGCGCAATCATCCAGATCGATTCCGTCCTTTCTAGGGACCATGCCCAGAACTTTGCAGGCAATGCTTCAAAAGCATCCACAGCACAGTCTTGAGCCCGGCGATGTTTTAATCTCGAACGACCCATGGCTTGGCACTGGGCACCTAAATGACATCACGATGGTGCGACCTATTTTTCGTGGTCGCGAGCTCGTGGCGTTTGTCGGTTCAACCTTTCATACCGTTGATATTGGTGGTGCACCATCGCCGTTCGCAAAGGACTCCTATGAAGAGGGTCTGTGTATTCCGATTTTAAAAATCGTGCGACGCGGTGAAGAAAATACGGATGTGATTTCTTTTTTGCAAGAGAATTTGCGTGAACCCACTGAAACTCTGGGCGATATTCGCGCCCAATTTGCAGCCTATGACCTAGCGCAAACAAAACTGCTCAATCTGTTGCAGCAAGAGGGCATTGACGACCTTAAGCGTGTCACGGATTCGATCTTGTCGCGTTCTGAGTTGAGCATGCGCAAAATGTTAGAGGCGATCCCTGATGGTGAATGTACCGATCAGGTCACTGCCGATGGCTTTGACAAGCCACTGACGATTTGCTGCTCGATCAAAAAAACGGGGTCTGATATTTTGGTTGACTTCGCGGGTACTGATCCGCAAATTGATAAGCCAATTAACTCGGTGTACAACTTCACGTTTGCCTACAGTGCGTACGCAATTAAATGCGCCTTTGACCCCGGCTCGCCCAATAATGATGGGGGGTTAAGGCCCTTGACCTTGTTGGCACCCGAGGGTTCGCTGGTCAATCCAACCCGACCTGCACCTGTTTGGGGGCGGCACTTGTCTGGCCACTACCTGCCGTTCGTGATCTTTGGTGCTTTATCTAAAATCATCCCAGATAGAGTGATCGCCGACAGCGGTTCACCGATCTGGAACGTCTACTTCAAGGGCGTCGATCGTTCAAACCGAAAGTTTGTGAAAATGTTTTTTATGAGTGGCGGCTACGGCGCTCGCGCGCAAAGCGATGGCCCAGCGTGTTTAAGCTTTCCGACCAATATTGCTAATAATCCGATCGAGCAGTTTGAAAATCAAACGCCGATGTTGATCACTGAAAAAAGTCTGATTACCGACAGCGGTGGTGCGGGCAGGTATCGAGGCGGGTTAGGGCAGCGCTTGTCGTTTCAATCTTTGTCGCCCGAGCCTCTGACCTTCATGATTCGCCACGAAAGAATCAAATACCCGCCACGCGGGTTTTTAGGTGGAGCGGATGGAAGGCTTGGCGTCGACTTGCTGGATGGTGAACGGATACCAGGCAAATCAGTCACCACTATCAAGCAAGGGCAGATTGTGACCTTCGAGACGCCGGGTGGGGGTGGTATGTTTTCACCTCTTGAGCGCGATCCTAAAAGCTTAGCAACAGATCTACAAAATGGCGTAGTGTCAGCGCAAAGCGCGCAGACGGCGTATGGTCTGACGGGTACTCAACCCGAGACTCTGGTGTCCGTCGCGAAAGGGAGTGCAGCATGAGTCAGTCGCTTAAACCACTGATGGCACCTTTTCGCATTGGCGTGGATATCGGTGGAACCTTCACAGACTTGGTGATGGTCGACGCGCACGGGCAGTTGCGAAACGAAAAAGTTTTAACAACGCCGCTAGATCCGTCGATTGGCGTATTAACGGGAATCCAGTTGATTCTCGATAATAATTGCGTGCAAGCAAGCGACGTTGAAAACGTTATCCATGGTACGACCCTAGTCGCTAACGCACTGATTGAGCGCAAAGGGGTTCGTACTGCGCTGATTACGACAGAGGGCTTTCGCGATGTCTTGCAAATTGGGCGCGAATGGCGCTACGACATTTACGATTTGTTTTTGACCCCTGTTGAACCGTTAGTCCCTCGGGCGCTGTGCTTTGAAATCAAAGAGCGAGTGGGTCATGACGGCTCGGTGATCACGCCGTTGGATCTTTCAACACTGCCTCAAATTGCGCAGGCGATCAAACAAGCAAAAGTGGATGCGGTCGCAGTGTGTTTGTTGCATTCGTTCCAGTCTCCCGAACACGAAATTCAGATTAAGCGGGCGCTCGCTGAGCTCTTGCCAGACGTAGCGGTTTGTATTTCAAGTGAGGTCATGCCAGAAATTGGTGAGTATGAGCGTACCGCCACCACGGTGTGCAATGCGTATGTACAGCCGTTGTTTAAAAAATATATCTCTGCCTTAATGGCGGGTATCAACCAGCTAGGGATTGATCAAGATTTGTATCTGATGCAATCAGATGGTGGTACGGTGCACTTTAATACTGCGCTTGAGTATCCAATCAGGTTAGTGCAGTCGGGCCCGGCGGGTGGCGTTCAAGCGACGTCCTTGATCGGGCAAATGGCCGATTTAACACAGATTCTTTGCTTTGATATGGGCGGCACAACTGCCAAGGCGTGTTTGATTGACGACGGCAAAAGTGCAGTCACCACCGATTTTGAAGTCGCGCGCCTTCAGCGTTTCAAAAAGGGCAGTGGTATCCCTTTAAAAGTGCCATCGATCGATATGATTGAAATCGGCTCGGGTGGAGGCAGTATTTCACGTATCAATAGCCTTGGGCTGATTCAAGTCGGCCCCGACAGTTCAAGCGCAGTGCCTGGGCCTGCCTGTTATGGGCAAGGGGGGCAAGATGCGACGGTGACGGATGCTGATCTTGTGTTGGGTTATTTGGATGCCAATTCGTTTTTGGGCGGCTCAATGATCCTAGACCTTGTTGCAGCACGCGAATGTATCCAAAAACAAATCGCGCATCCCCTCGAGATCACGGTCACTGAGGCGGCGTTTGGGATTCATGAGACCGTCAACGAGACCATGGCGCAGGCCGCGAGTATTCATGCACTTGAAAAAGGCTTAAAGGCCTCAAGCTACGCGATGATTCCGATTGGCGGTGCGGGGCCTGTGCATGCGTGCCATGTGGCACTTAAACTTGGGATTGAGCGCTTGGTGATCCCGATGGGCGCGGGCGTGGCGTCTGCTTTTGGCTTTTTGGCTTCGCCGATGTCGTTTCAGTTTGTACAGGCCTCTGTTGCGCCCGTGCAGTTGTTAGACGAGCAGGTCGTCGAGCAATTAATCGAAGGTCTAAAAAAGAAAGGCCTAGCGATGTTGGCTGAGTCGGGCTTAGCGGCTGCGTTATGTACCACTCAGGTCAGCGCTGCGATGCGCTATGTTGGCCAAGGCTACGAGGTCGAGGTGCCCGTTTCGATGGGACGACTCAAACAATCTTTTAAACTGCATTTGTCTGAAGAATTTAATCACTGTTATCAAAATTTGTATGGTCGAATCGAAGCAGATACACCCGCAGAGGTGGTGTCGTGGCGCGTCGTGGTGCAGGGGCCTGCGCCTAAGTTGCTTGAACAACTGAAGGCGAATCTCATGCATACCCAAGCGACTGAGATCTCGGCAGCTGCTGCAATCAAAAACAGCCGCGAAGTTTTTTGCGTCTTTAGTAAAGATTTTGTGCAAACGCCAGTCTATGACCGCTATGTGTTACAGGCCGGCATGCAGTTTGACGGCCCTGCGATTGTCGAAGAGCGCGAATCAACGGTCGTCGTTCCCAAATACGCCAGTGTCGTGATTGATCCGCATCACAATATGCTGATACGGCTCAGCGATCCAAGCGTGCAGGCAGTGCATTGAAGCGATTTCCTATTTTTTAAAGTTAACGGTAATCATTTTGAATACAACATCACAAATTACGATTGTGCAGGCGTTGGCCCAAGCCTTGGCGCGTGCAGGGGTGCGCCAGATGTTCGGTTTGCCCGGTGGCGGTTCGTCGTTAGATCTCATTGAAGCCGCCGCTGAGGTCGGGATTGGTTTTACGCTCTCGAAAACTGAAAATGCAGCCGTGATGATGGCAGGCGCCTTAGCCGAAACGACGGGGGTGCCTGGGGTGGCGCTGATGACCAAGGGCCCAGGGGTGGCGAATGCCGCCAATGGGGTGACCTATGCAAAGCTTGATCGTGCGCCTGTGATTGTGATCACCGATGGTTTTACAGATAAACAACTCAGTTACATCACCCATCAGGTCTTTGATCAAAAGGCGTTGTTGCAACCCGTTGTCAAAGGGGTCACGCGCCTTGAGTCTAAGAACCCTGCCGCCGAGATCGAAGCAATCATTGCGCTTGCTTGTCAGGCGCCGCTTGGGCCCGTGCATCTCGAACTGACGGGCGAAGTCGCGCGTAGACTGATTGATGCGCCGCACGTTTCAACACCCGCTAGTTCAGCAAGTGTGCTTGATCAGGTCGCCTTGCACAATCTGGCTGAGCAAATCAAACTTGCCAAAAAACCGGTGCTAATTGTTGGGCTCGAGGCGCGTCACTGTGCCGATGAGGTCAGGCAACTTGCAAAGCATCTAAAGTGTCCAGTGTTACAAACTTACAAAGCTAAGGGGGTAGTCTCTGATCTAGATCCCCAAGTCGTGGGAATTTTTACCGGTGGTATCCAAGAGGCCGACTGCCTGGCGCAAGCTGACTTGATGGTGATGGTGGGGTTAGATCCAGTAGAAATGATTTTGCAGCCGTGGCCCTATAACAAGCCGGCGGTTGAATTGTCGAATGCGGCGCATGATGTTCATTACATCACGCCTTTGGCGCGTGTCAGCCGTGATTTAAAACAACATGCGCTTGCCCTCAATCAAGAACTCAAAGGCTATGTGTCGGCTTGGTCGCTTGAGCAGATTACGCTCTTACGCGACGATATTTTGAAGCGCCTAGCCTATCCGCCTGTGCAATTTGGCGTTGCGCCTGATCGGTTAGTGCAACTGTCTGCGCAGGCTTATGCCGAGCAAACATTCAGACCACGCATGTCAGTTGATGCGGGCGCGCACATGTTTTCTGCAACTGCATTTTTTGCTGTCACGCAGCCTGGCGATGTTTTAATTTCAAATGGTTTGGCAACGATGGCGTTTGCTTTGCCAGCAGCCATTGCTGCTGCTATCGACGAACCCGAGCAACCTGTGATTTGTTTTACCGGGGATGGCGGGCTGATGATGTGTTTGGGCGAACTTTGCACGGCCATTGATTCGGGGGCGCGCATTGTGGTCGTCGTATTTAATGACAGCGCTTTATCGTTGATTGACATTAAGCAACAAAGTAAACAGCTACCTAGCCGCGGTGTGCGCTGGGGCAAACATAACTTTGCCCTAGCCATGCAGGCGTTGGGTGGGCAAGGGTTTGAGGCAACAACCGAAGCGCAATATCACGAAGCCCTTAAACAGGCTTTAAAGCATCAAGGCCCTAGTTTGATCGATGTTCAAATCGATCCCTCTGGGTATTCGCAGCAACTCAAAGCGATGCGAGGTTAAGGCATCGCAATCACTACTATCCTATAGGGGTGCATCATGTTGAAACTATCATCAAAAGTTTGTCTCAGCGTACTCGCGTCTTGTATGTTCGCTGCTCCATGTTTCTCACAATCGGCTGAAAAATTTCCGTCTAAGCCAATCACGATTATTGTTGGCTTTGCAGTGGGTGGCGGCGGCGACATGTCGTCGCGTTGGATCGGAGACTACTTGCGTGAACGCTGGAAGGTGCCAGTCATTATTGAGAATAAACCAGGTGCCGGTGGGACCATTGCGACCAGTCTGTTAGCGCGTGCTAAGCCCGATGGCTACACCGTTGCGCTGGCCACGACCAGTCCTTTTACTGTTGCACCTTATTTTCAGCCACAGACCTACGATCCTAGCAAAGACTTTACCTACTTGTTTCAGACCTTGGTGAGTGCGCAACCGCTGTTTGTGAAATCGGATTCACCTTTTAAGACCATTCAAGAGCTACTGGCATGGGCGAAGGCCAATCCCAATAAGTTATTTTGGTCAACAGCCGCAACCAATGGTGGCACACATATCTCGACCCAAGCTGCTTTTCAGGCAACCGGTATAGAAGCTACCTATGTGCCCTACAAGGGCGGTGCTGACGCGATGAATGGTTTGTTCGGTGGGCAGATTCAAGCCTTGGTGGCTGCTGAGTTTCCGCCGCACGCTGCAGCGGGCACGATCAGACTGCTCGCAGAAAGCGGACCCGATAGGATCCCAGAATATCCAGCTGTACCAACCTATAAAGATTTAAAATTTCCGATATCAGTGCCGATCTTTTATGGCATCGCAGGCCCTGGTGGAATGCCACCAGACGTGATCAAAGAGTGGGAGGCTGCGGCGTCTGACATGGTGCGTACCCCTGGGTTTCTTGAGTTAGTGAATAAGCTAAAAGGGACGCCTGCTTATCTTGATCATGCCGCGTTCACCGCTTCGGTCACGGGCGTCTATCGCCAAATGGGAAAATTGATCCCAGAATTAAAGTTAAAAAAGGACTAGGTTTATGTGGCAACCCAAAATTATTTTACAAAACGACAAGTTGCTGCCGTACGAGCAAGCAAGTGTGCATCCGATGTCGTTGGGCATGACCTATGCGACGGCGGTCTTTGAGGGCTTACGTGCGTATCGCAATCCTACAACGGGCGAGTTTAAGATTTTTAGATTCGCCGAGCACTTTAAACGTTTAGTGTTGGGTATGAAGGTCATGCGCTTCGATCACAGCTTCACCCAAGAGGGCATGCGTGAGGCGCTTGCAGGCTTGATTCGTGCGAATGAACCCGATGACGATGTGTACATTCGTTTGTTGGTGTATATAGAAGCCCTTGGGTTGATGGCCCAAACGGGGCCCGTGGGATACACCGCAGCAGCCTCACCCCGCGAGCGTCCAAAGTTTGCAGATACAGGCATGAGTTTGGGTGTGAGCTCTTGGAGTCGGTTGTCTGATAACGCTAGCCCACCACGCATTAAAGCGACTGCAAATTATCACAACGCACGTTTAACGCAATTGCAGGCCAAGTCTGACGGCTACGATGGTGCCTTGATGTTGACACCTTCGGGCAAAGTGTCTGAAGCACCGATTGCTTGTTTTTTTATGGTCAGAGAAGGCAAGTTGATCACACCTAACATTGGTAGCAACATTTTAGAAAGTGTGACGCGCGACACCATTATTACCTTGTACGAAGAGGCTACAGGTCAGGCCGTGGTGCAGCGTGAAGTCGATCGCAGTGAGTTGTATTTTGCGGATGAGGCTTTTTTGTGTGGCACTGGGCAAGAAATTATCCCAGTCGTGAAAATTGATCGTTTGCCTGTGGGTGATGGTGCGATTGGGCCGATCACGAAAAAAATGCAGAAAATTTATTTTGATGCAGTACGAGAGTTGACGCCTGATACGCATGGCTGGCTGACAAAAGTGTAACGTTTTGTAATTTGCGACAGAATCACCTCAACAAATTTTTAACGAAGTGCGCCGAATGATGAAACGTTTCTCCGACCGCATAGCCAAGGTAGATATCCCGGTGATGCCTGCGATTGCCGCCTTGGTGCGTGATAATCCGGGCACAATTTCTTTAGGGCAGGGCGTCGTCAATTACGGTCCTCCTGCTCAGGCTCTTGCAGCGCTACCTGCTTTGATGAGTGATGTTGGGCTGAATAAATACCAGGCGATTATTGGTCACCCTGCCTTGATTGAGGCGCTGACTCGAAAGCTGGCAGACGAAAACAATATTCACTGTGGGCGCGATTCGGTTGTCATGGTCACCGCGGGCAGCAATATGGCCTTCTTGAATTGCCTGCTTGCGGTGGGTGATCCAGGCGATGAATTTATTTTGCCGACCCCGTATTACTTCAACCAAGAGATGGCGATTCGAATGGTTGGCTGCGTGCCTGTGCCGGTACCGGTCAATGATGACTGGAGCCTGAACGTTGAGGCACTTGCCGCGGCAGTGACCCCGCGTACGCGCGCGATCATCACCGTGTCACCTAACAATCCAACCGGCGCGGTGTACTCAAAAGAATCGTTAACAGCGGTCAATACCTTGTGCGCCCAAAAAAATATTTATCACTTCAGTGATGAGGCCTATGAATATTTTACGTATGACGGGGCCGAACACTTTTCACCAGCGTCGCTGCCCGGGGCGCATCGTCACACAATTTCATTTTTTTCAATGTCCAAAAATTACGGCATGGCAAGTTGGCGGATCGGCTACGTGGTGTTTCCGGCCGACCTGCTAGAGGCCATGAATAAAGTGCAAGATACCAATTTGATCTGCGCGCCGGTGGTATCGCAAATGTTGGCGCTCGAAGTGTTGAAGTATGGTCGCGCGTGGGTGAAACCTAAAATCGACGCACTTTCGATCGTACGCCAAAATGTATACGAACGTCTCGACGCTTTGGGTGAACTTATCGAATTTCCAAAAACGCAAGGTGCGTTTTATGTACTGCTTAAATTGCCTGGCTTAGCTGCTGGCACAGAGCCTCTTGCGTTCAATCGTGCCATGGCGCAAACACATAAAGTGGTGTCCGTACCTGGCTTTACCTTTGGGTTGTTTGACACCCCAAAAGCTACCTATCAGCGTTTGTCTTACGGTGCGCTAGAATCCGCCACAGTTGACCAAGGCGTGGCGCGCTACGTCACAGCGGTCAAAGACTGGTACAAGTCATCACGTGTTTAGGTATGCACGCGCAAGTCTTGACTCATTTGAATCAGATTGCAAGACTTCTTTGTCTTGCTTGCTGTATGTAACGTTTATTCGAAGGTCGCGTACATGTTAAACCCCCAGACTTCAATCGATGTCATCATGTTTTGGCTGGCAATTGTTGCAACGATGGCGTTTGCCATCACAGCTGTGTTAGCAATTGCCGATCGTGGTGTAGATATTTTTGGGGTGATGGTGTTGGGTGTGATCACCGCAGTGGGAGGGGGCACAGTACGTGATCTTTTGTTAGGCGTGCAGCCCTTTTGGGTTGAGGATTTGGTGTTTGTCCGAGTCGCAATATTCTCAAGTTTGCTGGCCTTCGTCGGTCGCTCGTTCTTTACTCAACCGCAGATTTTTACCTTAATGCTTTACCTGGACGGCCTCGGAGCCGCGCTGTTTGGCATACAGGGTGCCATGAAAACTTACGAAATGGCTTTTGGCTGGCCGTTGGCGCCAGTCATTTTGGGGGTGATCACTGCAATTGGCGGAGGCATCATGCGCGACGTCATCGCGGGCAGAAAAAATCTATTAATGTCCACCGAGTTGTATGCGATTCCTGTGGCGCTTGGATGCTTGTTGTTGATGGCAAGTCTACATTTTTATCCGAATGAGGCCATACAGATCTTGATTGGCTGCACGGTGGTGACGTTTTTAATGCGCGCAGCTGCAATTCACTGGGGCTTAAAGGTGCCAGCGTTTTTAGTGACACACTCAAAATCTCAATAATCGTGTTGCGCAGATTTCTGGGTAGAAGGGAGCTGTTGAGACTGTTGGGCGCCGGACTCAGGCAAATGGCTTTCATAAGCTGACTTCAAGAGGCATGCCAAAATGAATCGAGTGATCTGCTCTTGTAGGAAAAAAAATAAAGATAAATTGCTTTTGCTGAGTCAATGTTGCGGACGATATCTTGATCACTTTGACACGATTCCCGCGCCCGACGCCGAGAGCTTGATGCGTTCGCGTTATAGCGCCTTTGTACTGGGTCGGGGCGACTATCTAAAAAAAACCTGGTCAGAGACAACATGTCCATCAGACCTGAGCTTTGAACCAAATGTTAAGTGGTTAGGTCTTGAGGTCAGAACGCACAGACTGACTGGCCCGGCGAACGCTGAGGTCGAGTTTGTAGCGCTCAGCCGCTTAAAAGGCCAACCAACACGCTTGCACGAGCTCAGTCGTTTTGTTAAAGATAACGGACGTTGGTTTTACGTTGACGGCATCTTGCGCACGCCTGAGCATCCTCGCTCTGCTTAAGCAGTGTCCGTAGGTCTTACTCTCACCTAAGGTTGCCCGCTATGCAGAGCACTGGTAGCGATCAACGCAGTTCTGGCAACACCCACTCTGCGTTGGTGACGTAAAACGCTTCGGCACTTTTTTGCCCTAAGCGCCCGATACGCTCTTCGAAATCTTGTATTGGCCGTGTGCCGCCCTCAGGGTGAGGAAAATCACTGCTATAGCAATAGCAATCTGCGAGTCCGTGATGATCAATGTAATCCGCTACGTTTTCGAACCAGTACGGGGTGACGCGAATATTTCGTTGAACATATTCAGAGGGTTTGAGAGACAGCACGCCAGACATACGCCTTTTGAATATCTTCATGACGTTATCCAAGTGCGCAGCCATTGGGCCTAGCCACATCGCGCCAAGTTCAATCGCACCAAAGCGCAGATTGGGAAAACGCTCAAACACGCCACCTAGGACAAGTGTTGAAATAAAGTTCTGCGGTGCGTAAAACATGGCGCAGGCAGTGAAGGGATTCATTGCATCGCCTTCAGAAATCACAGCTTCCGACTGTTGGCTAAAGTGGGGAATACCTTTATCCCAATTCGGATTTTTGAGAAAGTCGAACTCGTCACCAACTGCACGTCCACCACCAAGGTGTAGCATGATTGTGGCGTTCGCCTCTTGGATCATCCCCCAGATTTTGTCCATAGCAGGGTGCGCGGGTGAGGCATTGCCAGGTGCAACAGAACTCGCAATGACAAAGGCACGACCGCCCGCTTTAAGTACACGCTCAATTTCTTGCGCGGCTATATCAACATTATGCGTGTTAATGATGGCCACAGCACGTAACCGATTCGGATCTCGTTTTCCGAGATTGAGAATAAAATCGTTCCAGTGTCGCATCGTGGAGATACCGAGAGCGTTATCTGCAAACGCCGCCGTTTGAATGCCAGGATCAGAAAACATAAAGCTTCTACTGACACCCATATAGTCAAGCGTCTTGATTCGGTTATCGGCGTCGAACGCGCCCGGTGCAGCTGACCCCTTCGTGCGCCAAACTGTTTCGTCGGTGAGTTCAGAAAATTCTTTGCCTGAACGAGCCATGATTTTTTCAGCCTCGTCTTTCGGTAAGGTCTTGATGACTTCATCAAAGCGCTTGGCAAAATTGCGCCCAACTTCGCCACCCGCAAGCTCGTAATTTCCGGGTGAAGGTTGAATATGTGTATCGAGATCGATGATGCGACCGTGAAATTCTTTAATGTTCAGCATGTTGATCCTTAGAAAGGTTTGCTTGCTTGTCGTTAGGCATGTGGCGCACTTGCCATGCCCGCTTGCGATAACGGTAAGATCGTTTTTAGTGTGTCTACGACGCTGTCGAGATCAGAGCGAATAAAGAAATGCCCAGCCTGAAAAACGTGCAGGTTGGCGTCAACGCTTGAGTGCTGCCGCCAGTCCTCCATCACTGCAGGAGGCGCTTCCGGGTCTGTGGCACCCGAAAAAATATGAATTGGACAATTCAATGGTTCTTGCTCGGTATAAGCATAGGTATCGCACAGGGTGAAATCTGCTTTGAGTGTTGGCATGAGAAATTGCAGCAGGTCTGCACTTGCCAACACTTCTTCAGGAAATCCCCCAAAGCGTTGCAATCTTTCAATAAAGGTTTTGTCATCTAAGTTGTACAGGGTTTCACGAGTGCGGGGTAAATGCGCGGCGCGATGAGCACCCAGAATCAGCGCCTCGGGCATCGCCATACCATTGGCTTGCAGCACGCGCGTTAATTCAAACGCAACCAACGCACCCATACTGTGACCGTACATGACAAAGGGCTTGTCCGAATACAGTTGCAACTGGCTAGCCAGCGCTTGCGCCAGAGTTTGCACCTCTTTAAACGCAGGTTCGCTAAAGCGGTTTTCTCTGCCAGGTAATTGAATCGGACAAACCTCAACGGTCGAGCCGAATAGTTTTCCCCAACCGCGATAGATTGAGGCGCCACCACCCGCGAACGGAAAGCAAAACATACGTAATACAGCCTCTGGCTGCGGAAAAGGGCAAGTCACCCAGCGATTAAATTTGGTCATCATGATTGTTCAAGCAGGTTGTCAAGATCGTCGAGCAAAGAGCGGGCACGGTCGCTTGAACTCGTCTGAGAAGGCTTGGCACCAACATCCGTTGCCGCCGTCTGTTCAGGTGTTGCGAGTTGGCTATTGAGCAAGTCTAAAAGATACAAGGAAAGTGCTTTCGGTGAAGGGTAATTAAATACCAAGCTTACCGGCAGTCGTTGTCCGAGCATCCGACCGATCGCGTTGGTCAGTTGTACCGCCATCAGTGAGTCAAAGCCTTGATCGGTCAACGCTTGATCCTCAGGCACCGCCATGCTGTCGGAAAGCCCTAAAATTTTACGAATCTGAGTGTGAACAATGGCGGTCAGCAGGCCTAAGCGCTCGGTCGTAGAGGCCTGAGCAAGTTGCTCAACAATCGCAGATTGCACACTTTGGCGTTGTTGTTCTTGCGTGCTGATTGGTACAGTTGCGACTTGACTTAAAAAAGACTGAAGCTGTTCGGCACTTTGAAGGTATTGATCCCACTGACAATCAATCACGCCAACCTGAGTCCGAGTCCCAAGCAAACAGCTGCCCAGCGCCTGTAACGCTAATTGAGTGCTGAGTGCCGAAAACCCTTGTGCCGAAAGCTGTCTAGAAATTGTCGAATTAGATTGCGCCATACCCACTGATGCCCAAGGGCCCCAATTAATACTCAGAGCGGGCAGGCCATCGAGCTTGCGTTGCTGGGCGATCGCGTCCATGAAGCTATTGGCCGCAGCATAGTTGGCCTGGCCGCGGTTGCCAAGCAGCGACGCCGCCGACGAGAACATGACAAAGCAGTCAACCTCAAGCTGCCGAGTTAACTCGTCAAGATTTAATGTTCCGAATACTTTAGCAGAGTAGGCGTTATCAAAGTTCGACCACTGCAGATCGATCAATAGGTGATCGTCTAAGACGCCAGCGCAGTGGATGATACCCAGCTTACGCGCCCCTTCGCCTTGTGTTGAGAGCAGTGCGGCTTTTAGTGCATGGCGATCAGCTATGTCGACGCATTGCTGCGTGATGGTCGCACCTTGTTCAGTCAGCACGTTGATGGCTTGCTGGGCCTGTGTTGCAAGAGGTTGACGGCTCAACAGTAGCAGGTGGCGAGCACCGTGTTCAACTAACCAGGTGGCGGTAGCCAGTCCGAGACCACCTGTTGCGCCAGTCACGACGTAAGTGACGTGCTCTGAAAACACAAGTGACTGTTGTTCAGGCGTTGTTGCCTCTCGAATCCGATTGATGCGCGCAACGAAGGCTTGCTCAGACCTGTACGCAAGTCGCCACTCGTTTTGCTTGAGGTGCATGCTATGCCACAAGTGCTTTGCGGCAAGTTCAGGCTGAGATGACGATAAATCAACGCAAGTGACTTTAAGTTCAGGGTGCTCTAGCGCCGCAGTCATGCCGATTCCCCAAAGCGTCGACTGCGCGATACTCAAAGGTAACGTGTCGCCGATCAAGGCTTGGGCACGCTCAGTAACTAAGCAAACTCGATGTCGAATATTGACGTTATGTTTGATACACGCCTGAATCAAATGCAGCACAGTAGCGCCACAAGTCAGTTGCGTTTGGACGGTGTTGGTCACGCCATTCGTTGAAACATCCAAGGGCCATAAATTGATAATCCCAGCTAGCTTAGGATTGGGGCCAAGTGTTTGAATAAAGTCAGAAAAGGCCACCGCACTGAATGGATCAATCGTACGTGTCGCTGTGCTTGTCTGAGCTAAGTTATCCCCGCTGGCTTGAACCACAATGCACGACTGACCGACCTGCTCAAGGCGTTGAGCAAGCAAATGGCCAATGCCAAGGCGATCAGTCAAGATGAGCCAAGGTTCTTCAAGAGAGAATTCGTTAATGTTAATTACTGAAGCGCTCGGAGCGATCGGTTCCCAGACGATTTCGTGCATCAGCGCAGATATTTTGCGCTGAGCACTGCGGTTCAGTGCAGACAGATCGGCCTGACGTGCTTGTAAACCGATTAATTCGATCAATACATTTC
Source organism: Bordetella parapertussis (assembly GCA_945895265.1). Taxonomy (GTDB): domain Bacteria; phylum Pseudomonadota; class Gammaproteobacteria; order Burkholderiales; family Burkholderiaceae_B; genus Zwartia; species Zwartia parapertussis_I. The sequence continues at coordinate 103,642 of CAMDEF010000001.1, read as the reverse complement.
CAGCGGCATCACACAGCTTGACGTCTGCAGTGGCATGCTCGTTATTGCTGCCATCACGTAGAACGAGGTATGCGTAAGCAGGTACTTCATTAGCTTGTTTGAGTACTCGCACAGCTTCAATCGCAAAGGGCAGCCATGTCGTGCCTTTTTGGTGCATCCCCATCGCTAACAGAAGCGTAAAGCCTGCGTCGAGCATCCCAGGGTGGCGTTGTTGCATGGCCAGACCAGAGCGCGACGCAGGCTCTGTGATCACGCCAAGCGCTTCACGGGCGTTACGTTGGATGCTTTTTACCCAGCGATAGCTTGCACCAAGTTCAATTTGTCTGCCTGCTAACTCTTGCAAAAACTCTTCGATATTGACGGTCTGAGTTAAGCCCGCACGCAATGGCGCAAGCGCCAGCACTTCACTCACAGCGATTGTTGATTCAACAATATCCGCTTGGACATGCTGACTCGTTAGGATCGAGTCGTTAGAAAGCGCTGAATCAAAACTGATTAATTGGGCTTCACGGTGACCTTGCGCATTTTTATCGATCACCACTTGAACGGTGCGCGTTTGATCTTTTTCGATGACTAAGGGTTCAGGGAAGTGAATATTGTGAAGCGAAAAAGCTTTCTCTTTGAATAAGAGTTGCGCAGCGTCTAACAGCATCGTGACGTGGCACGCACCCGACACAACCACCTCACCGTGTATCAGATGGTCATTTAAAAAAGGCAGGGCGACAGGATTAAAGTCGTTCTGAAAAATCGTATTCGACAACGTTGGAATTTGCAGCCGTTGTCCGAGCAGTGTCTGCGTTTGCTTCTGAGGCGAGGTTACCTGCGATGCAGGACGTTCAATCCAGTAAGGTGTATGTTGAAATGGATAGGTCGGAAGTGGTAAGCGCAACCGTTGTTTGCCATCATCTAAGTTTTTCAAATCGGCCAAACCAAGCACGGCAAGTTGCGCCAGACTCTTCAGAATAGTTGCCCAGTTATCTTCAGAGGGCTTGATGCTGGGTAGCCAGATGCAATCATCGGGCAGGCATTGCGTACCAAGCCCAGTCAAAGTTGGTCGAGGGCCGATTTCTATAAAAACCTGGCAGCCTAGCGCAGCCATCTGTTCGAGGCCTGCTTGAAATTTGACCGACTGCCGGATATGTTGGCGCCAGTATTGAGGCATGGTGACCTCAGCTGAGGCAGCAGTGCCAGTTAAATTCGAGATCAACGTGAGCTTGGGGCTGTGGAATTCTACGCTTTGAGCGATTTTCTCAAAACGATCGAGCATGGGCTCCATCAATATTGAGTGGAAGGCGTGCGAAGTGTTTAGTTTTTGGGTTCGAACGCCTAAGGCGGTGAGCCGTGCAATCACCTTAGTCATAGCAGCGCTACTGCCTGAAAGAACGGTGTTCTCAGGGCTATTCTCAGCTGCAATCGAAATCTCTTTGCCGACACCCACTAGCAAAGGACGAACCGTTGAGGCACTAGTGAAGACAGCCCACATTTCACCAGACTGCTCGAGGGATTGCATTAAGTTCGCGCGACCGGCAACTAGGCGTGCAGCATCGGCAAGGCTCATGACCCCAGCAAAGCACGCTGCAGCGTATTCGCCAAGGCTGTGGCCCATCACGACATTAGGCATGACGCCGAGTGCTTGCCAAGATTTTGCCAATGAATACTCAAGAGCAAATAAGGCGGGTTGTGCATATCCTGTTTGATGAATGAGCCCCGTTTTAGACTCGTGATCGAACATGACCTCTAAGAGCGGCTTGTCAAGCAAGGGCGAAAAAAGTTCAGCGCACAGGGTTAAGTGCTCGCGAAATACCGGCTCAGTTTCGAATAAATGCCGCCCCATGTCTGGGTATTGTGACCCTTGACCGGTAAAGAGAAAGCCAATTTTACTTTTTGTGCTGGATTTAGCGTTGTATTGGAAAGTACTCGCACATGACTCATTTTTTTCAAGTGCTGTTAGCTGCGAGATGAAGTCTTGTGCAGTTGCACCAACGATTGACACGCGTTGATCAAAGACTTTGCGACCCGTGTTCGCGGTAAAACAGACGTCGGCAAGATTGACCTCGGGGCGCTCGGTAAAATAGCGCGCAAAGCGCCCCGCGTATTGGCGCAAGGCGGCTTCATTTCGAGCCGTGAGCATCAGCACATGAGCCGTGCGCTCATGCGTCGCTGCAACGCGAACGACAGCGGGCGCTTCTTCAAGAATCGCGTGCGCGTTTGTTCCGCCGATGCCCAATGAATTCACGCCAGCTCGACGAGGTGTGCCAGTGGTCTTCCATTCACAGGCTTCTGTGTTGATATAAAAAGGACTCTGTTCGAGCTTTAAGGCTGGATTGGGGGTCTTGAAATTCAGAAGAGGTGGGATGAGCTTGTGATGAAGTGCGAGTGCGGTCTTAATAAATCCCGCCGTGCCAGATGTAATTTGCAAGTGCCCCACATTGGTTTTGACTGAACCCAGCGCGCAAAAACCAATCGCCTGAGTTTGAGTGCGAAACACTTGAGCTAAGCCATCGTGTTCAATCGGATCACCGATCTCGGTCCCCGTGCCGTGCGCCTCAACCAAACCGATCGTTTCGGGTAATACATTTGCGACTGCAATCGCTTCTGCGACGGCCACAGCTTGGCCATCGCTGCTGGGCGCCATGTAACCGACTTTAGCGCCAGCGTCGTTATTGACTGCAGAGCCTTTTACGACGGCAAAGATATGATCGCCGTCGCGTAAAGCATCGTCGAGTCTTTTAAGTAAGATGGCACCGACCCCGCTGCCAAAGATTGTTCCGCGCGCCTCGGCATCAAAGGACCGAACGTGCCCATCAGGCGTGACAATCATGCCTGGTTGATAAAGATGGCCCGCGTGCTCAGGAGATTGCACCGATGCACCGCCGGTGAGAAAGAGGTCGGTTTCGCCGGCCAGCAGTGACTGACAGGCCATGTGTACGGTCACCAGACCAGTTGAACAGGCGGTCTGTACATTGATGCTTGGTCCGCCAAGGTTCAACTTATAAGAGACGCGAGTGGTGAGGTAGTCTTTATCGTTTGCGACCATGAGCATAAAGCCGCCCATTGAATCGAGTGTTGCAACATTCAGATCATCCTGCGAATCAAGCATGCTTCGATTTGGAAGCACGTTGTTCAGCAAGTAGGTGTTCATTGCAGCGCCTGCATAGACACCCGTTACCCCTGGGTACGTGGTGGGATCGTAGCCAGCAACTTCAAAAGCTTCCCAGGCGCATTCGAGAAACAGGCGTTGCTGAGGATCCATGAGTTCTGCATCGCGTGCAGAATAGCCAAAGAATTCGGCATCAAACCCTCGCGCATCTGAAATCAACGGGCTAGCTTTGACATAATCGGGTCGATCAAAGACGTCACGTGAAAAACCGCTCTTGAGCAGGTCGTTGTCGTCGAAGAAAGTAATGGACTCAACGCCAGCGGCCAGATTTTTCCAGAAGGTATCAATGTCATCAGCGCCTGGAAAGCGGCACGACATGCCGATTACCGCGATGTCTTTGCTTGTCCCGGTTGACTGATGGCTATTGCGTGCGTTCGCTCGTGCTTGTCCCTTTTCTGTTGGACTGGCTTGGGTTTTTTCACCCGATAACTGTTTGACGAGCATTTCGATCGTTGGTGAAGTAAACAAATCAACGAGCGTTAGGGTCGGGCCGAAGATTTCAGTGAGTCGCTCATGCGCTTGTATTAACGATAACGAATCTCCACCTAATTCAAAAAAGTTATCCTGTACGCCAACCTGGGGAATACCCAAAACGTCTTGCCAGATTGAGGCGATTTGTTGCTCGATGTCTGAGGCCGGGAGTGCCGAGGTTATCGGGTCCTCGTGATACTCAGCGCGGAGAGCTTCGACGCGCTCAATCAACGCCGCATACTCACCTTGTTGAAAACGTGCGCTCAGCTGCTTGTGCTGGATTTTTCCAATCGCCGTTTTTGGGATCGCTGCAGCGTCAAGGGGGATGAGGAAGTCGGCTTTGATACCAACGTGTTGAGTGAGCTTTGATTGAATTTGCTTAAATAAACTCGCTAACTCACGCTCGTCGGTGACCAAGGTGTGAAAAAACACCACAAGGTGAAGTCTATCTGTGCCGGGCGCAAACGCTGCACATGCAGCGGTATATGAAGGCTCGAGCCCCTCGACTTGTTCGGCTGCAGACTCGATCTCGGTATTTGATAAGTTTGCACCATTAACGATAATTCCCATCCCCACACGGCCAAGCATGACCAGTTCACCATTTGAGATGAAGGCAGCATCGCCAGTGTCAAACCAACCATCTTCAACAAATGCTTGATTAGCCTGCGGGTTGCGATAGTAGCCTGGCATCAGGCCAGCGCCCCGTAGCTGAAATTTGCCGGCTGTCTCTTCAGGGACCACTTGATTGTTTTCGTCAACAATCCGCATCGACATGCCTGGAATGACAGGGCCTAAACTGGCAAACGAAATGCAGGTAGAGTCGTTTGGCGCAACATGTCGAATCGCACCGCTCAGCTGATGGCGGTCAATATGGACAAACTTGATGGACTGCCCGGCAGGAGGTAAGTGGTACGAGACCCCAGAACAGGTTTCCGCCATCCCGAAGGCTGAGATCAAGCTTTCACGACGTAAGCCATAAGATTGAACCGCTTCGAGAAATTCGGTGACGGTCGAATATGCGATTAATTCGCCCGCACTAAGTAAGCCTTTTACGCACGACAAATCCCATTGCCCATTGCCTGGGCTTTTGAGCGCCTTGCTGACCAGAGCAAAGGCAAAATTAGGTGCCCAACCGTGGGTCACGCGGTGCTTGTCAATCAGATCGAGCCAACGCAAGGGCCGCGCTAAAACAAATTCTTTTTGTGCGTAGACAAGTTTACTGCCCTCAAGAACGGGGCTGATGTGATAAGCCGAGATATTACCGATGTGGTCAAAGGGCAACCAACTTAAAATGACATCACTTTGTTGGCTGGCGCACAAGATGTTGGTGCCGATTGCGCGCGATAAGAGGTTGCCGTGGGTCAGTTCAACGGCTTTTGATAATCCAGTGCTACCAGAGGACAATACATAAAACGCGACATCGCTTAATTTCGCTTGGTATACAGTTTCGATCGAGGCGTGCTGACGAAGTTTCTCAATGCTCGCGATATGAGCGTTTTGTAGTTCTTGAGAGCGATTCGAGCCGCTCAGTGCGGGCGCTAACGCCGCAGTCGTGCAGATCAGAGGTTGATCGAGTAATTGCCAGATATGAATCAATTGTTCAAGAGCGCGGCTCTCTACCTCGTAACTGACCGGAATCGGTACCACGATCGGCTCGAGCCCTGCAAAGAGACAACCCCAAAACACGGGCAAAATATCTTCGCTGAGCGACAGCTGCAATAAAACTTTTTGTCGAGGTTGTAGACCTTGCTGTTTTAGCCCTGTAGCAATGCATTTGGCTGACTCAACCAGATGTCCATAGCTGAGGTTGTTCTCTTGGCCTTGGCTGTCAATAAAAACGATCGGTGTCGACGCCGAAACAGCAAGAAGAGCATTAGACAAATTCTCAAGTTTGCTGACTCGATCAGGCAATGCAGAGCCGTGTCGAATCGCAGGAAGTGTGCTCATAGGGTGGGCGCGGCGCATCAAAAATAGTGCCTTATATTTTACCTTTCGGCTGCGTAGTAACCTCACAAAAACCGTCACTGAGCAGGGGCGGAAACAGCGCCAGACCCTAAAAGGCAGATTGTCAGCGATTTGCGCTTGACTTGCTACTCGTACAGCACGTAGTTGTTATTCAGATCGTCAAAGAGTGTCTCGACAGAGTTGTCGTTGTCGATGCCCGCACGAACGACAACATTTCTATCGAGAAAATAATTTTCAAACCTCCAGCCGGGTGGCAGCCTGAGCATTGTGTCTAGGTTTGAGAGGTTATCGCGCGTCAAACTGGGCTGCACCTCTTGGGTATAGCCAACCATTATGTATGTCTCGCCTTTGGGTGAGACAAGCCGATGCACCAGAGTACCAGTGTTCCAGATGTAATGCGCTTCACCACGCACTGTGAATGGGACGTAGCTCGCCAAAGACAAATTTTTTGTCGCCGTGAGTTTTGTGGTGTTTAAAAGTTGCCTAAGGCTGACTCGCGCTGTGCCCAAAACAGAAAACTTAAGATCGCTCACCCAGAAATACTCTGATGACACAGGGGTCAAATTGGTGTCCATAATCTGCTGATGTGAACCACCCTTGACGATGGTCGAGAAGTATGAAACCGTCTTTAATTGGGCTGCAGCAGAGGCGGTACTGACTTTAGCCAAGCGCGACGCGGTGCAGTTTTGTAGGCGATAAGTTGACAGGTTTGTTATCCTGACTTCAAGTCGCCAAATATCAAAGTACGCAGCATTTAAACTACATACCCAGTTGTCAGGTTGGACCGCCGTTGAATACGAGTTATGAACGTCCTTGCCTTGAGACAGTTTTGGGGGCGAAACTTGTAGCGTACTTGGTGGGTTGGGTGTCGCTGCGGGGGCAGGGCTCGTCGCAGGTTGTGCGAGGGCTGCCGAACACAAAACACTGATTAACACTAGAACGGGCGCAAAAAGATATTTCATATTTGCATTGCAACAGATAAAAAAAGTATATTCATTGGTTTTATCATCCGATTATACGATCTACCACCATGCATATCGTCTAAGGCTCGTCAAATGAGAGCATTTGACAGTGTTGGGTCAGTTTTTTGCAAGGGTTTTTGTCGCTTTAAACCTATACTTTTGTCGTGAAGTCAGGGCGCGTAATCAGGTGGCCTGAAGGTGAGCACCCCATTTGTGAAAAAAATGAAAAAATTGTGGTTCTTTTTAGCAGTGGTGCTGTGTCTGGCGAGTGGTTCGGGCGTGGCGCAAGTTTGCTCAACTCTCACGGTGACTGGGCCACCGACAGCCGCACCCTCTTCTTGGCTAAGTGATGGCAAGCTGATTGGAGCCGCTGTTGAATTTGCTGAAGGTATCGCTCGCTCAGCGGGTATTAACAATGTTGTGATGCAGCCGTATCCGACCTGGCGCGAGGCTCTGGCTGCGACGTATCGCGGTGAGGTTGATGTGGTAATTTCGGCCAATTGGTCTGAAGAGCGCGAGAGATATCTTGACTTTGTGCGCCCGGCCATGTCTAGTCAATTTCTCTACGTGGTCGTTCGGCGAGGCGAAGCATTTAATCTAAGCATTTTAGAAAACCTCAAGCCCCTCGCCGGGGCGACGGCAGCTGGCGAGACGTTTGGCGATGGTTTTTTTGGACAGTTTGTGAAGAACAATTTAAATCTGACCAAAGAAGCGGGCATCGACAAAGTCATTGATCTGTTAATCGACAAAAAGGTGGATTACGTTTTTGGTTATGAAAATTCTATCTACGAACAGATGATGACTAGAAATCTTGGCACAACGATACAAGTCTTGAATACCTACCCGACCCGCTCTGAAGGGTTCCTTGCGTTCTCTAAACGATCAAAATGCAGTGCAGAGCTGCGACAAAAATTTGCAGAGCTAGTGGCGTTGGCTCAAACGAAGCGCCGCTATCCTACCTTGCTGAGTAAGTACCGCGAGGTATTTAATGAGAGCTTGACGAGGCCGAAATAAATGTGGACTGAGGCTGAGTTGGTAGTGGGTGATTGTAGGTTGTGTGGCCTGACCTGTTGCGGCTTAGGCCGCATTGTCATGAAAACTAGTCAAGCGTTGTTTCAGCCATGACCATCACAATCGCGGTTGCAAATCAAAAGGGAGGCTGTGCTAAGACAACGACGGCCGTTAATCTGGCGGCCGCGCTGGCAGAACTTAAACAAAAGGTTCTTCTGATTGATCTTGATCCTCAGGCAAATGCTAGTCAGTGGCTCGGGGCAGACAACGATGCGCGTGGAGTCTTTGAACTATTCACCACTAAGGTTGCGGCAAATAGCCTGTTAGTCGACTCAAATACAGAGGGGCTGAGCTTATTGGCCGGTAGCCGAAGTTTGGCCAGTATCGAAAAGTCTTTAGCAGGCGAACTGGCCGTTGAGACGCGGTTAAAAAGACGGTTGGCCTCACTTGAGAATTTGGCATTTGACTATGTGTTGATTGATACGCCGCCCACGCTTGGTCTGATGACCTTGAATGCATTGTGTGCGGCACAGCAAGTGTTAATTCCTGTGACGACGCATGTGATGACGCTATCGGGTGTTGCGCAGTTGATGCAGACGTTTGATGACGTGAAAGACGTACTGAACCCTCAGTTGTCGTTACTAGGATTGCTGCCGTGTCGGGTTGATCAGCGCACTCGTCATTCGAAAGATATTATCGAGGCGTTAATAGAAAGATTTGGTGAGCAGGTATTAGTTGCGCGCATTCGAGAAAATATTCGCTTGGCAGAGGCGCCATCCTTTAGGAAAAGCATATTGCAGTATCAACCAAGCTCAAGTGTCGCAGATGATTTTCGTGCGCTCGCGCATGAAGTGATCGCGCATCAGTTAAGGTAAATCATGGCCACGCAATCACGCAAAACAATCCTGAAGAATCCGTTAGACGAAATCTCGACTCGCGCCCAACCGGCTGATACGGCGAAAAAGTCTGCGAAGAGCCCGAATGCTGCTGACACTTCAGAGGTTGCCAAGGTTGCCAAAGTTGCCAAAGTTGCCAAGGTTGCCAAGGTTGCCAAGGTTGCAGAGGTTGCCAAGGTTGCCAAGGTTGCCAAGGTTGCAAAGGTTGCCAAGGTTGCCAAGGTTGCAAAGGTGGCCAAGGTTGCACAGGTTGCAGAGGTTGCCAAGGGTGCCAAGGTTGCAAAGGTTGCGAAGGTTGCAGAGGTTGCAAAGGTTGCGCGCTCACGCAAAAAAAATGTTGTTCCTTCAAACGAAATGCTTGCTACCGAGGCGAGTCAGTCAGTTTCGGTCGCTAAAAAAACGATGACTGCCAGTGAGTCGATCCAAGCGAATCAACCTCAATCTAGCCCTACGAAAGCGACACCTGCCAAGCCAACGGTCGTGAACGCTACGGTAACGGCACAACCCCCGCAGGGCGTGAAGGTTGCGAGCGCGCAGACTGCAGAACAATTGATGGCAGCAGAGATCGCTCGCTCAGCCCTGCCGACTTCGAATCGTGAAGAAGAAATTGTTAGTCATCCCTGTACCCCGATCAAGGTGCTTGAGCAACCAGGGGCGCTGAGCTCGCCGACAGTTGGGGTTGGGTTGCCTGGTTCGTATTTGACTGCTGAAGATATTTTTCAAAACGAATTGAGTCGAGCGCGCGTGTCTTTGAAGGCAGAGGCCAGTCAAACCAAATTAGCGGCCCAAAAGATTGTTGCGCGTTGGTCGCGGTGGTCAGTCGCTGTCAGTTTTATACCGACTCCTTTTGTGGATATGGCGGCAATCTCTGGCGTACAGGTCAAGATGATTTATGACTTATGTAAGCTGTATAAGGTCGACTTCGAGCGCACAGCTGCAGTAGCGATTGCGTCAGGTGTTGCGGGTGGCGCAGCCACGCAAACGCTAGCAGGTGTGCTGGCCAAGCAAATGGCGCGCTTTGCGCCCGGGATTGGTCCGATTGTTATGTTTGCGGTAGAGCCCTCAATCTCATATGTGACGAGTAAGGCGATTGGTGCCGCCTTCATCAGCCACTTTGAGGCCGATGGACGAATGCACGATTTTCAGCCAGAAAAAATCAGGCAATACATCGCTGCACAAATTGAAAAACGTAAAGCAAGATTTAAAGATAAAACCGTGCAGGCACAGGCTTGAGGTCACGTACCGCGAGTGACCCCTATTTTTTTAAATGAACAAGTATCCCGATGCTGAATCCAGTTAAATCTGAGCTTATTAACTTCTTAACAGACTCAAATCCTCAACACTTGAGGCAATTGTGTCTGTTGGCGGCTTTGGTGGGCACCCTTAACACTTTATTGATCGCCGTGATTAACAAGGCGGCAGCAAGCGTTTCAAAAAATGAAAGTGTGACGCTTATGTTTGTTGCGTATGCCGTCATATTTGTGGTGTTTTTGGTTGCCGCCCAGCGTGCAAACAGAGAGAACGTTGCAAAGGCTCAACAGTTTATCTATCGCTTCAAAATTCGCATCATGCATGATGTGTTTCGCTCTAATTTGCTCAAGGTGGATAAATTGGGTCGCGATTACATCCTCGAAGTCTTGAACAGAGACACCGAGATGGTATCGCAACAAGTCAATTCAGTGCTGTCTTTGTTTCAATCTTTGCTAACCGTGTGCTTTCTGATGCTTTACATGGCCACAATATCGCTGACGGCCTGTTTAATCCTTTCAGTTGCAATCGCCGTGGTGTCTTTTGTCGGGGTCATCGAACTCAATAAGTTGGTTGGTGGAGTGCGAGTGTTGTCGGTAAAAGAGGCGCAAGTCAATGGGATGTATGCGGCCTTTTTAAGCGGTTATAAAGAAGTGAAAATGAATTCGCAGCGAGCATTGGGGTTGACTCGCGATCTCATTGCTGAAGCGAGAGTGGTCAAAACTGAAAAAACAAAACTGGTTCAAGACGTTGTGCAGTTTTTCACATATTTACAGATGCTAATGTATCTTGTGGTTGGTTTGATCATTTTTGTCGTGCCGATTTTCACACCTGGATTTTCGTCGGATGTGCTGACGGTTACGACGACCGCTTTGTTTTTAGCAAGCTCAGTGTCTGCTGCAATTGTTGTGGTGCCTAATATGACTATGGCAAACTCGGCGGCTCGTAATTTACGCGAACTTAGCGAAAGACTTTCGTATGAACATACCGAGCGAACCACCCCTGGGCTGACTGAGTTTTCAGAGATTAAGACGCTGGCGCTTGAAGAAGTTACCTATCTGCACAGCGGGGAAGGGGTCGCGCGACCCTTTGCGCTTGGCCCAATTAGTTACGAGTTTCAGATCGGCAAAGTGTATTTTATTCGGGGTAATAACGGTTCTGGTAAAACCACCTTGATGCGTGTGTTGCTAGGGTTGTATCAATCTCAGTCTGGCAGATTGCTCGTGAATGGACAACCTATTGCTGAGCCGAGCAATGCGGCGTATCGCGATCTGTTCGCTGTTGTATTTAGCGACTTTTATTTGTTTAAGAAATTGTATGGCATACCGACCACTGATGAGGCTGAACTCAACGAGTTGCTGACCCTATTTCAAATGGAAAACAAGGTTGCCATTGATGAGGGCATTTTCTCTGATCTCAATTTTTCAACGGGTCAGAGAAAGCGCCTGGCTTTGTTGGTTGCGTTGCTTGAAAAGAAGCAAATTATTGTTTTGGATGAATGGGCTGCAGATCAGGATCCAGAATTTAGACAAGAGTTTTATGAGCGAATTATTCCAAAGTTGCGAGAGCTAGGTAAGACAGTGATTGCGATTACACACGATGACCAGTACTACGAGTTAGCAGATCATGTCATTTACATGGAAAACGGTCGGTCTCTTCACGCGAAACATCAAGATTAAATTATGCTCAGTCGATTTCTAACTCTATGTAAGCGGATAGTGGGTTTTATCTTCTATCCGTTGACTTGGTTCGTGAATATCATCCACAATTGGGTTGCCCGTAATTACATTGGATTGACTTTTTCAGTCATTCTGCTGTCCATTTCTGTGGTTGTGCTGTGGCAACGAGTCGTGATCATCATTCCGGCTGGCTTTGTTGGTGTGATTTATCGCCCCTTGTTTGGCGGTGTCGCGATGGACAAGATTTTGGACGAGGGCGTCAATATCGTTTTCCCTTTGAATACTGTCACTCAGTATGACGCTCGGATGCAGCTGAAGAAAATTGAAATGGAAGTATTGACCAAGGATCAACTCAGGTCAGATATAAAAGTGTCTTTTCAATTTCAGGTGAACAAGTACGGATTGCCGATGTTGCACAAATTTGTTGGGCCTGATTACATAGAGAAATTGATTTTGCCTGAGGTCACTGGTAAGACTCGAGTGATGTTTGCCGAATTGACTTCGCAAGAGGCTTTTACAAAACAGCTTGACAATGTTGTGAATGAAATCGCGATTATGTCTGACCAAGTAATCTTAGAAAAACTCGGTCCTCCCGGCCTTGACTATGTCAGGTTGTTGCGCATTACAGCAGTGCAGCTTGAATCGATGGAATTTCCAACAGAGATACAGGCAGCTATTCGTAATAAAATTGCAGAGTCGCAGATCGCTGAAGCCGGCGTGTTCAAAGTGCAAGCTGCGCGTCTTGAGGCTGAGCGTAAAGAAGTTGAGGCGGGCGGTATAAAGAAATACCAAGACATTGTGAACGTGGGATTGACGGATAATTATGTGAAGATCCGCGGAATTGAAGCAACACTTAAATTGGCTGAGTCTAACAACTCAAAAGTCGTCATTTTTGGATCTTCGCCAAACGGATTGCCGCTAATTTTAGGTGGAGATTCAACCACTCCAACCGCGCCTCCTTCAGTGGCACCGACTGGTGCTGGTGCGGCTGGTGGTGGACCTAAACCTAGCGCACCTGCCGCTGGTGGATCTGCTGGTAGCGGCGCAACTGCTGGAGGTAAAACTGCTGGAGCTACCACTGCTGGAGCTACCGCTTCTGGAGGTACCACTGCTGGAGCTACCGCTGCTAGAGGTAAAACTGCTGCGGCACCTGTAACTAGCGGATCTGGTGGTGGGTCGGCCGCTAATGGGGCAGGTACTGAGCCTGCTCGCGGCGGACAGCCTCCCGGACCAGCCGCTCCAAATTCAGCCTCAAAATAGAAGCTCGACGTTCCTATATAAATAGCTAGTTAGTGTTTAGGAGACCTTCATGGAATTAACGATCGCTTATTACACCTTGTGTGTGTTGGTGGCTACCTTCGGAAGAAACTGTCGAATTGGCTTTTGGGGTATTTTGCTGGCCTCGTTCTTCTTGACACCTCCTTTAGTGTTTTATTTGTTGTTAAGTTTGAAGCCAACTGCGAGTCAACCTAAAAACGTAAAGCTCCAAACTAGTAGCTGGTGGAAGTTTAGGCAAGTCGGTTCCTGATTAGGTTTTTGTTCTGTGTAGGCTGTTCTTTTATCTTTTTTAACTTTTAACTTTTAACGTTTAACCTTTAATAAACAAAAATAATCAATTTTTTAAGAGGCTTATATGTCTAGGATGCTACGGCTGGTTCCGCTTTTATTGATCTCTGTCTTGTCGGGGTGTGCAGGGCTGACAAACTCCACAAGTTTCCGCGAAATGTCTTCGGCATACCGCGAGGTACTTGAGCAATACTCAAACGACAATGTGCTGTTGAATATTGTTCGCGCTTCAAAATCGATGCCTGTCAGCTTTCTCGACATGCCTTCTGTCACGGGTTCTGGTAGTGTGAGTAATCAGCTGCAGTTCGGCCCCACTATTCAAGGCGTCGCGCCTGGGTCGTCTCTTGCGGGTTTCTTTACGCCGGTCAGTGGTTCAGGTTTCAGCGCAGGCGCAACGCTAGGTGTGAACAACAGTTTCAATTTCACACAGTCATCGCTAGACAATTCAAGTTTTATGGTTTCGTTTCTGTCTGACTTGAAGCCTTCTGCGATTGCAAGTTTAAGCAATTCTGAAAACGCTACGCGCGACGTTTTATTTTCGCTTGCCATCGAGTCAATCGAGGGACGCGATCTGCAAGGAAAGACGCTGGTTCATTATTTCAACGATCCGTACTCACCGAAATTTGTTGAGTTTCAACGGATGTTGTACAACTTGGTGCGTGCAGGCATCACCATCGAGCAAACTCAAAGCATGATGCCTGTTTCTGCGCCAATGGACGGCGAGACAGTTAATCGTAGCTTGCAGGGAATCGCGACTGCGATTTCACTTCCAGGGACTGCCTTGGTGCCCGTGAAATTACCCGGCGGACGCGATGGCTTTCAAGTCATGAGAATGATGCCACCAGACGCCCGCATCTGCTTACAACAACAAGCAGCCGATGAGCAGTTGTCGTTCAGAGTGGCTCAGTCGGCCTATTGCAAGAGTTCTAAGTCTGGTAACCTGGCGATCGACAAATCAAAGCCAGAAGTGACGTTGATCATCAAGTTGCGTTCTGTGCGTAACGTATTTGAGTTCTTAGGCTCATTGGTGAATATTCAAAACGCTCCTGATCAGCGTGTGATCAAGGTGGTTGACTCTGAGCTAGTCAGTTCCAACGCGACCATCGAAGAAATCTATGCGAAGTCGAAAGCTTTATTCATTGTGAAGAGAGGCACTATCGTGAATGACGCCTTGATGACAGTTAACTACCAAGGTACTTCATACTCTGTTCCGCGCGACGAAAAAAATGAAACTTACACCAAACAAGTGTTGGCGATGCTGTCGCAAATGTTGACCCTGACAAAAGTCCCAGGTTCAATTCCTCTATCGCCCGCTGTGCTAATCAAATAAAGTCAGTTTAGTTTTATTTGAGTTGTAAAAAAACTGGCCCTCTGGGTCAGTTTTTTTTCGTGCAGACTTCAATCTCTAAATGTCTGCGCAATTTGATTGCAGGTGTCACTTTCACATAAAAAAGCGTCGACCACGAGTGGGTCGAACTGTATCTTTTTTTCTCTAAGATGAACTGAACGGCCTCATGGTGAGCCCAGTTTTTTTTGTAGACTCTCTCTGAGACTAGAGCGTCATAGAGGGCGGCTTGTCACCGATTGCACGGAAGAGCTGTCGGTTGACTCGAAGTGCTAGAGCAGCTGTTGACATATGGATGGGTGAGTGCAAGCGGGGGATTCATCACGCTTTTGGCCATACGAAGAAACGCCATTTTACTGTGGCACAAAGCCGTTGACTTGAATCAAGCGAGCCCAGCTTTGTGAGTAGGTGCGCTCGCGCTCGGCTAACGTTGACGAGGACATGAATTCAACGGTTAGACCCACGCCTTGCAGGCGTTCGCGTAGTTGCGGCTGTTGCAACACTTTTTCGATCGCCGCCGCATAGCGTGCCGTCACTTGTTGTGGCGTGCCGGCAGGTGCAAAAATGCCGTAGTAGGGAAGGGCGTCAAAGCCCGTCAGCCCGAGTTCTTCGAGCGTGGGGACGTCTGGCAATAAAGCTTGCCGTTGTTTACCTAGTACAGCCAACATTCGAACCTTACCCGCCTTGATGTATTCGATGAAGTCAGGCACCGAAGCAACGCCTGCCGGGATCTGGTTGCCCAGCATATCAATCAGCATCGGTGCGCTACCGCGGTAGGGCACAGGTTGTAAATCAAGTTTGGCTTGCTTCGCTAACGCCTTGACTAAAAACTCTGGCACGGAGGCTGGCGCCGGGACACCTACAGAGAGCCGTGCGCGATCTTGCGAGCGAAGCCAGTCAAGATATTGTGCGTATGAGGTTGCCGGTGTGCCTGCCGAAACCGCTAGGCCATTGGCGAAGGAGGCAAAGCCTGCGACGGGGGTGAAATCTTGTTGTGGTTCAAAGCCAGGATTTTTAAGAACCAAGGGCAAAATTGAAATCGTATGGTCGTGCGATAAAAACAGCACTGACCCATCTTTAGGTGCTGTTTTAAGCGCCTGAGCCGCGATTTGCCCACCGGCACCGGCTTTGTTTTCGATAATCACCGTCGTGCCCAACGCTGGGCCAAGTTGCTCGCCAAGCAGCCGAGCGATCGCGTCGGTCCCGCCGCCGGCCGGAAACCCAACCATCAAGCGTATGACAGAGGGCTGCGCTTGCGCGATCGCATGGCACAGTAGGAGGCTCAAGCCTGCAAGAATTTGCTTCACGACAATGACCGCCCCAAAGGGCAACCGTCGCGATCAATCGCAGTTTTGTGAATAAAAATTGTTTGCATGGCTATCAGCATACGTGTGGTTATAGAAAAGTTGGCTTGACTTTAATATAAAAAACACGAACGCGATAGCCCGCCGAGCGATGATTGCTTGCGCGTCACTCTACGCCATGAAGCTCCACATCAAACACTAAGACAGCGTTAGGGGGAATCACGCCACCCGCACCTCGCGCGCCATAGCCCATCTCTGGTGGAATGATGAGCGTGCGCTTGCCGCCGACCTTCATGCCAGCAACACCCTCATCCCAGCCTTTGATCACATGCCCCGCCGCGAGCGGGAAGTCAAACAATTGGCCGCGATCAAGCGAGCTATCAAATTTGGTACCCTTTTGATCTGCCGCGGCAGTATCAAAGAGCCAGCCTGTGTAATGCACAGACACGTGTTTACCTGGAGTCGCTTCCGCGCCGGTGCCAAGCGTAGTATCAATTTTTTGAAATGTAGTCACTTTGGTTTACCTTTCGTATACAGACTGGGTGACAGACCCAAGGTCAGGCAATAGTATATTCTTGTTCAGATGACGGCAGTTCTGGTTATGATCAGGGCTCAGTTCTTAGTATTCAATAAAAAATATCTACCATCAGGAGACAACCCCATGATTTATGAACTTCGCGTCTATCACGCAGCCCCAGGTAAATTGCCCGCTTTGATTGAGCGTTTCGCTAATCACACTGTGCCAATCTGGAAAACTCACGATTTTCGCCCTGTGGGTTTCTGGACAGTAGATATTGGCGAGAACACCAATGACTTTTATTACATGCTCGAATGGGATGACATGAACCATCGCGATCGCGCCTCGGCGACGTTTATGGCGGATCCAAAGTGGTTGGCTGCACGCGCCGCTTCTGAAAAAGATGGCCCCTTGCTTGCAGGTGTTTCGCGCACAATTTTGAAACCCACTGAGTTTTCAAAACTGAAATAATCTGCAGTCTTTCCATCGGAGGCGAAGCAATGACGACTATTCATTCACTCAGGGCGCGAGCAGTCTTTGCGCCCATCAAACGGCCATTGCAAACGTCGACCGGATCCGTCAGTAAAGCCCCGATGGTGTTGCTTGACCTCACGACCTCTGAAGGGGTGGTGGGGCGTAGTTATTTATTTGCCGTCACGCCACTTGCACTCAAGGCACAAGTGGCTCTCATTGACGACATGGCGAGCCTGCTGGTGGGGCAACCCTTGGTGCCGTTTGAAATCGAACGTCTTCTGACACAGCGCTTCACGCTACTCGGGGCGGTCGGTTTAGTCGGCATGGCTATTTCAGGGATCGACATGGCGGTTTGGGATGCACTCGCCATACAGGCCAAGCAACCCTTGGCTTGCCTGTTAGGCGGGCAACTCAAGCCTGTTACGGCCTACAACAGCTGCGGTTTAGGCCTGACAGGGCAGCATGCTGAGTTAGCAGCCTTGGCGCGCGAGTCGAACGAACTACTCGAAGGTGGCTTCACTGGGATGAAGTTACGCTTAGGCTACGCTGACTTAAATGATGATGTCGCGGCGGTTAAAGCGGTGCAAAGTGCCTTGCCTGCGGGCGTTCGGCTCATGACCGATTACAACCAAGGGTTAGACCCTTCCGAGGCGATTCGCAGAGGGCATGCGCTCGATGACTTGGGTTTAACCTGGATCGAAGAGCCGGTGCGGGCAGATGACCATGCAGGCTGCGCGCGTGTGGCGGCTGCATTGAAAACGCCAGTGCAGATTGGCGAAAATTACTGGGGCTCGCGCGACATGTCGCGCGCCATTGCCGCACAGGCAAGCGACTATGTCATGCCTGACCTAGAACGCATCGGTGGTGTGTCGGGCTGGCTGCGGGCCGCAGCAATCGCTGATGCTGGAGCCTTACCGATGTCGACGCATTTGTTTCCAGAGGTTAGCGCACACCTGATGTGTGTGACACCCACTGCGCACTGGCTTGAATATGTCGATTGGGCCAACCCGATCTTAAAGGCCCCGCTTGAGATTGTGGCGGGTCAGGCGGTGCTGCGCAACGAACCCGGTTCAGGAATCGACTGGGACGAAACGCAGGTTAAGAAATACGCTTACTGAGCGCAACCGGTTTAGGCCGAGCGGGCTTTTTCTGGGAAAGGTAAAGGTTTGCCGACAGGCACAGGCTCTTCACCTAAGCTGAGCAACATGGCGATGGTGACATAGGTACCGGTCACGGCGATCACGTCTACGATTTGCTGTTCACCTAAGATGGCTTTCGCGCTGTTAAACAGTTCATCGCTGATTTCATGGTTTTGAGTCATGGTGGTGCAGACGTCATACACAGCAGCCTCATCGGGTTGCATATTGCGTGGACGAATCCCTGCTTTGATATCGTCAGCCACGTGCGCCGGCAAGCCCTCGCGCAAGGCGATCGGATAATGTGCATGCCATTCAACTTGCGAGGTCCAGATGCGGGCTTGAATCAAAATCGCCAACTCGCTTAAGCGCATAGGGATTGAAGAGTTCCAGCGCAGATAGTCGAGCATTTTTTTCATACGATCTGCAAACACTGGGCTGCGCAACATGACGTTGTAAGGGCCGGCGAGCCCGACGCTTGAAATCTTTAAGATGTCACCCGCGAGATCGCGCGCTTCGGGCGCAACAGTGTCAAGAGTGAGTTGGGTAAAACGTTTTGAAGTAAAGGTTGCCATATGGTCTCCGTGTAAGTGAGACAATAATAGGCTAAAAATTATCCGAACGTTGGCCTACTGAAGACTGGTTTTGGTGCGCTGCAAAAGAGTTTTGTATTGTTGCGTATCTTTAGCCCACAGCGCACGCATCTCATCAGGCGTTGAGGTCTTGACTTCCATGCCCTGCGCCGCCAATGTGTCGACAATCTTGGGCGCCTGGGCGGCTTTGACTACGGCAGCATTGAGCAGCGCAATGATTGGCGCTGGCGTACCGCCCGGTGCGATCACGCCCTGCCAGGTATAAGCTTCAAACCCTGACAAGCCAGCCTGCGCCACCGTTGGTGTGGTGGGTGTGGCCTGTGTGGGTTTGCTGCCAGTGGTGGCTAGCAATAGTAGTCGGCCCTCTTTGACGTGATCCATGTTACCAACCAACGAGGTAAACATCATGTCGACGCGGCCCGCCAGTAAATCGATGAGGGCGGGGCTCGCCCCTTTGTAGGCGACGTGCATGATATCAATATTGGCAGCAACCCGAAACGCTTCGCCGGCAAGATGTTGTGCAGTACCGTTGCCAGACGAGGCAAAGTTAACTTTGCCTGGATATTGCTTCGCGTAAGCAATCAACTTTTCAGTGGTGTTGAGTTGTGTTTGCGGTGCAACTAATAATCCCAAAGGCTGGATTGTTGTCAAAGCAATTGGCTCAAAATCTTTAACTGGATCGTACGTTGGGGTGTCGTGCAGTAAGGGCGTAATGACAAATGCATTGGTACCGAAGAGCAGTGTGTAACCATCGGGAGGCGCTTTGCGCAAGGCCTCTGTTGCTAAGAGTGTGCCTCCACCTGCACGGTTTTCAACAACGACTGTTTGCCCGAGTTGCAGCGAAAGTTCTTGTGCAAGTAAGCGTCCAACAATGTCGGTGGCACCACCTGGCGTGTAAGCGATGAGCAAACGCAGTGCCCGCGTGGGGTAGTTTGCGGTGGTTGTCGTTTGGGCAAAGCAGGGCACAGCCAAGAGGCTTAGGAGCAGACAAGACGTAACCTGTCTTGCAATCAGTGAAAGGGGCATGCGCGATCCAAGGTAAAAATGAGTTGAGCGTTCAAGAGTCGATAAAAAGATTGTTTGATCTGACCGGCAGTTCGTACCGAGGGCTAAGCTTAAGAGGCATCTTTTAAGAAGGCCATCCACAAAATGCAACGAGTGCGCTTCTAGCGTTTTTTCGAGATCAGGCTGCTTTGAAAAATATCGGTGCGCTCGTACCTTGTGGCCCATAAAAATGCGTCGCCATGACCTGACAACGCCTAATATAACGATGTTCGTCGGGGCCGTAGTCAGCAACCGCGTTATGCATCGTGCCGATGTTATCCCACATCAACAGCGAATCTTTGTTCCAGTGATAGGTATAAAGATATTTGTCTTGCATTTGCAATGCAAAAAGGTATTCAAGGATCTCGTCACTCTCTTGTTGACTGAGTTCGTTAATTTTCATGGCATAGCCAGGGTTGGCGTATAGCACTTTTTGGCATGTGATCGGATGGGTCAAGAAAGCAGGGTGAACTGCCGGCGGGCGTTTACGTTTTTCTTCTTCGCTGAGCGCTGGGCGAGTACTGCCTGGCCGCTTGCGCATCATGTCCCAGAACTTATTGAAATCGTGTGTGATGGTTTTGTTGGCGAGACGCTCTTTTAACTCTTGAGGGATATCGTTGTAAACGGCGTGGGTGTTACGAAACTGAGTAGCGCCTAAGGGCTTGCCCTGGCGTTGCGGGATAACGGTGCCGTGCAACACATTAGCAAACGCGATCATGTTTGAATATGACATATCAGTGTGCCAGGATTGCCCCGCGTCACTCAGGCCCAGAGGTTTGCCGTCTTGCACCATGTTTGACAAGATCATGACCTCAGGAAACCCCTCGGCCTGTGCGCGCCCGCCCGGGCTGATATACAGTTTGCCAAAGCGCTGGCTAAAGGCTTTGAGCTGTGCAGTCGTCAGCGTTTGATTCGGAAACTCTAAAACACCGTGATTGCCAAGCGCAAGTACCAAAGTATCAAATTCGGTATCGGTGAGCGTACGGCTGAGATCTAGCCCTTGCACTTGTGCACCGAGTATCTGCTCTGTGGGAATGATTTTCATTTTCTCGAGCCAAAATAGTCAATGGATATCTTCAGGCAAGGCAGCTTGTTTTGACAGGCCGCCTACAGTTAAGACGCAACAGCCTTTCAAACTTTAGGTTGTTGACGATGCCACGCGGTATCTCGTTGGAAGGCATCCGCAACTTTAAGCAGTTTAGCCTCTTCAAAGTGACGACCCACCAATTGAAACGCCAGTGGCATGTTGGTACTTGAAAGCCCCGCTGGCACGCTCATTGACGGAAACCCTAAATAATTAATGGCGCGACTCGAGTAAGTGAACCCACTGATAGATTGCAAAACCTCGTCAAGCGTGCCGGTTGTGGTGGCTGCAATCGTGGGTGTTTGCAACATCAATGAGGGAATATGTACAACATCACACTTGGCAAAGCAGGTATCCAGATAGCTTTGAATCAAGCCCTGCCGAGCGTCAAGTGCTTCGCGATAGGTGATCCCACTGTGCGTGAAGCCCGCTGCTGTGCGCGCGAGTACCTGTGAACCGTATTCGTCGCGGCGCGTTTGCATCCAACGGTGATGCACTGTGACCGCTTCAACAGTGAGAACGATCGCTGCCATCTCATGGATGATTGCCATATCGGGTACCTGAACATCGACTAGCACCGCGCCTCGTGCCTTTAAAACATCTAGGCTAGCTTGCAAAGCCTGCGCGACCTCAGGGTCAAGATTTTCGCGGTAATAGGACTTGGGTACGCCGATGCGCAGACCCTCGATGTTGCCATCTAAGGTCGTTTCGTAATCTTCATTCGCACGTAGTGTGCACCACGGATCAGCGGCGTTTGGGCTACTGATGTGCGTCAGGATACGAGCACAGTCTCGCGCCGTTTGCGCTAAGGGGCCGACGCAATCCAGCGTATGCGATAACGGAAATACGCCAGCAAAGCTGACACGCCCCGCAGTGGGTTTGATGCCGGTGACGCCACACATTGCTGCAGGGTTCCTGATCGAGCCACCGGTGTCGCTACCGAGTGACCCATAGATTAAGCGAGCAGCCACCGCAATCCCCGAGCCGCTTGAAGACCCACCACAGGCATAAGCAGGGTTCCAAGGGTTTAAACCGTGGCCATAGTGCGCGTTAAAGCCAGTGGGGCTCATGGCGAACTCTGCCATGTGCAGTGCGCCTAAATTGACCTGCCCGGCGGCGTCAAGCGTATTGATGGCCCAAGCGCTTTTTGTAGCGATATTGCCGCGTAGAATCTTTGACCCCACATGCATTTCAAGGCCGGCTACTTCGAGCAAATCTTTATGAGCCAGTGGCACGCCGTGCAAGGGGGCAAGTGTTTCACCGCGAGCCTGCTGGGCGTCTAGCGCTTTTGCGCGTATCAGCGCTTGGTCGTGGTCGATACGAAATACCGCGTTGAAGGTGCGACCGATCGTATCAAGGCGCTTTAAGGACCAGGCCGTGATCTCTTGCGAGCTAAACTTTTTAGTGGCAATGCCTTGTGCAACGCCTACTAGATCTAAATCTTCAAAATTTGTCATGCTTGATATCCTTGAGTCTGAAAAACGGCCGCTCGACAAGGCTAGACCGCAACTGGATGATGCCAGAGCGCTCGTCTGAGTTTACGCGGAGTATTTTAGTTATCGCTAAATGACTTGTATTCAAATGAGAATATAGTTGTTTTGTAAGACGCTGTGAACCGTTACGTTACTCAAACTCAAAGGGTAGAGTGGGTTGCGCCGCTCGGTCGACGTACTCGGCCGCCTGCACCGGTCGCAGGCTCCCGGCGCGCACTCCTAGCAGACGAATCCTTTGCTCAAGCGGCACTCGTTTTAAACACTCAGTTGCGGCCAGTCGAATCTGCTGACCGTCGATGACATCGTCTGGCAAGGTTAAGTCGCGCGTCACAACTTGAAAATCTGCAAATTTCAACTTAATGCCGATCGTGCGACTTGCGTAGCCTTTGCGCTGAAGATCATCGGCCAGTCGCATGCAAAGATTTGTGAAAATTTCAGAAAGCCTTGCACGATCATGCTTGGCATGTAAGTCACGTTCAAAGGTGGTTTCACGGCTGATAGATTTGGGCTCAGACCAAGTCACCACAGGGCGTTCGTCGATTCCTTGTGCTACTTGCGCCATCCAGGCGCCGGTGCTTCGACCAAAATGTGCCACTAGCAGTTCGGCGGGCGCTGCAGCAAGCTCGCCGATGGTATGAATATTTAAAGCTGCCAGTTTCTCATTTGCTTTAGGGCCGATGCCGTTAATTTTTTTTGCGGCTAAGGGCCAGATGCGTGTCGCCATCTCGCGAGGCTCAAGAATGGTGATGCCGTCGGGTTTATCGAGGTCAGAGCAAATTTTTGATAAAAGTTTGTTTGGCGTAATGCCGATCGAACAGCTCAAGCCCGTTGCAGTGAATACAGCTTGCTTGATGCGCTTAGCAAGAGTCAGCGAGTCTTCTGCGATTTGTGTGAGGTCGATATAGATTTCGTCTATGCCCCGATCTTCGATATGGGGGGCGACAGAGGCCACCGCCTCTTTGAACAGACGCGAAAAGTTTCGATAGGCTTCAAAATTTGCGGGCAGCAAAATAGCGTCAGGCGCCAACGCAGCTGATTTCATGAGGCCCATCCCTGAAAATACGCCCAGGGCGCGAGCCTCGTAAGTCGAAGTCGTCACCACGCCCCGTCCGGCATAGTCGCGTAAGCGTGAAAACCGTTTATCGCCCTGAGCGTTAGTGAATGGGGTGCTGGCGTTGCGTCCACCCACAACGACAGCCTGGCCGCGCAACTCTGGATAGGTCAGTAACTCAACCGATGCGAAAAAAGCATCCATATCCAGGTGGGCTATGCGGCGTGCAGCGCTCATCTAGTCAAAGCCGTAGAGCTCGCTCGGATTGGTGACCAAAATCTGCTCAATCACCGAGCGCTCGGTGGTCCAGCGTGCCAGCATATCAAGCATGTTGGCGTCGTTTGGCTTAATCATCTCAGTCGGGTGGGGCCAGTCGCTTCCCCACACCAGACGGTTTGGTGCTGTGATAATCCAGTGGCGCGCGACCGCATCGATATCTAAAAAATCGCCTGCCTCACCGACCTGACTATCTAAATAGGCACCCGAGAGTTTGATCCAGGTACGACCTTGTGCCAGTAGGTGGTCGACGATCTTGACGGCAGGGTGGTTGAGCCCAAGGGGCTGCGGCAGGCGCGTCATGTGGTCGAGCACGATTGGAGTAGGCAGGCGCTTAAGCATCGCTTCGTGTTCAACGATTTGATCTGCGGTCCAGTGCAGTTGCAGGTGCCAACCCAGGTTGGCAATACGCGCGGCCAAGGGTCCGACCATCTCAAAACTTGCTGCCGCGTGTTTGCGGGTGTAAAGAGAAAAGCGCACACCACGAATCCCGCCCGCATCTAATGCCTTGAGACTTGTGTCGCTGACATCAGTGGGCAAGACAGCAACCCCACGCGCACGGTCAAGGCCAAGTTGCGCGATTGCATCGAGCGTGACGTCATTGTCGACACCGTAGCTACGTGGTGTGACGATCACTGCGCGTTCGGTACCTAAACGCTTTTGTAACAGTCGATACTCGTTCACCGTGGCCAAGTCTTGCAACGATGCCGCATCGACTGACTGTGCAAAGCGGGCATCATAAATGTGCAAGTGACAATCGCAAGCCTTCAAGGGTATCGGCAGCACCGGAGCATTGGCCCCCGCAGAGTTAGGAACGGACATTGAGAAAGTTGATGCCGTTGATGCTTGTGTCGTCATTTTTTTTTATTTGTTTTGTGCAGACGCTTTGCTTCGTTTCGGATCAAATCAGTGTGCTGCCCCAGTGTTGGTGCGGCGAAGGGCTCAGGGCCCGGCGTGCGGCTAAACTTGATTGAACGTTTGAGCCCGCGATACTTGCCCACGACCGGGTGTTGAAAACTAGTGATGAGGTCTTGACTGGCGACCTGTGGGTGCTCAAACATGTCTTCAATTGAGAGGGCTGCCGAGCATGGCACGTCTTCGCCAAAAATAGCCTCCCATTCAAACGCGGTATGTTTGAGAAGTGCTTCACGTATTTTTGGCACAATCTCGTCTTGATACTGGGCACGTTTGCGTACGGTGTCGTAGCGCTCGTTGTTTGCTAACTCTTCGAGGCCAACTTTTTGGCACAACGCTGTCCAAAAATGCGGTACGTTCGCTGAAATATATAAATAGCCTTCGCGGGTTGGGTGTATCCCAGTAACACCAAGCGAACGCATATCTCGACCGACCTCGCGACCTTCGCCCTCGGCCCAAACCAGTCGCGCCGATTGCAACGTGAGCGCTGCTGCGAGTAACGAAACACCAACAAACTGACCTTGGCCAGAGCGTTCGCGTTCAAACAAGGCTGAAGAGACAGCACCCGCCACCAACGCTGAGGTGTAGTAATCAACAATCGAACCGTACAAAATTTCTGGTGGTCCGCCTGATTTGCCTTGAAGTACGGTCATGCCGGTCATGGTCTGCAAGACTTGATCAAAGCCCGCTTTTTCTTTGAAAGGGCCTGATTCACCGTAGCCACTGACAGCGCAATAAATCAACCGTGGGTTCAATATCTTTAGCGTTTCGTAACCGATCCCAATGCGCGGGGCAACGCTTGGTCTGAAGTTATGCACCAAGACGTCCGCGGTTTCAATTAAAGCCAGTAGCGCAGCGAGATCGTCTGGATTTTTGATATCTAGGACTGCAGCCAGTTTGCTGCGGTTGACACCTAAAAAAGCGCGACTCTCTGAGGCCAAGGATGAGGGATAACGACGCAGGTTGTCGCCGCTCGGCGGTTCAATCTTGATGATCTCAGCGCCTTGATCGGCGAGCAGCGAACACCCGTAAGGCCCCGCGATATAGGCCGATAGATCAATCACTCTGACCCCCGATAAAGGGCCTGGACTACCGGCTCGCTGAGGAAGTGCAGAGCTTTGTGAGGAAGAGGGTGTTTGTGTCATCAGACTCACTCAGGTTGGATATTAGCGGCTTGAGCAACGCGCTTCCAGCGCGTGAGTTCAGCCGACAGATGTTGCGCAAAGGCGTCAGTGCTCATTGGAGCTGGGCTCGCGCCTTCTTTAATAAAGAAGGCTTTCATGTCGGCAGAGGCGATCGCCTGGTTGATGGCGGCATTCAGTTGTTGCACGATCGGGCTCGGGGTGTTGGCAGGTGCGAGGACGCCCCACCACAGTTCGACGGCACTTTGTGCATAACCGGCCTCACCTAGAGAACGAATCGAGGGTGCCACGTCACTGCGCGACTCGGTACTCACCGCCAGTGCTCTGATTTTGTCGCCTTTGACCTGTGCGAGTAATGATGGCGCACTCGCGATGAGCAAATCGATTTGCCCTCCCATCAGATCTGTCACGGCTGGACTCATCCCTTTGTACGGCACGTGTGTGAGTTTGATCTGCGCGGCTTCAGCTAAGATTTCTGTGGCAAATTGATTGATGCTGCCCACACCAGAGGTACCGTAATTGAGCTTTGCTGGGTTGGCCTTTGCAAAAATGACGAGTTCTTCAAGAGTCTGAAACGGCGTTTGTTTGCCCACGGTGATGAGCAGTGGCCCTTTGGCCAACATCGCAACAGGAGCAAAACTTGTTTGAGCATCGTAGGGTAAATTGGTTCGAATTGCCGCGCCTGTGGTGAAAGTCGAAGACAGCACAACCAAGGTATGGCCGTCGGCCGGTGCTTTGGCTAAAAGAGCGTTCGCGAGAATTCCACCCGCTGCGGGCTTATTTTCAACCACCATGGCAACACCTAGCGCCGTTTGTAGCTGCTTGCCAATGGCGCGCGCAAAGATATCGTTCGAGCCGCCAGCGGCGCTACCCACCAAGAGGGTGATAGGCCTGCTCGGAAACCCAGTTTGCGCAAAAAGTGGCGAAGACAGACCGGTCAAGCCAAGGGTCGTGGTCAGGGTAACAATCATAAATGCAAGTTGCTTTAACATGCTGTGCGTAAAACCTTATCGTTAAGTTTAAACAGCGGTTCTCGTCGATATAATAGATTCAATTGCAACGGCGTTGACCTTTTTCGTCAACGATTTATGAAAGAAAAATACAGAGGCGGGTATGTTTAATCGAATGAGTAGCAGGTTAAGCGCATGCTTGGTCGCATGGCTTTGTCTGTCAAATGCGCTTGCACAGACCGAGTCGGCCGAGCGTTTTCCGACTAAACCGATCCGCCTAATCGTAGGTTTTGCACCCGGTGGTGGCACCGACTCTGCGGCCCGCATGATCGCGGTAAAGCTTTCTGCTGTATTGGGTCAGTCAGTTGTGGTTGAAAATCGCGCTGGCGCCGGTGGCAACATTGCCTGTGAAGCGATCGCCAAGGCGACGCCCGACGGCTATACGATTGGTCTGGCTAACGTCGGCTCGATGGCCGTCAACCCTCATATGCCGGGTGGAACAAGCTACCAACCGTTGAAAGATTTTGAGATGATTTCAGGTGGAGTCACGTTTGGTAACGTATTGGTGGTGCGGGCTGACTCACCCATTAAAACGCTGGCTGACTTTATCGCTGCTGCAAAAGACAAAGACAAACCCTTGTTTTATGGCTCGGCAGGTTTAGGCAGTGCCGGACATCTAGCGGGCGAGTTATTGCAGGCTCGTGCCGGCACGAGCGCTGAGCACATTAACTACAAGGGTGGTGGCCCGGTGATGACTGACTTGTTGGCTGGTAATATTCAGGCCGTCTTTGCCAGCGCACCGACGGCAGTACCTCAAATCAAGGGTGGTAAGTTACGTGGCCTAGCTGTCACTGGCGTCAAGCGCGAAGCCTCTTTGCCTGACGTGCTGACGATAGCTGAGTTGGGGTTCGAAAAATATCAAGCGACCAATTGGTATGGCTTTATTGCGCCAGCGCGAACTCCCGCCGACATTGTTCAAAAACTCAATCAAGCCATTGTGGCGTCGCTGCATGACGCAGCAACCCTTGAGCGATTAAATGGTGCGGACATGGCTGCTGACCCGACCACGCCTCAAGAGATGCGGGCGTTTGTTGCTCAAGAGTACGAGACCTGGGGTAAGGTCGTTCGTACCCTCAAGTTTTAACGTTACGACAGCGCACAAAAAAAACGCCACAACAACTTGGTTGTGGCGTTTGCTAAAAATAAATCTTAAGGTTGCACGCTCTTGCGCGGCAACCAGAGGTATTAAGCGGATTTTTCGTGATGCTTATTTGAGAGCACTTTACCCGTGATCAATACCACTGCTGTGCAGAGAATGGGGCCAACATACATGTGATGCATGTAAGGCGCATTCGCTTCGAGCCAACCGCTCACGGCGGGGTCGGTCACCGCCATCTCGCCAGCTACCCAACCTAACAAGCCACCACCGATCGTGATAATGATTGGAAAGCGTTCCATCACTTTCAAGAGCAACGAGGCGCCAAAAATCACTAAGGGAATACTGACTGCCAGACCGATAATCAGCAGGGGCATACTGCCTTTGGCGGCAGCAGCAACTCCCAGCACGTTATCTAAGCTCATGACCAAATCTGCAAGCAGAATCGTCTTGATCGCGGCGGCCAGGTTATCGCTTGAGGACACATTTTCTTCACCTTCATCGGCGCTTAATAGCTGAATGCCGATCCAGACTAAGAGAACAGCGCCAATCAGTTTTAGGTAGGGCAAGGTCAGTAACTTCACGGCAAAAATGGTCAGCACAATCCGCATCAGAATCGCGGCGCCTGATCCCCAAAAAATTGCAAGTTTTTGTTGCTTAGGGGGTAAAGATCGGGCTGCTAGTGCGATGACCACGGCGTTATCGCCTGACAACACGATATTGACTAAAAGGATTTGCCCCAAAGGGATCCAAAACTCATGTAAAGAGAGAGAGAAGTCCATAATTTTTTTATGATGTGGATTAGGTTGAAGGAAGGGTGAAATGGGACAGCACATGCAGCGAAACTGACAGTACCCTGAACAGTTGAATGCACTTGTAAAGTTGAACTCACCTGTTCGCCGATCGTAGCCTTTGGTCGCGCTAGCGATTTGGGCTTTGCGATCGGTAGTTCGAGACGATCACTCGAATTTTGATATTAAACCTAATTCAATCTAAGAATTTGGCAAAACCGTCGACGGGCTCGCGTTCGCTGATCAGCGTATTCTCAATTTGACTTATATCTGCGAAGCCTAACGCTAGCCCGCACATGACGACTTCTTGTTCAGGGATGCCGGTGACGCGTCTAATGACAGGATGAAACCGGTTAAAGGCGGCTTGGGCACAGGTGTCTAAGCCCCGGCCCCGTGCGGCAATCATCAGACTTTGCAAAAAACAACCAAAGTCAAGCCATGAGCCTGTATTCATTTTGCGCTCGACAGTGAAAATCATGCCGACAGGCGCACCAAAAAAAGCGTAATTTCGCCCATGCTGAGCATGCATACCCGCTTTGTCATCACGCCCCAAGCCTAACAATTTATATAAACCAAGGCCGACTTTGCGTCGGCGTTCTAAGTAAGGTGAGCTCCAATCGGTTGGGTAGTAACGGTAGTCTTCAGTCAGCGCCTCGAATTGAGCCTTGTCTTGATAGACGGCTAAAATCTCAGCGGTCAGACGCTCTTTCATTTCGCCCATCAACACATATGCTTTCCAGGGCTGGGTGTTAGAGCCCGAAGGTGCGCGAGCGGCGATTTCAAGCAGGCGAGTGATATCTTCGCGCGATACGGGTGTTGGTAAGTACGCGCGCATCGAATGCCGCGAGGTAATCGCTTCATCGACAATTTTTTGTTGGTTGGTTTGAATCACGGCAGGGGTCTCAAAGTCATGACAAGATAATCGTGGAGTGATAGTAACCTCGCTGATTGATCGTGCTCAAGCCTACTTCCTAACCCAATCGAATATCATAGGGTTCAGATACGCGGAGAGCCCCGAGAGATAGGTGCAACGCACAAGATCGAGCTCGAATCCGGTCGAATGTCTTAGGGTTCAGACACGCGCTAAGATCTGAGAGAAAAGAGCAAAGCACAAAATCTAGCTTTTAGAGACAAAACACGACAAGACAAAAGGACGAGAGATGGGCGGACCCTTGCAGGGATTTAAAGTCATCGAGCTTGCCGGGTTAGGCCCCGGACCTTTCGCTGGGATGTTGCTGGCCGATCTCGGTGCAGAGGTGGTCTGCGTAGATCGCATTGTGCCAGCAGAGACAGACTTACACTCCGTGCACAGCAAAGTGTTGCGACGCAACAAGCAATCAATTTCGCTGAATTTGAAGCAGCCCGCTGCGGTTGAAGCGGTTCTGCGGTTAATTGAATCTGCTGATGTGCTGATTGAAGGATTTCGTCCGGGCATCATGGAAAAACTCGGCTTGAGCCCAGAAGTGTGCCTCTCGCGCAATCCTAAATTGGTGTTTGGTCGAATGACGGGCTGGGGTCAAACTGGTCCTCTGGCTCAGGCGGCTGGTCACGATATTAATTACATTGCCTTATCGAGCGCCTTGCATGCGATCGGCACACCCGAACAACCCTTACCACCTTTGAATTTGGTGGGGGATTTTGGCGGCGGCGGTATGTTGCTTGTGGCAGGGGTGTTAGCCGCAGCCCTGAATGCGCGGGTGACGGGTAAGGGGCAGGTTGTTGATGCAGCCATGACCGATGGTTCAGCCTTGTTGATGGGTCTGATGTACGGTCGGATGGCAGAGGGGCAATGGCGCGATGAGCGCGGTCAAAATATGCTGGATGGTGCCGCGCACTTTTATGGCACCTACCAGTGTGCGGATGGTAAATGGATTGCGCTTGGGTCAATCGAGCCCCAGTTCTACGCGTTGCTGATTAAAAAGTCTGGTTTAAGCGATGTTGACCAAACACAGCAACGTGATCCCGCGAGTTGGCCGGCGATGCGTCAAACCTTTGAACGAATTTTTGCGACACGTACCCGCCAAGAGTGGTGTGAGGTGATGGAAGGGACTGACGTCTGCTTCGCCCCGGTGCTTAGCATGACCGAGGCGCCTTTGCATCCGCATAATGTCGAACGCAAGACTTTTTGCGAGGTTCAAGGGGTGTTGCAGCCCTCGGTGGCACCAAGATTTAGCCAAACCCCAACGGCGGCCATTCGAGCGCCCGCGGCGACCGGTGCCCACACGGTCGACATCTTGCGGCAGCTTGGTTACAGTGCTTCTGAGATCGCGGCGTTGCAGCAGGCCGGGTAGGGCATAAGGATTCGCAAGATCTCGAAGGGCTCGGGCCCGCAAAATGGTAACGTAGTCACACTTAAGATAAAAGTTTTTGAGGCAAACAACATGAATGACGTCACACTGAACGAATCTGCAATCGAGGCTTTTCGCGACAGCGCGCGTGACCTATTGTCACGCGGCAACACGACGGGCCGCGTGCGCCAGTTGCGAGACTCAGAAACCGGTTTTGATCGCTCTGCTTGGCAAGAGATCGCCAACGCTGGCTGGCTTGGTGTGTTGGTCGCTGAGCAAGATGGCGGGCTGGGTTTGGGCTTGCGTGAGATGTCAGCGATTGCCGAAGAGATCGGTCAGCGCCTCTTGCCCGAGCCTTTAATTGCCGCAGGGGTCCAGTTCGCAGCGCTGGTGTCGGGAACGCCCCAAAGTGCCTTACGTTCAGTATTGCTTGAGCAATTGGTGGGCGGCGCCCTAGTGGCCGGAGTCGCCTGGCAAGAGACGCTTGGTCAAATGCAGGCTCAACAAACGCTGGCGACAACCGCGCTGGCACAAGGTGATACGTTAAGGCTCAACGGTGCCAAAAAGTTCGTCACGCCCGCCAAGGGTGCTGACGGATGGGTGGTGTTGGCCAAGCTCGCCGAGCAGCCAGTCTTGGTATGGGTGCCTGCTCAGACTGAAGGCGTTACGCACGCTGACCAACGAGCCGTAGACGGCGCCATGCTTTGCACACTGTCACTGCACAATGTTCAAGTCCCAAAGACGCATGTCTTGATGGTTGGGGCAGAGGTGTTGACGGTGGTGGATCAGGCCAACGATGCGGCCCGTGTCATTCAAGCCGCTGAAATGCTTGGTGTGATGCGTCGCGCTCTGGCTGTCACCCTCGAATACTTGGGTACCCGCAAACAATTTGGCAAACTCATTGGTAGCTTTCAGGCGCTTAAACATCGCATCGTCGACGGGTACATACAGGTTGAATTATCGTCGGCCTGTTTGGCGGATGTGCTCACGCAGCTTGAGCAAGGGGGCTCAGCAAGTGCGTTAGCGAGCCGCGTCAAGGCACGCTGTTCGTATGCGTCCTTGCTGATGACGCGCATGGCGATTCAGATGCATGGCGCGATGGGCTATACCGATGAGTGTGACGTTGGCTTGTACTTTAAGCGCGCGTTAGCTCTGACGTCTTGGTTAGGTAATGTTGACGCACATCGTCAGCGGTATTTTGCGCAACGTTCAGTGGCAACGACTGAATTGAGCGCGGCATCAACACCAACCATGAGCGAGTTTGCAAAAGACGCGGATTGGGAAAACATGCCTGAGCCCGAGTTTCGGCAAATGTTGCAAAATTTTTATGCAAAACATTACCCCGAGAATCTTCGCCACGTACCCCATCGTTTGCGCTTCAACGAGATTAAAGACTGGACGAAAGTTCTTTCAGAACAGGGCTGGATCGCACCCTCTTGGCCTAAGAAATTTGGTGGAATGGGCCTGCCCCCCGGAAAAATGATCGCTTACGTTGAAGAGCAAGAGCAGTATGGCGTAGCGCGTGCGCCCGACATGGGCGTCGTGATGATCGGCCCGCTGTTGATTCAGCGGGGTAGTCCTGAACAGCAGCAAAAGTTCTTACCCAAAATCATTGCTAACGAACACGTTTGGTGTCAAGGTTATTCTGAACCTGGGGCCGGTTCAGACTTGGCGGCCTTACGCACCGAAGCTGTGCTTGATGGAGATGTATTTGTAGTAAATGGTCAAAAAATTTGGACCACACTTGCTCAAGATGCCACGCATATGTTTGCGCTGGTGCGTACCGATAAAGACGCCAAAAAACAATCGGGTATTAGTTTCTTATTGATTGATTTAAGTCTACCCGGTATCACGATTCGTCCGATTCAAAATATCAGCGGACAAAAAGAGTTTTGTGAGGTCTTCTTTGATAACGTTCGCGTGCCAGCAGAAAATCTGGTCGGGCAAATCAACGAAGGTTGGACAATTGCCAAAGCGCTTTTAGGGTTTGAACGCATCTTTCTAGGCAGCCCTAAGCAGTCGCGTTATGCGTTAAGCCAGCTAACAAGCTTGGCTGAGAGTCTCGATCTGTTTACTAATCCTGTGTTTGCGGCGCGCTACGCTGAGTTGATGCTGGATGTGGCGGATCAAGTGTCGGCCTATACGCATTATGCTGAAATGGTGAAGCGTGGCGAGACCTTGCCGCCTAGCGTGTCGTTGTTAAAAATATGGGGCACCGATACGTATCAGCGGATTTGTACGCTTTTGGTCGAGTCGGCGCAAGAACATGGTGCAACGGGCGAGACCACCGACTTTGGCCCTGAGGGGCTTGACGCGCCGGCGATTCTCTTTCATTCGATTCCGTCAACGATTTACGGCGGTAGCACTGAAATCCAAAAAGAAATCATCGCCAAGCACGTGCTCAAGTTGCCCGATTAAAGGTTTGACGTTCAATAGTCATGTATCTCTGAGTGCGCGCTTGTTTGACTTGAGTCAGGTGTCTAGAGGCAAAAGTTACGTATGGCGAAGCGCGTGCTTGAGCGACTCGAGTCAAGGTTAGCTGTTTTTAGAATCATTTTTCAGAGGTGTAAAAGTTGGAAACGATTGAATATGCAGTGAGTCAGGGCGTAGGTACGCTAACGCTAAACCGCCCTAAGCGCAAAAACGCCATCGATGCCGTCATGCGCAAAGAGCTTGGGGATTTGATTGCAACAATGCCCAATCAACGTGATTTACGAGCCTTAGTGATTACAGGTGCCGGGTCGACCTTTTGCGCCGGAGGCGATATCAGCGCGATGGGAGAGGTGACCTTAAGTGCGCAAGAGGGGCGCGAACGCATGCGTTTTGATTATCTGTCATGGATTGAAACGTTGTTGCGACTCGAGGTGCCGGTCATCGCCGCGGTCGAGGGCGCGGCATACGGCGCTGGCTTTAGTTTGGCGCTCACGGCTGACATCGTCTTGGCTGCACCTGATAGTCGTTTTTGCTTGTCTTTTATGCGCTTAGGTTTAGTGCCTGATTGCGCTGTTTTGTATACCTTGCCCAGAATCGTTGGCGTACAGCGCGCTAAAGAGCTCGCTTTTTCTGCGCGTGAATTGAACGCACAGCAGGCGCATGAGCTAGGCATTGTGCTCGAGGTGACGCCTCAAGGGCACACACTGGAACGCGCGCAGCAGATGGCAAATTGCTTGGCTCAAGCGGCACCAGCGGCGCTTGCCATGACTAAGCGCGCGTTCAACGTCTCGCTAAACAGCAGCTTAGATGCCATGATGGATATTGAGTCTTCGGCTCAGGCCGTCGCGCGCACTACGCAATGGCACACGGATGCCGTACAGCGCTTTTTAACGAAACAGCCACCGGCGTTTCAATGGCCTAAGGCTTTGGAGTAAGCGTGTTCGAGACGGCGCGGCAACTTGGTCGAATTCCAGTTGTCGTGGTGCGTGGTGAGCACGCGTTCGAGCAAACCGCTTGGCTGAAGCGGCTAATGGCACACTCCTCAATGCAAGGTTCTGTTGTGGTTACTGCTGCGGGTGCGACGCGCGAGACTGAGCTTGGCTACAGCAGAGTCGAGACCTTTACGTCTGCCCGTCTGACAAGCGCAGAGGGTTGCTTGTGTTGTGGCATGAACAGTGGCCTGGGAGACGCCTTGCGCTCACTTTTTTTTCGAGTACTTGGTAAACGCGTTGTGTCAGTCGATCGAGTGGTGATCGACGCCGTTGGCTTGGACGTCGAGCAAATCGCCATGACCTTGAGGCATGCGCCTTTTTTGGGGCAGCGTTATGTGTATCAAGCGACCCTAACGGTTGTGGGGCAGTACGTTGCGATGGGCCAGCCTGTCGGCCCTGAACCCTCCACGCTCTTGGATTTTGACGAAAAGAGCATTTTGAAGCCGGTTTAGTGCTTTCTGTTGTTCTGTTGTCGATAATTTTGGTGTCAGACTTGAAGGGCTTGCCTAAGTTACGGTACACTCAAGGCGTTAACCTAGAGGTGCTTAGCTTCTAGGTGACAGTTTTCAGCTTAGCTCGATTCGCCAAGATATAGACCTTAATGAGCGCGATTCAGGGTATGCAGCCAATCACGCTTTGCGTGTGGCAGTGGTTTCGATCACATCGTTTCATTTTCAAAGATTTGTCTATGTGTCGCCTAGCGCATTGTTGCGTGTGTCGTATTAGATGATCCTTATGGTCTTGATTGACACATGAGCGCCCAGGCAAAGAGTGCATACGTTGTGACGGGGCGCGAGGATATAGGCTGTTGAGCGAGAGCTCTGGCCCAGGCTGATGAATCGTTGAGTCACTTTAGTGTATTGATTCGTTGAATCACTCGAGTGTGATGAGTCTTTGAATCACTCAGTTGATGATGAGCCGTTGAATGACTCGGTTATCGTCACACAGGAAAGACATGAACTTACTACTAAGTACACTACAAAATAAAACTGGTCGAGCGCATCAAGCGATCGACCAGTTGTATTTGGTTGCGGGGGCAGGATTTGAACCTACGACCTTCGGGTTATGAGCCCGACGAGCTGCCAGACTGCTCCACCCCGCGTCTGAAGAATTAAGTATAGCGCAGATCACGCTTTAGAACAAGTCAGCGCAAGAATGCACGATAAGGACATTGAATCATTATGAATGACCCGCACGAAAAACAAGTCGAGGTAAACGCAATGGCGAATGAAGCCGCAGACGCGATCGCGACTGATACGACAGCTGGCCCTGCTGCCCCTAATGATGCAGTGGCCTCGTCGCAAGCCAATGACGCGCTCGCTGTGGTGCAGGTGACAGCGCAGACAGAACAAGATGAGCAGCAGCAAGAAAAAAAATTGAAGCAAGCAGGCGTTGTTCTTGAAGCGGCTCTGCTTTGTGCCTCGGCTCCGATGCCTCTGCCTGAGTTGCGCAAGTTGTTTGAAGTGGATGGTGATGAAGTGACCAACGCGCAAATCGTGCAGGCACTTGAACAATTGCAACAGGTATGGCTGGATCGAGGCATGGAGCTTGTCGAGCTTGCCAGCGGCTGGCGCTTTCAGAGCCACGCTTCGATGCAACGACACCTTGAGCGTCTGAGCCCAGAGCGTGCACCAAAATATTCGCGCGCTGTCATGGAGACTCTTGCAATCATTTCGTGGCGCCAGCCCGTGACGCGTGGTGATATTGAGGACATTCGTGGTGTGACGGTCTCTTCACAAATCATCAAGACACTCGAAGATCGAGGCTGGATCGAAGTTATTGGTCATCGTGACGGGCCGGGTCGCCCTGGGTTGCTAGGTACGACAAAACAGTTCTTGGATGATTTAGGATTGCGAGCACTCGATGAGCTACCAGCGCTAGGCGCGGCTGAGATCACAGAAGCCCTTCAGTCTCTTGTACTTGAGGGACAGAGCTTGGGCGCAGAAGCCAAGTCTGGCGACTTGCTTGACATGGCAAACCAAGAACAAGCTCTTGACGAAGCACAAAGCGTCTCGCAAGAACACCCCGCAGCGGATGACCTTGCTGCCGAGCCGATGTTGAATTCTGAAATAAATGCGTCAGGCGCTCAGCCGACACAAACCTCTACTTTCTCCCCGGAGTCCAAGTGACGAACACTAATCCTGAACAACCCGTGCAAGCGCCAATCGAGGCTACTGCTAGTGCTGCGCCAGAGCAGCTCACGCAGTCTGACGAGGCCGTGCAAGTGGGGCAGGGCGAGGCGAGTGGTAAACCGCGTGGTCGTAAATTGCGCACCCCGTTTCGCCGTCGTCGTACTGAAACTGCCAACGGCGAAGCCGAGTCAGAGGCCGGTGCGCCCGAGCGTGCTCCGCGCAGCAAAGCGTTTGAGCCCAATGCGGTCCCAGAGGTCATTGACCCGCGCGATGTTATTGAAATCGGCGACCCGATCGAGTTTGAAAAAGAAGGTGATCAAGCACTTTCGTATTTAACGGGTACCGAGCGCATTGAACAGCGCTTGAATAAGTATCTCAATAGCGATCTCTTGATGCCTAAGTTGCATAAAGTGCTAGCCGATGCGGGGGTCGGTTCGCGCCGTGAAATGGAAGAATTGATTATCGCCGGTCGAGTGTCCGTCAACGGCGAACCTGCGCATATTGGTCAACGTGTCGGTGCGAATGATTTAGTTCGTGTGAACGGTAAGCCTGTCACGCGCAGCAACACGCGCAAACCACCTCGAGTCATTTTGTATCACAAGCCTGCGGGCGAAATTGTGAGTCACGATGACCCAGGTGGTCGTGCCAATGTCTTTTCGCGTCTACCCAAAATGAAAGTGGGCAAATGGTTATCCATTGGGCGTCTTGACCTCAATACTGAAGGCTTGCTCATTTTCACCACCTCGGGCGATTTAAGTAATCGCCTGTTGCACCCACGCTACGGTAACGAGCGCGAGTACGCGGTGCGCGTGCTGGGCGAGCTTGGTCCTGAACAGCGGCAGGCGCTGCTTGATGGCGTGACACTCGAAGATGGTCCAGCAAGTTTTGGCATGGTTGAGTTCATTGGCGGTGAGGGCAGTAATCGCTGGTACCGCGTGACACTGAACGAAGGCCGTAATCGCGAAGTTCGCCGCATGTTCGAAGCGCTCGGGTTAACGGTGAGTCGTTTGATTCGCACACGCTTTGGTGACATTGTTTTGCCCACCACGTTGCGGCGCGGTCGCTGGGAAGAGCTTGATCCAAAGATTGTGTCAGCGCTAATGATCCAGGTGGGCTTATTGCGTGACGATGATGAGTCGGCTGACGGGCGCTCGCGCGCACCGCGCCAACCCGTTTCTCATGACAGCGCTTTGCCGCCAGGTTTTGGCACACTTGATCAAAATGGTACCCATGGCGCCCGGGTTGGACGGCGTGGAAATATACAAGGAGGTCGCTCGGGCAAGCCAGCGGCTTTTGCTCACCCAACTGAGTCCGCACCAACAGTGTTGACTGTAGGCGG
The DNA here is from genome assembly GCA_945895265.1 of Bordetella parapertussis. Taxonomy (GTDB): domain Bacteria; phylum Pseudomonadota; class Gammaproteobacteria; order Burkholderiales; family Burkholderiaceae_B; genus Zwartia; species Zwartia parapertussis_I. The sequence goes on along the minus strand of CAMDEF010000001.1, from coordinate 66,229 downwards.
AGGCTTTGCAAATGGGCATCCTGGCGGTCAAGGCGCGGCTCGCGGCGGGCGCGGCAAACCCGGAGCCGGTGGCGGGCGAGGCCCAGCCGGCGCCGCTCGAGCGGGTGGCCCGAAGGGTGGCTTTGGTAAAGGGGCTGGGCGCGGGCCTCGTCCTGCCCGCCCCGATGCAGGGCTAGAGGGTGGTGCGGCTGGAGCGCGCCAAGAGGGGCGGCCGGACTCACGGCCACCCAGAGGCCCGGCAGCGGGTCAGTCCTTTGACTCGAATGGGCAACCTGGTATGCGACCAGAAGGTGCCCCGCGTCGCGGACGCGCGCCTGGCGGTCAGGGTAGCGGTCAGGGCACACCAGGCGGGCGCACAGGTGCGCCCTCACGTGGTCGTGGGCCTGGCAAGCCAGGTGGTGGTCGTCCTCAGGGTGGTGCCGGCACCGGTAACGCAAACAGTTCAGGCAAGCCACGCTCAGCGCCTCGGGGTGATGACTGGCAGCCCAAAGGCGCGGCAGCGCACGAGTCACGGTTGGGCTTTACAAAGTCTTCGCGAGGAGACCGCTAAGCCACCCTTGGGTGGCTGTTAAGCCCTCATTCTTGCGTAAATCGTTGGTATAGCAAGACATTTTTGCTAAATTCATGCTAGAATACAGGGCTAATGTAAGTGGTTTTGCGCTTGGCGGGGTTCTGCTAATGCTGTGGCGTTATTCGGTGGTTCGTGGGCAAGGCTTGCGTGCAGTCCGTCAAAGTCGTTGTGTTCCCCGATCAATGCTTGCTAGTGGTGAGTCGCAAGGTGCAGGGCAAATGTTGTTAATGGGCTGTTTTGCAGCCCATTTTTTTTGAATGTATGGCTGATCTCTTTACTCTTACGCAGCAGTCTCTAGCCTCAATGGATATCGAGCTTGTCGATGTCGAGAGGGCTGCGCTTGGTTTGTTGCGTGTCACGATTGATCGGCCTGAGGGTGTACGCGTTGAAGACTGTGAGCAGGTATCACGTCAGCTGTCGCGGGTGTACGAAGTCGAGAATATCGACTACCGCAGACTTGAGGTGGGCTCTCCTGGAGTAGATAGGCCGTTAAAGACAGAAGCTGATTTTGATCGTTTTCTTGGCGAGCGCGTCGAGGTCAAACTCAGGCAGGCTGTTGATGGGCAAAAGGTTTTTTTGGGTGTGTTAGTTGCGGTTGATGCTGCAACTGAGGCAGTAGGTTCCGTTGGGGTGGTTAAACACTTCGGTATCGAGTTTGAGGCAAAAAAGGGCGAAGTTCGACGCGTCACGTTCATGTTGTCTGATGTTGAGCGTGCCAAGTTAGAGCCAGTTCTGGATTTCAAGGGCAAAAAGCGATGAGTCGCGAAATTCTTCTGTTGGTAGATGCATTGGCACGTGAAAAAAACGTGCCACGTGATGTGGTGTTTGACGCTCTCGAGGGTGCGCTGGCTTCTGCCATGAAAAAGCGCTTCAAAGAAGACGCTGATATCCGCGTGTCAGTAGACCGTACCTCGGGTGATCACGAAGGGTACCGGCGTTGGCTCGTCGTGCCTGATGAAGCAGGTCTCCAAGAACCCGATCAGCAAGAAATGCTGTCTGATGCTCAAGAGGTCGTTGCTGATATCGAAGTTGGTGAATACATCGAAGAAGCGCTCGAGCCCCTTGAGTTTGGGCGCATTGGTGCACAGGCTGCAAAGCAGGCCATCCTTCAGCGTATTCGCGATGCCGAGCGCGAGCAAATCTTGGATGATTTTCTCGATCGCGGCGAAACAATTATTTCAGGCTCAATCAAACGCATGGACAAGGGCGATCTGATCGTCGAAACCGGCAAAATTGAAGCGCGCATGCCTCGCAGTGAAATGATCCCTAAAGAAAACCTTCGGGTGGGTGATCGAGTTCGAGCTTGGGTATTGAAAGTTGACCGTACAGCACGTGGTCAGCAAGTGATTTTGTCGCGCAGTGCGCCTGACTTTATCCGGCAACTCTTTGAAAACGAAGTCCCTGAAATCGAACAAGGTTTGCTCGAAATTAAAGGTGCGGCTCGTGATCCGGGTGTTCGCGCCAAGATTGCGGTTGTCGCATATGACAAGCGTATTGATCCAATTGGTACTTGCGTCGGCATGCGCGGTTCACGCGTGACTGCGGTTCGTAACGAACTCGGTGGCGAGCAAGTTGATATCGTCTTATGGTCTGAAGATCCGGCTGAGTTCGTGATCGGCGCTTTGGCGCCGGCCAACGTTGAGTCGATTGTGGTTGACGAAGATCGTCATGCAATGGATGTTGTTGTTGACGAAGAGAACCTTCCCAAAGCAATTGGCTCAAAAGGACAAAACGTGCGTCTTGCCTCTGAGTTGACGGGCTGGCAGATCAACATCATGACTCCCGAAGAAAGTCAAAATCGTCAAGAACAAGAGCGTGCGCAATTGCGTTCTACGTTTATGAGCCGTTTAGATGTCGACGAAGAAGTTGCCGATATTTTGATCGATGAGGGTTTTACTGGGTTAGAAGAAATCGCTTATGTTCCAATGCAAGAGTTGCTTGAGATTGAATCGTTTGACGAAGACACGATTCAAGCCCTGCGTACGCGGGCACGTAACGCCTTGTTGACTGAGGCGATCGCAAAAGAAGAGCGTGTCGAAACCGCGCAAGATTTGGTGACGCTTGAGGGCATGTTGCCTGAACTGTTAAGCAAACTTGCTGCAGGGGGCGTCAATACGCGTGATGAGCTTGCTGAACTTGCGACCGACGAACTTGTTGAGATGGCCGGACTTGATGAGTCGGTTGCTAGCCAGCTCATTATGGCCGCGCGTGCGCATTGGTTTGACGAGCAGCCATAGCAGTTGGTATGAAGAGCAGTTATTGTTAGTTGCTGTCTTCGCTTGAAGTTGTAACGCTGTAAAAAGGTAAGAGAGAGCCTAATGTCGAGTATCACAGTCGCCCAGTTCGCCATTGAACTGAAAATGCCATCCAACGTGTTGTTAGAACAACTGCGTGAAGCAGGTGTGAACCTAACTTCGGTGGATGCCAGTGTCACTGACAGCGACAAGGCCAAATTGCTCGAATCCTTGCGTCGTTCGCATGGCGCAACCGAAGGCACGAAGATCACGTTGACGCGTCGTAAGACGTCTGAGATTCGCCAGGCCGATGGGGCTGGTCGCTCGCGTACGATTCAAGTTGAAGTTCGTAAAAAGCGGACCTTCGTCAAGCGCGACGCTGCTGAAATTGGTGAAACTCCTGCAGCCGAAGGCACAGAGGTTGCAACTCCGGTTTCTGCACTCGCAGTCAGTGCCATGCCGGCAACAGCCGTTGCGGTGGCTGCGCCGACCGAGCAGTTAGCGTCACAACCAAGCGCTGAAGTTCAAGCCCCTGCAGTACGAGAGCTTGAAGCGCAAGTGCCCGACGCAGCCTCAGCCCCGGCTGAGGGTCAAGTCATTACACCGACGCAGCCTCCAAAGGCTTCGACCGCTGTGCCTGCCTCGCCTGAGCTGCAGGTGAAACCAGAGCCTGCAACCGAAACAGTGTCTGTCGTGGGCACCGAGGTGATCCCCCCTGCCGCAGTGGCTGTGCCAGTTGAGCCCGTAACTACGCCTGATGCTGAGCCGACAGCTCCAGTTGCTACCGCACCTGAGGCCGCTTCTCCTGTAATTGACACCGCTGCACAGACGCCTGATGTGACGGCAGATGGCACGAACACTGGCGTTCAGGCTCCATCGGACACCTCGGCGCCTAAGGTATTCAAGCCTATGCGTGGTCGTGCAGTCGCACCCGCGCATGTGGCCGCAGAGGGCGCTGTGCGTGACGAAGCCCGTCGCGCCTCAGAAGCCGAAGCAGCCGCCTTGCGTGAGATGCTGAATCGGCCGCGCAAAGTCGTCAAGCCACCAGAACCAGATGCAGCTGCAACCGCCTTATCAGGCACCCTGCATAAACCTGCTAGTGCTCCTGTCAAAGGCGCTAAAAAAGAAGGCACCGACGCTGCTGGCAAAAAAGTACTGAAATCTGGGCAAATTGCCTCGACCTGGTCAGATGACGCCTCGCGTAAGAAACCCGCTGAAAAACGTGATGCCCCAGCAGCACCGGGTCGTGACGGGTGGCGTGCTGGCGGTAAAAGTAAGTCGGGCGGTAAAAAAGGTGGTCGTGGTTCAAACAACCAGGCTCAAGAGCAACGCGAACCAGCGCCAATTGAATTCATAGCGCGCGAAATTCACGTGCCCGAAACAATTAGCGTGGCCGACCTCGCGCACAAGATGTCTGTTAAAGCCGGTGAGGTCATTAAGCACCTGATGCAGCTTGGCCAGATGGTGACGATTAATCAAGTGCTTGATCAAGAAACCGCCATGATCGTGGTGCAAGAGCTTGGTCATAACGCCATAGCCGCTAGATTAGATGACCCCGAGGCTTTCCTCGATGAAGATGCGCCACACGCTGATGTGGTGCTGTCGCCTCGCGCTCCGGTTGTCACCGTGATGGGACACGTCGACCACGGTAAAACCTCTCTACTCGATTACATTCGTCGGGCTAAAGTTGCTTCTGGCGAGGCCGGTGGCATTACGCAACACATCGGCGCCTATCACGTTCAAACCGAACGCGGGATGGTGACGTTTTTGGACACCCCAGGTCACGAAGCGTTTACGGCGATGCGTGCCCGTGGTGCTAAAGCCACTGATATTGTGATTTTGGTGGTTGCTGCAGATGACGGTGTCATGCCACAAACGAAAGAAGCAATTCATCATGCGAAGGCGGCAGGTGTGCCCTTGGTGGTTGCAGTCAACAAAATCGATAAGCCCGAAGCGAACCCTGAGCGTGTCAAGCAAGAACTCGTGGTCGAGCAAGTTGTGCCCGAAGAATACGGTGGCGACGTACCGTTTATTTCGGTGTCGGCTAAAACTGGGCAAGGTATCGATGATCTGTTAGAAAACGTCTTGTTGCAGGCTGAAGTGCTTGAGTTGAAAGCCGCAGTTGACGCCCCGGCAAAAGGGCTGGTCATCGAAGCGCGTCTCGATAAAGGCCGCGGTCCAGTTGCAACGATTTTGGTTCAAAGTGGCACGCTGCGTCGCGGTGACGTCGTGTTGGCGGGCTCAAGTTATGGCCGTGTACGTGCCATGCTGGATGAAAATGGTAAACCCATTCAGTCAGCTGGGCCTTCAATGCCAGTAGAAATTCAAGGCCTCACTGAGGTGCCTGTTGCCGGTGACGAACTCATGTCCTTGGCTGACGAGCGCCGTGCCCGTGAGATCGCACTGTTTCGTCAAGGTAAGTTTCGTGACGTCAAACTGGCGCGTCAGCAAGCAGCCAAACTCGAGTCGATGTTTGACAATGCAGTCGAGGGTTCGCAGAACTTGTCGCTCATCGTCAAAACCGACGTACAAGGTTCACAAGAAGCGCTCGTCTCTTCGCTGGTCAAGCTCTCTACCGAAGAGGTGCGTGTACAAGTGGTTCACGCCGCCGTTGGTAGCATCTCTGAAAGCGACGTGAATTTGGCGATTGCTTCGGGCGCTGTGTTGATTGGCTTTAACGTGCGCGCCGATGCAAGCACGAAAAAGCTCGCTGAGTCGAATGGCGTTGATATTCGTTACTACAACATCATTTATGATGCGGTCGACGAAATCAAGGCAGCGATGTCAGGCATGCTCGCACCAGAAAAACGAGAAGAAATTATCGGTTTGGTCGATATTCGCGAGGTGTACACCATCTCTCGCATTGGTACAGTCGCTGGTTGTATGGTGGTCGATGGGTTGGTACGTCGCGACTCGCAAGTGCGTTTGTTACGTAATAACGTGGTGCATTGGACAGGCTGGCTTGATTCCTTGCGTCGGTTTAAAGATGATGTCAAAGATGTTAAGTCGGGCTTCGATTGCGGGATCACCTTGCGCGGTAACAATGACCTTCAGGTTGGCGACCAGCTCGAGATTTTTGAAATCAAAGAAGTGGCCCGTTCACTTTGATTGCCTGAATGACACGTCACAAGCAGAAAACCGCGCCGGGTCGTAATTTACGTCTCGCTGATCAGATTCAAAAAGATCTGGCAATCATTATTCAACGCGAAATCGATATGAGTCGCGCTGGTTTAATTACGCTGTCTGGCATTGAGTTGACAGCGGATTACGCTCACGCAAAAGTCTATTTCACAGTGCTAGGTGCCGAGCCCGAAGTGGCTGCCAAGCTCTTGAATGAAAAGGCCGGTTGGTTTTATTCTCAGTTGTACAAACTGCTGCATATTCATACGGTTCCGAATTTGCGATTTTTTCATGACCCTCAGCTCAAGCGTGGCATTGCGATGTCAGCGCTGATTGATCTGGCTAACACGCCGGGTCAGTACGCAGGTGTCCCTGACGAGCCTAAAGACAAGCCGTAAGGCTATCGTCTTATTCTGGAATCTGACGATGGCTAAACGACACGGGCGTGTGCTCGATGGAGTCTTGTTGCTAGATAAACCGGTTGGTTTGTCTAGTAATCATGCTTTACAGCGCGCTAAACGGGCGCTTGATGCCCAAAAGGCGGGGCACACGGGGACACTGGATCCATTTGCAACGGGTTTGCTGGTGTGCTGTATGGGGCGTGCCACAAAGATTTCTGGTGCGATGTTAAGTGCAGATAAAGGCTACTTGGCAACGATTGCGTTTGGTCAAGAGACCGACTCGGGCGATTTAACTGGGGTAGTTGTGAACCAAGCGGCCGAAGGCTTTGCTGGAATCACCCAAGAGGCCTTGATCACGGTCTTGCAGACATTTTTGGGCACCCAAATGCAGATCCCGCCAATGATCTCTGCGCTCAAGCGTGATGGGAAGCCGCTCTATGAGTACGCGCGCCAAGGCATCGTGCTCGAGCGCGAACCGCGTGAAATTACGATTCGTAACATTGATCTGCTAGCATTCACGCCGCTGTCGGCACAGATCCAGGTGCACTGTACAAAAGGCACTTACATCCGAACGCTTGCGCAAGATATTGGTCGAGCGCTTGGATGTTACGGACATTTGTCGGCGTTGAGGCGAACGCAGGTAGGGCCATTTCTACTGGAAGATGCCGTCGAACTTGAGGCGCTGCAAGCAAGGCCCAACCCTGAATCGCATTTGATTGCCATGAGTGATTTACCTGCTGGACTTGTTCCAGCAGCAAAAACCGCAGTTTCGCCGAGTGTGGTTACACCCGGTTCTATTCACGAATTACCGGCAGGCATTGAGCCTGTGCAGGCTCATTAAAGGATTTGTATGTCACGCGCATTGCGTAACGTTGCCATCATCGCCCACGTTGACCACGGCAAAACAACATTGGTTGACCAACTTCTGCGTCAATCGGGCACTTTTCGTTCAAACGAAAAAATGACCGAACGCGTCATGGATTCAAACGATCTTGAAAGAGAACGAGGCATCACGATTCTTTCAAAGAACTGTGCGGTTGAATACGACGGTACACACATCAATATTGTCGATACCCCCGGCCACGCTGACTTTGGTGGCGAGGTTGAGCGCGTACTCTCGATGGTAGACGGCGTGTTGCTCTTGGTCGATGCAGTTGAAGGCCCGATGCCGCAGACACGCTTTGTCACCAAAAAAGCGTTGGCCTTAGGGTTAAAGCCCATCGTCGTTGTCAATAAAGTCGATCGCCCTGGCGCGCGTATTGATTATGTGATCAACGCGACCTTTGAGTTGTTCGACAAATTGGGCGCTACCGAAGAGCAGCTTGATTTTCCGGTGGTGTATGCCTCTGGCTTAAATGGTTTTTCTGGCATGAGCCCCGATGTACGCGAGGGCGATATGCGCCCATTGTTTGACGCCGTCCTGAAGTATGTACCGATGCGTGACGATGATCCTGAGGCGCCATTGCAGTTTCAAATCTCGTCAATCGACTACAGCACCTATGTCGGCAAAATCGGTATCGGGCGTATTCGTCAAGGTCGTATCAAGACCGGCATGGATGTCGTTTGCCTCAACGGCCCTGATGGCGTGCCTTTTAAAGGTCGTGTCAATCAAGTGCTTAAGTTTAAAGGCCTAGAGCGCGAAGTCGTAGATAGTGCGATTGCGGGCGATATTGTGCTGATGAACGGCATTGAAGATATTGCAATCGGCACCACTCTTTGCTCACCAGATAGCCCAGTCGGCTTACCTCTGTTGAAGATTGACGAGCCAACGCTCACCATGAACTTTATGGTTAACACCAGCCCCTTAGCAGGTCGTGAAGGTAAGTTTGTGACGAGCCGTCAGTTGCGTGAGCGTCTTGAGCGTGAAATTAAATCCAACATGGCGTTGCGCTTTAAAGAAACCGATGATGACACAGTGTTTGAGGTGTCAGGTCGTGGTGAGTTGCATTTGACGATTTTGATTGAAACGATGCGCCGCGAAGGCTATGAAATGGCGGTTTCGCGACCACGCGTGGTGTTTCATGAAGAAGACGGCGTCAAGACAGAGCCCTACGAAAACTTGACCATTGACCTTGAAGATAATACCCAAGGCGTTGTGATGGAAGAGCTTGGCCGTCGTAAAGCCGAGCTGCTTGATATGGTCAGCGATGGTAAAGGGCGCACGCGCCTTGAGTACCGCGTGCCAGCGCGTGGTTTGATTGGTTTTCAGGGCGAGTTCATGACCATGACGCGCGGCAACGGTTTGATGAGCCACACCTTTGATGCCTATGGCCCAGTCAAAGACGGTTTGCTCGGCGAGCGTCACAATGGTGTCTTGATTAGTCAGTACGACGGTGAGGCGGTTGCCTACTCAATCTGGAAACTTCAAGATCGTGGTCGTATGTTTGTGTCGCACAATGACCCAGTCTACGAGGGTATGGTGATTGGTATTCATAGTCGTGATAACGATTTGGTGGTGAATCCGATTCGTGGCAAACAGCTCACCAACGTTCGCTCATCGGGTACTGACGAAGCCGTACGCTTAGTCACGCCTGTCGATTGCAACCTTGAATACGCGGTCGAGTTCATTAGCGATGATGAGTTAGTTGAAGTGACACCAAAGAGCATTCGAATTCGTAAACGCTATCTCACAGAGAACGAGCGCAAGCGTATGTCACGCTCTGACGCGTAAGGGATCGCTGCTACGAACGGCACTCACTAGGCCGAGAATGATAAAAAATGCGCTCGGTTGAGCGCATTTTTTTAGATCGTGCGCGGCAGTTGCAGCTTGGATCCTATTCGGTAGTCGCAGCGCAGACGGTGGCTCAGCCCCTATTCTGTAGGCGCAGTTCAGGTTACGCGCTGTCATCCCAGATTAGGAGATCTGCTTTTTTCTGCTCAGACTGCGCGATTAGGTTGCAGTTTGAGTATGTCAGGGTGCTCTTTGTAAAAATCAAGAAGATGAGCGACAACGTCTTCAGGCTCGTCTGTAATAAAAAAGGTGTTGGGATCGATGTTGTTGATTAAGCTATTGCCGGTTAGCTGCTCTTGAATCCAGCACATCAAACCACCCCAAAAAGCTGATCCAACTAAGATGACAGGCCCATACGGGACTTTACCCGTTTGCATCAAGGTTAAGGCCTCAAACAGTTCGTCCAGGGTACCAAAGCCGCCTGGCAACACCACATAGGCCAAGCTATGCATAAAAAAGGTCGATTTGCGTGACACAAAGTGCCTAAACGGTAATTCAATGCTTAAAAAGGGGTTGGCCTGGGCTTCGTGATGTAACTTAATATGCAGCCCGATGCTCGTTCCGCCAGCCTCAAAGGCTCCTTTATTCGCGGCCTCCATGATGCCAGGCCCTCCACCGGCAATGACGGTAAAGCCTGCTTTCGCAAGTAATTGCGCGATTTTTTCGCTTTTTTGATAATGCTCAGACTCGGGTTTAATACGAGCACTGCCAAACAAGCTGATGGCAGGCCCAATATTGGCCAGAGTCTCGGCGGCCAGCACCATCTCTGACATAATTTGGGTTGTTTGCTGCTGAATCAGCGAAATCTCTTCTTTTTTGTGGACCATGAAAAAAACCCTGTTGCTCGTCGATGGATCAAGTTACCTGTATCGCGCCTTTCATGCGATGCCAGATTTGCGTAATACTCAAGGCGAGCCCACGGGTGCCATTTATGGCGTGGTCAACATGATGCGCAGAATCTTGCTTGACTATCCTGCGCAATACGCAGCCTGCGTGTTCGATGCGCGTGGCAAAACGTTTCGCGATGATTTATACCCTGACTATAAATCACATCGTCCGTCTATGCCCGAAGAGCTTGCCAGCCAGATCGAGCCGATTCACGCGGCAATACGCGCGATGGGCTGGAGCGTGCTTAGTGTGCCAGGGGTCGAGGCCGACGATGTGATCGGCACACTCGCGCAGTGGGCGCAACAGCAAGACATCCACACCGTCATCTCGACCGGCGATAAGGATTTGGCACAGTTGGTGACCAGCCACATCACGCTGGTGAACACCATGTCAAACGAAGAACTCGACCCTGAAGGGGTGCTGCGCAAGTTTGGCGTCACACCCAGCCGCATCGTCGATTACTTAATGCTTGTGGGTGACACTGTTGATAATGTTCCGGGGGTACAAAAAGTCGGCCCTAAAACCGCCGCGAAATGGATCGACGAATTTGGCTCGATTGAGGCGTTGGTTGAACGTGCCTCTGAGGTCAAAGGCGTGGCTGGCGAAAATTTACGGGCAGCCATTGGTCAGTTCACCTTAACGCGTGAGCTTTTAACCATTAAAACCGACTGCGAGTTACAGGTAGAAGTGCCCGAAATAGAAGTTCTTGCACCAAAGCCGCATGATAAAGATATCCTCACGGGCTTGTTTGAACGCTACGGTTTTAAGTCGTGGCTGCGTGAGTTAACCGGCGAACCCACCCGCGTGCCTGCGGGCGATGCGCGTGTGGCAGCAGAACCGGTTCGCCCGGCCGCACCCGACCAAACGCATTATCAAATGGTGACAGACCGGGCGACGCTTGATGAGTGGCTTGCTCGGGTGTCAGTGGCGCAATGTGTGGCTTTAGATACCGAGACCACCGCACTCGAAGCGATGCAGGCACGCCTGGTGGGCATTTCGCTCTCAGTTGAGCCGGGCGTCGCTTGTTACATTCCGGTCGCGCATCGCGGCGCTGACGCGCAGGGGCAATTGCCGCGCGCTGAGGTATTGGCGCGTATGAAAGTTTGGCTTGAAGACCCGCGGCCCACCAAGCTCTTGCATCACGCCAAATACGACACCCATGTTTTTGCAAACGAGGGTATTGATTTGCGAGGTGTTGCGGATGACACCATGCTGCAAGCGTATGTGCTCGAGTCACACCGTGGCGTGGGGCTCGAAGATCTGTGTTTGCGTCGCCTGGGTGTCAAGGGGACGTCTTACGAACAGTTGTGCGGTAAGGGGGCGCATCAAATCGGGTTTGATGAAGTCGACCTTGAGCGTGCCACCCACTACGCCTGCGAAGATGCCGATTTCACGTTACGTTTGCATCACGTGTTGCGACCAGAGGTGAGGGCGCTTGCCTCGCTTGAGTATATCTACCAGCTTGAAATCTTAGTCTCGCGTGTGCTGTTTGAAATCGAATGCAACGGTGTCATGATTGACTCGGCTGAGCTTGGTCGACAAAGTCACGTGATTGGTCAAGAGTTGTTGGCTCTCGAGCAGCGGGCTTACACAATCGCCGAACAGCCTTTTAATTTAAATTCGCCCAAGCAATTGGGTGAAATCCTGTTCACAAAAATGCAGTTGCCAGTAGTGCGTAAAACGCCTGGTGGCGTGCCCTCAACCGACGAAGACGTGCTCACGAAGTTGGCAGAAGACTACCCCTTGCCTCAGGTCTTGCTTGAGTATCGTGGGTTGGCAAAACTGAAGTCGACCTACACCGACAAACTACCGAAAATGGTGAATGCGAGAACGGGTCGTGTTCACACGCACTACGCCCAAGCTGCGGTCATTACCGGGCGTCTGGCCTCGTCTGAGCCTAATTTGCAAAACATACCGGTACGTTCTGAAGCGGGGCGGCGTGTGCGCGAAGCCTTTGTTGCCACAAATGGCGTCATTATTTCTGCCGACTATTCGCAAATTGAACTGCGTGTGATGGCACACGTCTCGAATGACGCAAATCTGCAGCGTGCTTTTGCGGCGGGCGAGGATATTCATAAGGCAACCGCCTCTGAAGTGTTCGGAGTCAACCTGCAAGAGGTGTCTTCAGAGCAGCGTCGTGCGGCTAAGGCGATTAACTTTGGTTTGATCTACGGGATGGGTGCCTTTGGTCTTGCAAGTAACCTAGGCATTACACGCGATGCGGCGCAATCCTATATTGACCGTTATTTCACACGGTACCCAGGGGTGGCTCAGTACATGGCCGAGACCCGAGCCTTGGCCCATGCGCAAGGCTATGTTGAGACCGTGTTTGGTCGACGCTTATGGTTAGCCGACATTAATGCCGCCGGTGCGCGTCGTGCGGGCGCTGAGCGGGCTGCGATTAACGCACCCATGCAGGGTACTGCAGCCGATTTGATCAAACTTGCTATGGTCGCGGTACAAAATTGGCTTGCGCACGAACAACTCCAAACCAAAATGGTCATGCAGGTGCACGATGAATTGGTGTTAGATGTACCGCTGTCTGAAGTTGATCGTATTAAAGACAACTTGCCGGGTTTAATGTGTGACGTGGCAAATTTGCGAGTACCGCTTGTGGCCGAGGTCGGGGTTGGCCCTAATTGGGAGCAAGCGCACTAGACACACGCTACAGCCCAGAGTACTGGTCAGACAATGACAAGGTTGGCTCAGTCAAAAAAAAACAGCCCCATTGCTGGGGCTATTGAGACCAAAGCGGCAAACCGCTTTTACTTCACGCGCAGATTTTGTAAAGCGTTGATACGCGCATTGATGGGCGGGTGCGTTGCAAACATCGCGCTAATCCCGCCGCCGCCACTGATCCCTGAAGCTTCAAAGCTTTTGGGCAAAGCGCCAGGCGTCAAGCCGCCGAGGCGTGACAGGGCGCGAATCATCGGTTCGCGCGAGCTGAGCAGCGAAGCTGAACCCGCATCTGCGCGATATTCGCGCTGACGCGAAAACCACGCCACGATCAAACTCGCTGCGACACCGAAAGCAATTTCGCAAACGATCACCGTTGCGTAATAACCAAGCCCAGTCCCTTTGTCGTTTTTAAGAATCACGCGGTCAACAAAGTAGCCGACGATTCGAGCTAAAAACACAACAAAAGTATTGACCACGCCCTGAATCAGGGTCAGGGTGATCATGTCACCGTTGGCAATATGTGCAACTTCATGCGCTAGCACGGCAGTGACTTCTTCTTCGGTCATGCTGTCGAGCAAGCCCGTTGAGACGGCCACAAGCGAATCGTTACGAAACGCGCCTGTCGCAAAAGCGTTGGGTTCGCCGTCGTAGATTGCCACTTCAGGGCGACCAATGCCGGCGCGATCCGCAATTTGATGTACGGTGTCGACGAGCCACTGCTCTTTTGCGCCGTTCGGTGCTTGCGGGTCAATCACCCTTGCGCCGGTACTCCGTTTGGCCATCCATTTGCTGATTAAGAGCGAAAATATCGCACCGGTAAAGCCAACAATGACCGAAAACACTAACAGCATCGAAACATTAAGCCCTTGGTCTGTCAGAAAGCGATTGACGCCCAAGATGCTCAACGTGGCACTCAGTACCAGCATGACTGCAAGGTTAGTCAGCATAAAAAGAATAATTCGTTTCATGATCTTTTAAGAGGTGAGAAAAATTGAAAAAGCGTGCGCCGTTAAATAAAATATAACTGCAAAAACACTTTACTACACCAAAAAAACCGCAATATGACCGCTTCGTTGCTTGGTTGTGACCGCGAAAGGCACGCGTGTTTGCCGCTGCTGCCCTGCGCTGAACTTTTTATTGAGCAGTTGGACAAGCGGCGGGGTTAAAAGTTCTCAGTTTCGTTCATGGCTTTGCGATACCATTCATGAAAATGCTGCATGCCGTCTTCCATGGGTGACTGATACGGCCCGATTTCTGAGGTACCCCGAGCCATTAAAGCGGCTCGCCCTGCGTCCATGCGCTCGGCGATTTCGTCATCTTCGACCGCGGTTTCCATGTAGGCTTCGCGTTGCGCCTCGACAAACTCGCGCTCAAACAGCGCGATTTCTTCGGGATAGTAAAACTCGACGATATTGACCGTTTCAGTGGGTGACTTTGGGTAAAGGGTTGAGAGAACGGCCACATGAGGATAAAGCTCGATCATGTGTGTCGGAAAATACGTGACCCAGACCGCACCGAAATCGGGTGCCTGGCCGCCACGAAAGGCTAGCAACTTGTCGTGCCACACTTTATAGGCTGGTGACCCAGGTTGCGAGAGCGCACGATGCACGCCAACGCGCTGCATGCTGTAGTGCTCAGTGAACTCCCAGGACAAATCATCACACGTGACAAAGTGCCCAAGACCCGGATGGAACGGTGCGACATGATAGTCTTCGAGATAAACCTCGATGAAGGTCTTCCAGTTGTAATTGCACTGGTGCACTTCAACGTGATCAAGGACATAGTCTGAAAAATCAAATTCTGGTCGTTTGAACAGTTTGCCGATTTCGGCGACTGGGTCGCGCGGGCCTTCAAAGAGCAAGCCGTGACAATCCTTAAGCGCAAAGCGCTCGAGGTTCAGGCACGGCGTATTCTCAAAATGCGGTGCGCCCAGTAATTGACCTTGCTGATCGTACGTCCAGCGATGGAGTGGGCACACGATGTTGCCGCCAGTATCCCTGAGGTTGCCATGGGTATTGCTGTGACCTGAGACATTGCCCGTTTGGCCACCCAGCATTAACGCTTGACGATGCCGGCAAACGTTAGAGAGTAGTTCGATGCCGTTTTGGCCACGTACCAAGACTCTGCCGTTATTTTCGTGAGATAGGCTACGCCAGTCTCCGGGTTGTGGGACGCTTTTTTGGTGCCCGACGTAACGCGAAAACTGTTGAAAAATACTCTTTTGCTCGCGCTCAAAGCGGGCTTGGTCAAAATATGTGTCGACAGCAAGCTGGGTACGAGCGGGCGCCAAGTGCGCCATCCGACCAATGTCGGTCATGATTCCCTCTGCACCGATAAAAAAGCCAGGACGGACAGTACCGTTCTGGCGTGAAGAAAACCGGATTGACCGATTGACCTTAAAAAACCATTGTACCTCAAGGTGTTGAGACCGGATCATCTCGTACAATCAGGCTTTACATCTGTTTGTGTTTAATTTAGACGGTAACCCTGTCTTCGGAGTATCGCTTGACCAAGGCTAACAAAACATCGACCAAACTAGGCGAAGCCGCTACCGAACTCGATCCAAGCCTGCCTGAAGATTTCGAGACGGCGCTCGCTGAGCTCGAAGCGTTGGTGGCCACCATGGAATCCGGTTCACTTGCGCTCGAACAGTCATTGGCTGCTTACGCTCGTGGTGTAGCTCTGACTCGACTGTGCCAGCAAAAGCTGGCGCAAGCCGAGCAACAAGTCAAAGTCCTCGAGGCTGGCATGCTGCGCCCCTTTGAAGGTCTGGATGCCGACGCGTCATGAGTCTGTCTGCTGTCGATTTTTCTGCCTGGTTGTCTGAGCGCGCGCAACATGTTGAGCAGGTGTTGGCTCGCGTCTTGCCGCGCGAAGAGGCGGTGCCAGCGCGTTTGCATCGCGCCATGCGCTATGCGGTGCTAGGCGGTGGTAAGCGCGTGCGTGCAGCACTCGTATTTGCGGCTGCGCAGGCTTGCAAACCAGCGCTGTCAACGCAATCAGACGCCGAACGTGACTACGCGCAAGATCTCGCGGCCGCCGCCGTTGAGCTTGTGCATGCCTACTCGTTGGTACATGATGATTTGCCTTGCATGGATGACGATGTCTTGCGGCGTGGTCGCCCCACCGTGCATGTACAGTTTGACGAAGCCACAGCGTTGCTGGCGGGCGATGCTTTGCAACCGCTGGCGTTTGATCTGCTTGCGCAAATGCCAATCGCGCCACCGTTAATCGTGCAGGCGATTCGCGACTTGGCCCAAGCCGCCGGGAGTTTAGGGATGGCGGGCGGGCAAGCGATCGACTTAGAAAGTGTTGGTAAAGCCCTGACTCAGCAAGCTTTGCAACAAATGCATGTTCTGAAAACTGGCGCTTTGCTTGCGGCAAGCGTTTCGCTGGGCGGGTTGGCAGGCGGTGCCAATTCACAGCAGCGCAGTGCCCTCGACGCGTATTCGGCGGCGATGGGCCTGGCTTTTCAGGTGATTGACGACGTGCTTGATGTCACCGCCGATAGCTCTCAATTGGGTAAAACCCCCGGAAAAGATGCGGCAGCCAATAAGCCAACTTATGTCACACTGATGGGCTTGGAGCAAGCCCGTGCGTTCGCGGGTGAGTTGCATCAACGTGCGTTGGCGGCGTTACACCCCTTGGGTGACTCTGCCGCCTTGTTAGCAGGATTAGCCGACTTTATTGTTTTACGCGATCATTAAAGTGTTTGCGATGATTTTTTTTGCGATGATTTTTTGTAGAAGTTTTGAGCCTTATGCCCACCGACTTGCTTGACTGTATTCATTCTCCTGCCGATCTCAAGCCGCTTGATAAACGCGAGCTGCGAAAACTGGCGGATCAACTGCGCGCCTTTGTGCTTGATTCTGTGTCGCGCACGGGCGGGCATCTATCATCAAACCTCGGTACGGTTGAGCTTACAGTCGCCTTGCACTACGTGTATGACACGCCCCACGACCGCATTATTTGGGATGTGGGCCATCAGTCTTACCCGCACAAAATATTGACCGGACGCAAAGCCGGCATGACCACGCTCAGACAGTTTGGTGGCATGTCTGGTTTCCCCAAGCGCAGCGAATCTGAATACGACGCTTTTGGGACGGCACATTCTTCTACTTCGATTTCTGCGGCGTTAGGCATGGCTGTGGCCTCGCGCAATGCTGGGGTCTCGCGTCAGCACATTGCAGTGATTGGCGATGGCTCGATGTCGGCCGGCATGGCGTTTGAGGCCATGAATAACGCCGGCGTGACGCCCGATATCAATTTGCTGGTGATTCTCAACGACAACGACATGTCGATTTCGCCGCCAGTAGGCGCACTCAATCGTTATCTTGCGCGTTTAATGTCGGGGCAGTTTTATGCGGCGGCCAAAAACGTTGGGCGCTCTGTCTTACAACATATGCCTCCGGTGCTCGAGTTGGCACGCCGCTTTGAAGAGCATGCCAAAGGGATGGTGACGCCGGCCACTTTGTTTGAAGAGATGGGTTTTAACTATGTCGGGCCGATTGACGGACATGATCTCGACTCACTGATTCCAACGCTACAAAACATGCGCGCTCTTAAAGGGCCACAGTTTTTGCATGTGGTCACTAAAAAAGGGCAGGGTTATAAGCTTGCTGAGGCTGACCCCGTGCTGTATCACGGCCCCGGAAAATTTGATCCCTCGATCGGGATTCAAAAGCCTACCGCAGCCCCTAAAACGACCTTCACTCAGGTGTTTGGCACTTGGTTGTGTGACATGGGCGAACAAGACCAGCGTTTAGTGGGTATTACGCCTGCGATGCGCGAGGGTAGTGGGATGGTTGAGTTCGAACGTCGTTTTCCTAAGCGTTATTTTGATGTGGGGATTGCCGAGCAACACGCGGTGACGTTTGCCGCAGGCCTTGCCTGTGAAGGTAAAAAACCAGTCGTGGCGATTTATTCGACCTTTTTGCAGCGCGGCTATGATCAATTGATTCATGATGTGGCACTGCAAAATCTGGACGTGACCTTTGCACTAGACCGAGCTGGGTTGGTTGGAGCCGACGGTGCAACGCATGCCGGCAATTACGACATTGCGTTTGTGCGTTGCATTCCGAATATGGTGGTGGCCACGCCCTCTGACGAAAACGAACTCAGGTTGCTGCTGTCGACCTGTTATCAGTACCCGGGCCCCGCGACGGTACGCTATCCGCGCGGAGCGGGGGCGGGTGCTGTGCCCCAGGCGGATTTGGCAACGGTTGAAGTGGGCCGAGGGATGGTGCGTCGGCATGGTAAAAATATTGCGATGTTAGTGTTTGGCACCTTACTGCCCGCCGCGCTTAAAGCCGCCGAGGCTTTAAATCTGACGGTGGCAGATATGCGTTTCGTCAAACCACTGGATGTGGCGTTGGTGCTTGAATTGGCGGCCGCACACACTGGGTTGGTGACGCTCGAAGAGGGTTCGGTCATGGGTGGGGCGGGCAGCGCGGTTGCCGAAGCGCTTGCCGCCTCGGGCGTTGTGTGTCCGCTACTTCAGCTTGGCTTACCTGACCGGTTTATTGATCACGGCGAGCAAGGGGCGTTGCTGGCGAGTGTCGGGCTCGACGCTGTCGGCATTGAGGGTTCAATTCGTGCCCGCTTTGAGGCACAGTTCGCCGTCTAGCCAGGTCACTGGGTACTTATATATCGTTCCAAGCTTGCATAAATGCCGTAAACATACGATAATCAAAGGCTTTCTTGCTCGACCAACCAGTGTTTGGTGTGGCGGGCTGCCCCCGAGGCGCGCTTCTTACAGGCTCTTCGGACATCCTTAGGAGTTCAAATGCGTCACTACGAAGTGGTTTTTATTGTTCACCCAGATCAAAGCGAACAAGTTCCTGCAATGGTCGAGCGTTATCAAGCGCTGGTGACTACCCAAGGCGGTAAAGTTCACCGCACTGAAGATTGGGGTCGTCGTCAACTCGCTTACCCTATTCAAAAACTGGTGAAAGCACACTATGTGTGTTTTAACATCGAGTGCAGTCAACCCACACTCGACGAACTCGAGCATTCGTTTCGCTACAACGACGCTGTGTTGCGCCACCTTGTCATCAAGACCAAAGCCGCTCAGTCTGAGCCTTCACTCATGATGAAACAAGTTGAACGCGACGAAGCCCGTAAGGCTTCGGCTGAAGCAACGCCCAGCGAGGCTGAGTAAGCTAGGCACGTTGTGAATCGACTTGAAGTGCAGGGTCAGGTATTTGAGCTTTCCCCCTTAAGGTACACGCCATCCGGGGTTGCAGTGCTTGAATTTCTTCTCTCACACGAGTCCGAGGTCACTGAAGCAGGTCAACCGCGCCGTTTGGCGTTCACGCTAGCAGTTGTGGCGATGGGAGACTTAGCACAGATGGCACTCACAACAAGTTTGGGTTGCACAGTACGCGTCCAGGGGTTTTTAGCACCGGTTCGAAAAGATTCACCAAAATTTAAGCTGCATGCGCAGCAAATTCAACAGATTTAAGCGAGGCACATCATGGCTTTCTTCGGTAAACGTAAAGAAAAAAAGAAATTCACCCAACAAAATCCGCTTTTTAAGCGTCGTAAATTTTGCCGCTTCAGCGCGGCAAACGTCGACCAGATTGATTACAAAGATCTCGACACCTTGCGTGACTTCATTCAAGAAAACGGCAAGATTATTCCTGCGCGTTTGACCGGTACTAAAGCGATCTATCAGCGCCAACTTGATACCGCAATCAAGCGCGCACGCTTTTTGGCATTGTTGCCCTTTACTGATAACCATAATTGATCCAGGGGCATACCATGCAAATTATTCTGCTCGAAAAAGTCGTTAACGTTGGCAACCTCGGTGAAGTTGTTCGCGTGCGTGATGGTTACGCGCGCAATTTCTTGATTCCCCAGAAAAAAGCCCGTCGCGCCACTGAAACTGCTTTAAAAGAATTTGAAGTTCGCCGCGCCGAACTTGAAAAAATCCAAGCTGAGAAACTCGCGTTGGCTCAAGCCTTGGGCCAACGCCTTGAAAGCTTCTCGCTAAGCATTACCCAAAAAGCGGGTGTTGACGGCCGTCTGTTTGGTTCGGTGACAAACATGGATATTGCAACAGGTTTGGTTGCTGCAGGTTTCGCAGGCATCGAGAAAGCGCAAATCCGTTTGCCTGAGGGTCCCTTGAAAGCTGTAGGTGAGTTTCCTGTGCAAGTGGCAATTCATCCTGATGTGGTCAGCAGCATTTCAGTTGTTGTGGTTGGCGACGTAGTCTAAGTTTCTACTCGCTTGCTCTAAACAAAAAGCCGGCTCAGGTCGGCTTTTTGTATTTAAGGTCTGTGGTAAGTCTCATTTATAGTGATCTCTCGAACATCGTGATACACCCTCTCGTTAATGCACAAGCAGATGACGCTCAAGTGGAGAGCACACACGCAGATGACGCGCGTTTCAAACTCGCCCTAGACGAGTGGTTGCTGTTGCATACCGATGATCCGACCGGTGCGTCTTTTGTTGAGTTTGCCGGGCACTCGTGTGTGGTTAAGCGCTTCCGAGCAAAGTGGTTTTCGCCATTGATCGCTGGGCTAAAGTTCGTCAAAGTCGTCGTGCTGTCTTGGCTGTGTTGGCTGTTGATGGGCGAACGGCCCTCGCCGCAGCGGTTGTTGAAAAACAATCTGCAAGATGAGGCTCAGCGCTTAGTTCGACTGAAAGACGCTGGCAGTTCTGTGCCGAAGGTCTGGTACCACGCGCCTGAGATACTAGTTTTAGAGTACGTGGGCCAAGATATGCCCTATCTGATTCGTATGGCAAGCCCAGAGGGACGTCTTGGGCTCATGAACCGGGCAGCCCAAGAACTTGCGAATTTTCACCGTGCCGGCTTTGTACATGGTGGCGCGCAATTGCGTAATTTGATGGTCAGCGATGATGGCACCGCAACGCGTATCGACTTTGAAGAGAATATCGGAGAGGCACTATCCTTACCGCTCGCGCAAGCCTATGACGTTTTTCAGATGATTTCCTCAATGGCGGGGTTGCGTGGCCACGAATTTAGTTCGACTGAGCGACAAGCGCTTTGCCATCAATTGCTCACTGACTACCTAAGGGCTAACCCCGATCCGTTGGTACGTGTCCAGTTGATCGCCATTGAAAAGAAATTCGCCTTAGTCAAAAAATATCTGGGTTGGTTGCTGAAATCGATCCCAGGGCGCGATATCCACGGTTTTTTATATGTGACAAACACCTTACGGTTATTATTGCGTGATGAATAATTCTCCTGATCCACAACTCGAATACCTTCGCGTGCCGCCGCACTCGGTTGAGGCAGAGCAGTCTGTGCTTGGTGGGCTGTTGCTTGACAATGGCGCCTGGGAGCGTGTCACCGATGTGGTGAACGAAGATGATTTTTATCGCTTTGATCACCGCTTGATCTGGCATCACATTGCGCGTTTGGTCAACTTGTCGCGCCCTGCCGATGTGGTGACGGTCAACGAATCTTTGGCCAATGTCGGTAAGTCTGAAGAGGTGGGCGGCTTAAGCTACCTCAATGCCTTGGCGCACAACACACCCTCGGCTGCAAATATTCGTCGCTATGCTGAAATTGTGCGTGAGCGCTCAATGTTACGAAAGCTCGTCACGGTGGCCGACGAGATCGCTGCAACAGCGTTTAATCCGCAGGGCAAAGAAGCGCGTCAGTTACTTGACGAAGCCGAATCTAAAGTTTTTAAGATTGCGCAAGAGGGGGCGAAAGCCTCGGCTGGGTTTCGCGAAATTCAGCCGCTGTTATCAGAGGTGGTAGATAAGATTGATGAGCTCTATCACCGCGAAGGCAACACCGATGTGACGGGCGTGCCAACGGGGTTTACGGATCTAGACAAAATGACCTCGGGCCTGCAGGGAGGAGACTTGGTGATTGTGGCAGGCCGTCCTTCAATGGGTAAAACCTCTTTGGCGATGAACATCGCAGAGCACGTCGCCATTGAACAGGGGATTCCGGTCGCGGTGTTTTCGATGGAGATGGGTGCAGTCCAGTTGGCGATGCGTATGCTGGGCTCGGTCGGTATGCTGGATCAGCATCGTATGCGCACGGGTAAGTTGTTGGCGGATGATTGGCCGCGCGTCACGCATGCCGTGCAACGCATGCAAGATGCACAACTATATATTGACGAAACTCCAGCCTTGAGTTCGGTTGAGGTCAGGGCGCGTGCGCGTCGCTTGGCGCGGCAGTGTGGCAAGCTGGGCCTGATCGTGATCGACTACTTGCAGCTGATGGGGGCGAGCTCCTCAGGCGAAAATCGTGCCACTGAGATCTCAGAGATTAGTCGCTCGCTTAAGGCCTTGGCCAAAGAGCTTGATTGCCCTGTGATTGCACTATCGCAGCTGAATCGTAGTCTAGAGCAGCGTCCTAATCGTCGCCCCGTGATGAGCGATCTGCGCGAATCTGGCGCCATTGAACAAGATGCTGATTTGATTTTGTTTATCTATCGCGACGAAGTCTATAACCCTGATTCGCCTGACAAGGGCACAGCTGAAATTATCATCGGTAAGCAGCGTAATGGCCCAATCGGCACTGTTAGGTTAACGTTCCAGGGGTCGAGCACGCGGTTCTTGAATTTTGCGAGCGGCGGTGGGGCGGTTTATTGAATCAGTATGCTGTCTTGCGATTGCGTACCATCAAGCCCGGCCACAACCTTAGCTTGTTGCACCCATTGTTTGATTTTGACAGCATCACCCACCCGAGTGCC
Source organism: Bordetella parapertussis (assembly GCA_945895265.1). Classification (GTDB taxonomy): domain Bacteria; phylum Pseudomonadota; class Gammaproteobacteria; order Burkholderiales; family Burkholderiaceae_B; genus Zwartia; species Zwartia parapertussis_I. The sequence continues at coordinate 43,925 of CAMDEF010000001.1, read as the reverse complement.
TTTGCCGTCTGCGTTAAGCAGAATGATTGCCATATCGCGGTTGTTAATGCGCGCCATCATCACTAGGCATTGCCCCGCCTCGTTGATATAACCAGTTTTAGACACTTTGATCTCCCACGTCGGGTTCATCACTAACATGTTGGTATTGCGAAACAGTGTGGCGTGCCCACTTGTGCGCACTTCGTGTTGAATGTCGGTGGTGTACTGCCGAATAGCAGGGCGTGAGGCCGATGCTTGCAAGAGCTTCACTAAGTCGCGTGGGCTCGCGACGTTTCCACTTGATAAGCCCGTGGGCTCAACAAACCGACTCTGCGTCATACCAAGCTGTTTCGCTTTTTGATTCATTGCAGCAACAAAAGCTGTCATACCACCTGGATAGTGTCGACCCAGCGCGTTGGCAGCACGATTCTCAGAAGACATCAACGCCAAATGCATCATGTCGCTACGCGAGAGCTTGGTGCCAACTGGTAAGCGCGACCGACTGTGCTTTACCGTATCAATGTCGCTAGTCGTGACCTCGATCATGTCGCTCATCGATTGATTCGCATCAACAATCACAATCGCAGTCATGAGTTTCGTGATTGAAGCGATTGGGCGCGCGATCTCGTCATTGCGCGAAAACAAAGTGGTGTTGCTACTCAGGTCTTGCACAAGCACCACGTTCGAACGCACTGCGCTGATTGAGCCCGCTGTTGCCACGCCAGCGGCGGCAACACCAGCTACGGCCACACCTGCCGTACTGCGCGCCTTAGGAGCATTTGAGGGCTTGACGGTTGAAGACTTCAACGCACTTGAATTGGATTTTGTCGATGGCTTGTTGCTCGCATCCGCAACAGACCGACTGCCTTGAGGGGTACCCGAGGGGGTGACGGCTTTTTTAGTAGCTTTTGTGTTGTTTGTTTTTTTCTTGGCTTTGTTGGTGCCACTGGTCGTTGCCGCTGGCTTTTTGGCCGCGTTATCGCCCGAGGCGGGTGCAGTTTGCGCAAGCAGCGGAGAACCGCCAAAGCTTAAGCTCAGACTGATAAGGCATCCAAGCCATGATTTTCGACAGGGTAAACTAAATTTAAAAAACATCCTAAGTGCCTTGCGAAGTATAAAAACCATGCAAATTATATACTTAGCTTTGATACTTAAACCAGTTTTCTATTAATTCATCCTAAATTTTTATTGAGACGACTAAAAATAGGTATTTACCCTTATTTTTTCTGACTCAGCATCGTTAAGGCCATCTCAAAAGCCACACGCAGCGAGGAGGGGTCTGCAATCCCTTTACCCGCAATATCAAACGCTGTGCCGTGGTCGACACTAGTCCGGACAAAGGGCAATCCAACGGTGATGTTGACCCCCTGATCAACGCCTAAATACTTGATTGGGATCAGACCTTGATCATGGTATTGCGCCACACAGATGTCAAACTCACCCATGCGCGCACGCATGAAAAGCGTGTCGCCAGGCCAAGGGCCCGACGCATGGATGCCGCGTGCTTGCGCTTGCGCGATTGCAGGCGCGATGATGTCAAGATCTTCGCGACCAAATTTGCCGTGTTCGCCAGCATGTGGGTTTAAGCCCGCGACACCAATGCGCGGTGTGGCAATGCCCATTGTCTGACACGCCTGCTGCGCGAGTTCGATCGTGCGTAACTCAAGTGCCGTGGTCAGTGCGGGTGAGACCTGAGACAGTGCGATGTGAATGGTGGCAAGTATGACGCGCAACTGATCGTTGACTAGCATCATCGCAACGTAAGGCGTTCGCGAGCGCTGTGCAAGGATCTCGGTGTGCCCCGGAAAATCAAGTCCCGCTGCGTGCATGGCCTCTTTGTTCAAGGGCGCGGTGACGATCGCACTGACTTTTCTAAGCATCGCGTCGTCGATCGCTAAGCACAGTGCGTCGTAGGCCGATTGCCCCGCACGTGCGTCAACGCGTCCTAGGGGCAAGTTCTCGGGCAGTGCCGGATGGGTCGGCCGCACAAAGAGGCAGCCCACCTCATGAGCGTAGGTGGCCAGCGCGCTCACGTCTGCGAGCTCAATGACGCGTAGAGGCGCCTCGAGAGCCGCCACTGCGCGTCGCAGAGCACCCGCATCGCCATACACCACACAAGGTGCCGGCAGCCCCGCCAGGTGGAGTTTGATCACGATTTCAGGGCCAATGCCTGCCGCATCTCCTAGCGTGAGCGCCAGAGGGGCAAGAGGCGTGGCAGGTGTTTGACCAAGAGTCATCATTTTATGGTTCGGTACTGCTGCAATCGATTAGCGAAAGCAACACTGCAAACTTAGAGTAGCGCACAAAAGCTTGAATGACGAATCCGCTGCACAGTGAACGCCCTAGTGCTTAACACGAGGGCAACCCGTCCTTAAAGAACTTCGCCAGCATAGTCGGCTAAGCGCGAGCGCTCGCCGCGCTGCAGCGTGACGTGCCCAGCGTGCGGCCAGCCTTTGAAGCGATCCACCACAAAGGTCAAGCCAGAGCTGCCCTCGGTGAGGTACGGGGTGTCGATCTGCGCGATATTGCCTAAGCAGACGACTTTGGTGCCCGGCCCGGCCCGCGTGATGAGCGTTTTCATTTGCTTAGGCGTTAAGTTTTGTGCCTCATCGATGATCAGGTATTTGTTCAAAAAGGTGCGTCCGCGCATAAAGTTCAAAGACTTGACTTTGATTTTTGAACGAATCAGTTCCATCGTGGCAGCGCGGCCCCACTCGTTGCCATGCGAGTTGCTGGTGGCACCACCGCCTTCGGTTTCGCCCATATTCAACACATCAAGGTTGTCTTCGAGTGCGCCCATCCACGGCATCATTTTTTCTTCTTCGGTGCCCGGTAAAAAGCCGATGTCTTCGCCCACTGGGACCGTGACGCGCGTCATGATGATCTCAGTGTAGCGCTTGGTCTCAAGTACTTGGGCAAGCCCCGCGGCAAGCGTCATCAAGGTTTTTCCGGTGCCGGCCTGGCCCAGTAAAGAGACGAAGTCACACTCTGGATTCATCAACAGATTCATCGCAAAATTTTGCTCGCGATTACGCGAAGTCACTCCCCAAACGTTATTTTTGCCATGCGTGTAGTCACGCAGGGTGGCCAACACTGCGGTTTTGCCGTTGACTTCGCGCACTTGCGCATAGAGCGGCATCGGGCCTTCAAAGTAGACGAACTGATTGATCATGAACTGACTGCACAGGGGGCCGTTGATGCGATAAAAAGTAATGCCTCCTTGCTGCCACGACTCAACACCTTTGCCGTGCTTGTTCCAGAAGTTTTCTGGTAACTGCAGCACGCCCGTGTAGAGTAGATCTGAGTCTTCGAGCACATGGTCGTTGAAGTAGTCTTCAGCAGCCATCGCCAACGCGCGCGCTTTTAAGCGCATATTGATGTCTTTGGACACCAGCACGACTTCGCGCGTGGCGAACTGCTCTTGCAGCGAACGCACCACGCTCAAAATTTGATTGTCGGCCTTACCCATGGGTAGATCTGAAGGTAGGGTGCCAGACATCGCTTTAGTCTGAAAGTACAAGCGCCCGGTCGCATCTTTGTGGCCTAAACCATCGAGCCGCAAGCCTTCATCAAGTTTGGTGTGATCCCCCACCAAGGTGTCAAGTGAGCGACTGACCTGACGGGCGTTACGCGCCACTTCGGTCATGCCTTTCTTTTGATGATCAAGCTCTTCAAGCGTCATCATCGGCAAAAACACGTCGTGCTCTTCGAACCTAAAGAGTGAACTGGGGTCGTGCAATAACACGTTGGTATCAAGCACAAAGAGTTTCGTCACACCAGTGCTTGAGGGTTTGCTACCCGCGCGCTTGGTGCTGCGCGAAGCGCTTGGTTGCACGGCTTTTTTCGCTGGGCTGGTTTTGCCGACCCCCGAGCTGCGGGCTTGGATGTCGATGACACTGGGCTGGTCTGGCACGAACGCCAGTGTTGCGCGGCGCGCGGCGGGCGCTTCAATGATTTTATGCAGAACGGGTTGCGTGCTTGTCAGTCCGTCCAGATCAGGTTGTATCTCTTCGATTGCACGCGATGGGGCTTTGGCATTGCGTTCTAACGTAGTGAGATCCAAGATTGCAGCAGGACGCGTGGGCAGCTTCGGTAACGGCATAAAAGTTAGTCCCCAGAAAGGCGATTAAAGAAACAAAGAACAAGACACTTCAATGAAAAGAGCAGTTCAACCAGCAGAGCGCTTCAACCCCAAAAGATTTCCTCACGTTTTATGTCAGTGCGCGCGCCGCCTCGAGTACCTCTTGGGCGTGGCCTGGCACTTTCACGCCACGCCAGACACGTGCCAGTTTGCCCTGCGCGTCAATTAAAAATGTGCTGCGCTCAATGCCGCGTACTTGTTTGCCGTACATGTTTTTAAGTTTCATGACGCCGTATAGCGTGCAAAGTGTCTCGTCGGGATCCGCGATGAGCGGAAACGGCAACTCAAGCTTTTTGCTGAAGTTTTCGTGAGACTTTAACGAGTCGCGAGAGGCCCCTACGATTGCGCAGTTTGCCGCCATGAAGGTGTCGTGCAGATCGCGAAAATTTTCAGTCTCGGTGGTGCAACCTGGGGTGTTGTCTTTGGGGTAAAAATACAGCACGACTGCGCGACCCAGGCACTGTTGCAGTGTGATCTGACCGATGGTGCTTTGTACGATGAAAGTGGGGGCGGGTGTACCGAGTAAATCTGAAGTGGGTGCTGTCGCTTTACTGGTCGTCATATCGCTCTTTTTCGAGGAGTGTTGAGTCAATTGTGTTTCGCAGGGCTGTTATGTTGAGAGAATCTCGAGGGGAAGGTGGCTAGTCTAAGATGTGCAAAGGGTTAGTTCTCAAAGTGAAGCGCTTTCAGGGATCAGCGCGGCGATGACTTGGCGACCCTCGGCCATCAGGATGTTGAAGGTGCGGGCGGCCGCCTGAGTGGTCATGCTTTCAACCCCTACGCCGATTTTCAAGAGCGGAGCCACAATATGGTGAGGCAACATCATTTGTTTGCTTCCGGTGCCCACCAACAGCACCTCGGGTTTGTCGCCCAGTACTTGGGGCGCGCCGCCGTCGTCAGAGTCTAGAAACGCCATCGGGTCGAGTGGGGCCAAGCTCAGACGTGCCGCCGCTAGCAACAGTTCAGAAGAGATATCGAGGGGGCTGGAAGCCGACCAACGGGCGATTTCGCCTAGTGGGCCAAAAGCAATCGCGTGGTCAAAGCGAACTTTATTGACTTCGACAAAACCGTTTCCGTAACCGGTTACGGTATTCATTGCCGAGTTGGTATCTGTGTGAAGCTTCAATCAGTACTCCGGCAGGTTGATCAGACTATAGCGCAATCGATTATCGTTTGTGTGAGGGGAAGCTAGGGGTTTTCAAGACAAAATGATGAATTTTTTATGACTTTTTAGCCTGATTTGCGAGACAGAGCATGTTGCGCTAGATTAGAGGGCTTTGCTGCAGCGCAAACTGACAACTTGAGGTCTAATGGATTTCAGGATTGCTTAGTGTGTAGCGCGCTTTTGCCCAGCCCCAATAAGGATGCATGATGAAGAGGTTTCCCCGCATTGAGCGTTTGCCGCCCTATGTATTTAATATTACGGCCGAACTCAAAATGGCGGCGCGCCATCGTGGCGAAGACATCATCGACATGTCCATGGGGAACCCCGATGGCCCAACGCCAGCGCATATCGTCGAAAAACTAGTCGAAGCCTCGTCGCGTCCCACTACCCACGGTTATTCGGTGTCAAAAGGGATTCCACGCTTGCGCAAGGCTATCACTGATTGGTACGCGCGACGTTTTCAGGTGCAATTTGACCCTGACTCTGAAGCGATTGTTACGATTGGCTCAAAAGAAGGGTTAGCCCATTTGATGTTGGCCACGCTTGACGCGGGCGACACGGTGTTGGTGCCAAACCCTAGCTACCCCATTCATATTTATGGTGCCGTGATTGCGGGCGCCAATATCCGTTCGGTCTGCATGACGCCTGGCAGTGATTTTTTTCAAGAGCTCGAACGCGCTGTGCGCGAGTCGATCCCAAAACCCAAGATGATGATTTTGGGTTTTCCAAGCAACCCGACAGCACAATGTGTTGACCTCTCGTTTTTCGAACGCGTCGTGGCGCTGGCCCGCGAGCACAACATCATCGTGGTGCACGACTTAGCCTACGCTGACATCTGCTTTGATGGCTATCAGGCACCTTCGATCATGCAGGTACCTGGCGCGCGCGAGGTCGCGGTCGAATTCTTTACCATGAGTAAAAGCTATAACATGGCTGGCTGGCGCGTCGGCTTCATGGTGGGAAACGCCGAGTTGGTGAACGCGCTGGCACGGATCAAAAGCTATCACGATTACGGCACCTTTACCCCCATTCAGGTCGCTTCGATTGCGGCACTCGATGGCCCGCAAGATTGCGTGACTGAGGTGGTGCAAAAGTACCAAAGTCGTCGCGACGTGTTGGTCAAAGGTCTGCACGAGGCAGGCTGGATGGTTGAAAACCCCAAAGCGTCCATGTACGTCTGGGCGCATATCCCCGAACCGTATCGGGCGAAAGGCTCGCTTGAGTTTGCCAAGCGTATTCTCGAAGAGGCTAAGGTGGCGGTGTCGCCGGGTATTGGCTTTGGTGATTATGGCGATGAGTATGTGCGCTTCGCCTTGATTGAAAACGAGCAGCGTACCCGTCAAGCCGTACGTGGCATCAAAGATATGTTTCGCAAGGATGGGTTGTTGTAATGGATTCAATCAAAGTTGGTTTGTTAGGTCTGGGTGTAGTGGGCGGGGGCACCTACAAAGTGTTAGCCCGTAATGCCCAAGAGATTGCCCGTCGTGCGGGGCGTAAAATCGAAGTGACCCGAGTGGCGGTGCGTGATGTCGCCAAAGCGCGCAAGCTTTTAGGGGCCGATATCCTGGTGGGGACAGACCCCCACGCGGTGGTACGAGACCCCTCGATTGATATCGTGGTCGAACTCATCGGTGGCGACACCTTGGCCCTTGAGTTAGTGCTCGAGGCCATTGCACAAGGCAAGCATGTGGTCACCGCCAACAAAGCCTTGCTGGCCAAGCACGGCACTGAAATTTTTGCAGCAGCCTCGGCGCGCGGCGTGATGGTTGCCTTTGAGGCTGCGGTAGCCGGTGGTATCCCGATTATTAAAGCGATTCGAGAAGGCTTAACTGCCAATCGAATTGAGTGGGTGGCCGGCATTATCAACGGCACCACTAATTTTATTTTGTCAGAGATGCGTGCGCGTGGCTTGCCCTTTGCAACGGTACTAGCTGAGGCGCAAAAACTCGGCTATGCCGAGGCCGATCCAACCTTTGATATCGAAGGTGTTGACGCTGCGCACAAGCTCACCTTGTTAGCGTCTTTAGCTTTTGGTATCCCAGTGCAGTTTGCTAAAGCCTACATCGAGGGCATCTCTCAACTGGCTGCCGAAGACATCAAGCTTGCCGAGCGTCTTGGGTACCGCATTAAGTTATTGGGGATTACCAAGCGTCGGCCTGAAGGGATTGAACTCCGCGTGCACCCAGCGCTTGTGCCAGTGAAATCGCTGTTAGCCAATGTCGAAGGCGCGATGAACGCAGTGCTGGTGCGTGGCGATGCGGTCGGGCAAACGCTCTACTACGGCAAAGGCGCGGGCGAAGAGCCTACTGCCTCGGCGGTTGTGGCAGATTTGGTTGATGTGACGCGGCTGCACACGGCAGATCCTGAACACCGTGTGCCGCATTTAGCGTTTCAGCCAGATGCAATGGCCGATACGCCAATCTTGTCCATTGACGATATTGTCACGTCTTACTATTTACGCTTAACCGTTGCCGATCAGCCAGGCGTTTTGGCTGACTTAGCGCGTGTCTTGGCGGATGCCAAAATTTCGATTGGCTCAATGATTCAGCAACCCGCCGAACAGAGCGCTGATGCTGAACTGATTTTCTTGACGCACGAAGCGATCGAGCGCAACGTTAATGCGGCGATTGTCAAAATCGAAGCGTTGCCGTTTGTACGCTCACGCGTGACGCGCCTTCGTATGGAAAGCCTCGCATGAAGTACGTTTCAACCCGTGGGGGCATGGCGGCGCAAGGCTTCTCAGATATTTTGCTTGAAGGCTTAGCGCCCGATGGCGGCTTGGCCATGCCAGAACGCATTCCACAGGTATCAGCGGCACAACTCGAGTCTTGGCGTAGCTTGCCTTACCATGCGTTGGCTGCTGAAGTGTTATCTCTATTTATTAGCGATATTGATTCGGCGCAACTCAAGACGTTGACGCAAGCTGCGTATGCTCCTAAGACCTTTCAAAGTGCTGAGATTGTTCCGTTGCGTCCACTGTACAACGGGCTCTCACTGTTAGGTTTGTCTGAGGGCCCGACGCTAGCCTTTAAAGACATGGCGATGCAATTTTTAGGCCAAGTGTTTCCGCATGTGTTGCGCGTACGCGGTGCGACGTTGAATATTTTGGGTGCCACTTCGGGTGATACCGGCTCGGCCGCCGAATATGCCATGCGTGGCAAAGACGCCGTAGCCGTATTTATGCTTTCGCCCTTTGGCCGCATGAGTGCGTTTCAGCGTGCGCAAATGTATTCGTTGCAAGACGCCAATATCCATAATTTGGCAGTCAAAGGCGTCTTTGACGAAGCGCAAGACGTGGTCAAGGCACTGGCTGGCGATTTAGCGTTTAAAAATAAATACCATTTGGGTGCGGTCAACTCAATTAATTGGGCGCGTATTGCTGCTCAAATTGTGTATTACTTTCATGGTTGGTTGCGAGCCACAACAGGCCCAGGCCAGCCAGTGTCGTTTACGGTGCCTTCAGGTAATTTTGGCAATATCTTGTCTGGTCATATTGCGCGCAGCATGGGTTTGCCCATCAGGCGCCTGGTACTCGCCACCAACGAAAATAACGTGTTGGATGAATTCTTTCACACGGGTATTTACCGGCCTCGCTCTGCGGCACAAACGTTTTTAACCTCAAGCCCTTCAATGGATATCTCACGTGCCTCAAACTTTGAGCGCTTTGTGTTTGACCTGGTTGGACGTGATGCTGAGCGAGTCACCAAACTTTGGCAAGAACTGGCGGCCAAAGGGTCATTTGATTTGTCGTCCTACCTGCCAGAGTTCACTGAGCGATATGGGTTTGTGTCCGGCAGCAGCTCGCATCAAGATCGTCTGTCGACGATTCGACAGGTCATGGATCGCACAGGTATTTTGATTGATCCGCACACCGCTGATGGTGTGAAAGTGGCAGCACCCTTCGTTGAAAAGGGTGTGCCCATGTTGGTGTTAGAAACGGCCTTGCCGGCAAAGTTTTCAGAAGTGATTCAAGAGGCGCTTGGTCGCCCCGCACCCGTGCCGCTTGGGCTTGAAAATCTTGAGTCGTTGCCGCAAAAAGTGACCGTATTGCCTTGCGATGTGGCCAGCGTAAGGGCCTATATCGCTGAGCACGCGAGCCTCTAGCTGTGGCGCTGTTTACGCCACTTCATTTTGTTGCGATTGCCGTGGGTGCAGCGCTGGGCGCGTGGTTGCGTTGGCTGCTTGGCCTGTGGCTCAATCGCCATGCGGATGCGATCCCTTGGGGTACGTTTTCTGCCAATATGCTTGGCGGTTATTTGATCGGCTTAGTGGTTGGTGTCGTTGCTGCGCACCCAGAGTGGCCGCCCTTTTGGCGCCTGTTTATTGTTACGGGATTTTTGGGCGGGCTCACCACGTTTTCAACGTTTTCGGCTGAAACGGTTGCCTTACTTGAAGAAGGGCGTCTGGCGATGGCGGCGATGTATTCTGGTGTCAGCCTCGCTGGCTCGCTGGTGTTAACGTTGCTGGGCTTGTACACGGCGCGCGCGCTACAAAACTAGCCTAATAGGCGCCGCGCTGTAAGGCTTCGATAAGCGTTCTTGCTGCCTGGTTGCCGCTACGCACAGCACCTTCAAGCACCGCAGGGTATCCGGTGTCCGTCCAGTCACCGGCCAAACTCAAGCGCGGCCACGGGCTTTGATTGCGAGGGCGCTGCAGGGCAGGCACCGCGGCAAAGGTTGCGCGTTTTTCAACGATTAAGCGATGGGCTTTGACGTTTGGCATACTTGGCTGTGAACCACCATACGCGCTTGGATGGCGTTGCACCTGCTCACGAATCTGTGTCGCAATATTGTTAACAAAGCTTGCTCGGTCGTACTTTAAAAAATCAACGGCATCACTGATGACAATACTGAATTCGTCACTTGCCTGAGGGCGCTTGAAGAGCCATTGCCCGAGATGGCCGCGCGATGGGTCTTCGTCTAGTAACAGGATTGCTTGGGGCGGATTCCAAGCAGCTTCTAATTGCAAGGTAAGCGTTGCAATGGCGCGGTATTGAAAAGCACCCAGTTGGGCCATTAAGGTATTGCTTGAGGTGGTACTGTCGCTGGGTTTTAAGATGCGTGCGCAGGCGTAGGGCGGGGTCGCCAAGACGCAGCCCTCGAAGGCTTCACCGTCAATGGTCACTGCCGTGGGTGTGGGGCAAACGTCTCGCACAATATGCCGATAGCGCATAGTGACAAAATCAGCCGCTGCCTGGGGCCAAAGTGCTGTTAAGTCAACACGTGGGATCAGCATGTCAGAGTGTGCCCGCGGAGCGTCCAGGCTATCGCGCAAAACATTTAAAAATAGTTGGGCACAGGCTTGGTCGCATGCAGTGTTTAAACTCGCCAGGCATAGAGGAGTCCAGAGACGGCGGCACAACACGGCAGCTTGATGGTGTTGCTCAAGCAACTGTGCAACGCTCAGTCGCGCTGGTGCCCGCCAGCGCTTTTGCTTGAGTGAAACAATCATACGGGTCGCAAGCCAGCGCTCGTGCCACGACAAACCACGTGCGGTGAATAACGCCCAAAGGGTATGAAACGGCGAGGGTAGGTTGGCCGCTTTCAGGCGAAAGGCTCCGTCGGCGCTTTCGAGGTGCAGAGGCGTTTGCTGCAGCAGTTCGCTCACAGCACGTTCGGGATGCAACTGTTTGAATAAGGCCAGCGTCTCGGTATACGCGCCCAATAGCAAATGTTGGCCGTTGTCGATTGCCCCCATGTTCAGATCATCGACGCGCCGTGCGCGTCCACCTGCAAGGGGTGCCGCTTCAAACACAGTGACGTCTGCCCCGGTTGCTTTCAGTGCAACCGCAGCCGCCAAGCCGGCCCATCCCGCGCCGACTACGGCAAGCTTCATCAGGCTCGACTCGCTCGCTGAATTTGACGAATCACGCTGGCGCCTTCGCCGATAAAGTTTTTCCAGGCTAGCCAGAGCTTGCGTACGGGCGTGAGCGAAATCCGCTGGTGCAAGACCTGCCATTGGTCATGTTCGATTTCTGTGAGCAGGGCATAATAAATCGCTGCCATCATCAAACCAGGGCGTTGGGCGCGTTGATCTTGCCGGGGTAAGGCCGCGATAGCCTCGGCATACAGGGTGCGTGCCCGTGCGGTTTCAAAGGCCATGAGCGCAGAAAAATTCTCAGAATAGTTGCCATTTAAAATATCTGAGGTACGCACGCCAAATTGTTGTAGATCACTGATGGGCAAGTAGATGCGGCCCCGTCTTGCATCGTCACCCACATCGCGAATGATATTGGTCAGCTGAAAAGCCAGACCCAACTTGGTGGCGTATTGCAGCGTCGACGCATCGGTATAGCCAAAGATGCTCGCAGACAGTTCACCCACGACACCGGCCGCATGCCAGCAATACGTTTGCAGCGCTGGCCAGTCAAGGTAACGGGTCTGGTCTAAGTCCATCTCCATGCCATCAATCACGGCCAGCAGACGCGCGCGTGTGATGTCAAACGGGCTGAGGCAGGGCAGTAGCGCTTTCATGACTAAGTGCTCGGCTTTACCCTCGTAAAGCGCATCAACCTGTGTGCGCCACCACGCAAGCTTAATCCGCGCCAGTGAGGTGTCGGTGCACTCGTCCACAACATCATCGACCTCGCGACAAAAGGCATAGAGTGCTGTGATCGCCTGACGGCGGGCCGGCGGTAAAAACAGAAAGGCGTAATAGAAGCTTGAGCCGCTCTTGGCTGCTTTATCCTGACAATATTCTTGTGGCGTCATGCGTTCAGGTCCGAAGAGCGCGTGTGAGCATGAGTGCCCAGTCATACGCGCCAAGGGTTGGTCGATGGCGAAACACATTAAAGTCTACGTGTTCGAGTTTTTCTAAAATTCGCAGGCCACCTTGCACGATGAGTCTGAGTTCAAGTCCGACGCGCCCGGGCAACCGCCGGCCCAGTGGCTGTCCAAAGTGTAACAAGGCTCTGCAGGCCGTGACCTGTTCTTGCATGAGGGCTTTCCAGGCTGTGCTAGTTTGCCCGTTTGCAATCGTCTCTTCGGTCACACCGAACCGGTTGAGTTCTTGCAGCGGCAGATAAATTCGCTTCTTTTGCCAGTCGATCGCAACATCTTGCAAGAAGTTTAGTCGTTGTAGGGCAGTGCAAATGGCGTCGGACTGGGCTAGGGTGTCTTGCGTGACTGCACCATAAAGGTGCAACATCAGACGGCCGACGGGGTTGGCTGAACGTTCGCAATAATCGTCAAGCGCGGCTTGATCGACGTAACGTTTTTGAACGATATCTTGCTCGAAAGCCGAGAGCAGATCTTCAAAAGGCTGAAGTGGCAGTTGGTGGTCAACAATGGTTTGACCAAGCGGGATGAAGATCGCTTCAAGCGTTGGGTGTAAGTTGAGAGGTTGTGCGTGAGGCGATGCGACGCAGGCCCCTAGCGCGTCACGGTAGGTTTGTAAGGCGTGTAGGCGTTCGGCGTCGCTGTCGTCACCCTCATCAGCGATGTCATCGGCGCTACGCGCAAAACGATAGATATTCAGTACTGCCTGTCGCAAATGCCTGGGCAATAAAAATGAAGCAACCGGAAAATTTTCGTAGTGATTGGCGGACATAATGGTTGTTGGCTTGGCCTCATCTTCGCCCCGAAGTGCAGAGATTTACGCTTAAATCGTTAAACGCCGAGTCATCATGACATTGTTTATTAAGACATACTTGATTTATTGAGCGATGCCCCCACTATAACTATATTAAAGTAAGCTCAACTTGGGCTGCGGTAGACTAACATTCATCAGTGCCCGTGTGTGCGTGCTTGGAGATCAGTTTGAAAGATAGTTGCGTATTGATTACTGGCGCCACCAAAGGCATCGGTTGGGCGCTCACTCAGCGTTTAGCGGATATGGGTTGCCACGTGGTTGGCATTGCCCGCAATACCGCCGAAATCGATTTTCCTGGCTATCTGTATGAATGCGATTTATCAGACGCAGGTCAAACGCAAGATGTGTTGCAAGTCATACGCGACAAGTTTCCGGTTGACGCTGTAGTCAATAACGTGGGTTCAGCGCTTTCGCAGCCACTTGGCTCGGTCGAGCTCTCAGCGCTTTACGAAACCTTTGACATGAATGTGCGCACTGCGGTCCAGGTCACGCAAGCGTTTGTCGAATCTATGAAAGTGCGCCGCAGCGGTCGCATTATCAACTTGTGCAGTCTGTCAGTGCGCGGCGCGCGCGAAGCCACAAGCTATGCTGCCGCTAAAAGCGCCATCATCGGCTGCACGCGCACTTGGGCCTTAGATTTAGCTAAATATGGCATCACCGTGAATGCAGTCGCTCCAGGGGCCATCGATACCGAGCTCTTCATGAACGCGATGCCTGCCGCGGATGTCGCCAGCGCTGCGGCCTCAATGGTGCCCATGGGGCGCTTAGGCACCGCCAATGAAGTCGCTGCGTTGATCAGCTTTTTGTTGTCAGCCGATGCCGGGTTTATCACCGGTCAGATTATCGGGATTGATGGCGGTGGCAGCTTAGGAAGTACCGCCTCTTAGAACGCAGCCAAGCGTCTTGAGTCGTTTGGCTCAAGGGACTTGGCCGATGGTGCCCCCAGCCTTGTTAAACTAGCACATGGCAAAAATTAAAACGATTTTCACTTGCACAGAGTGTGGTGGCGTCAGCCCGAAATGGCTGGGCCAGTGCCCGCACTGCAACGCCTGGAACACTCTCGAAGAATCTCGCGACGCTGGGCCTGCTGCCCATGCTGAGCATCGTTATGCGCCGCTCACCGCGTCAGCGCCGCTGCGTAGTCTGTCAGATGTCGAGGCGCTCGAGTTGCCGCGCATCTCGACTGGCATCCCCGAATTCGATCGCGTACTAGGGGGCGGTCTGGTGGCAGGTGCCGTGGTATTAATCGGCGGCGATCCCGGCATCGGAAAATCAACCTTATTATTGCAAGCGCTGGTGGCCATGTCAGGTCAGGCGCGTGTGTTGTATGTCACGGGCGAAGAGTCTGCTGAGCAAGTCGCGTTGCGCGCGCGGCGTTTAGGCTTAATCGGTGGCTCGGTCGATCTGTTTGCTGAGATCCGCCTTGAGGCGATTCAACACGCCTTGCTTGAACAAAAGCCGGCTGTGGCGGTGATTGATTCGATTCAAACGATTTATTCGAGCGAGCTCAGTGCAGCACCCGGGTCGGTCTCGCAGGTCAAAGAGTGCGCGGCTCAACTGACGCGATTGGCCAAGCAGGCGGGGATCCCCATTGTGATGATTGGTCATGTCACCAAAGACGGCACGTTGGCCGGGCCTCGGGTACTTGAGCATATTGTCGATACCGTGTTGTATTTTGAAGGTGATACGCACTCGTCGTTTCGGTTGGTGCGTGCCTTTAAAAATCGCTTCGGTGCAGTCAATGAGTTGGGCGTCTTTGCCATGACTGATCGCGGCTTGCGGGGGGTCTCTAATCCTTCTGCCCTGTTTTTATCGCAGCACACCAACGAAGTTTCGGGCTCTTGCGTGATGGCGACCCAAGAGGGCACGCGCCCGCTCTTGGTCGAAATTCAAGCGCTAGTGGATACCGCCCATGTGCCCAATCCACGCCGCTTGTCGGTGGGGCTTGAAGGCAATCGCCTTGCCATGTTGTTGGCGGTACTGCATCGCCATGCTGGCGTCTCAACCTTCGATCAAGATGTCTTTGTCAATGCAGTCGGCGGAGTTCGCATCACTGAGCCGGCCGCTGACCTTGCTGTCTTGTTAGCGATTATTTCGTCGCTGCGCGATCGGCCTTTGCCCAAGGGGCTAATCGCGTTTGGTGAGGTGGGCTTGGCGGGCGAGGTTCGGCCGGCGCCGCGTGGCCAAGAGCGCCTGCGCGAAGCTGCAAAACTGGGTTTTTCGGTGGCGATTATTCCCAAGGCCAATGCGCCGCGTCAGCCGATTGAAGGGCTAGACGTCTGGGCGGTTGATCGCTTGCAAGATGCTCTTGACCGCTTACGCTGAGCCGATTCGCCTTCATGACAAATCTTAAACTCGCCTTCAGACAAGCTTGGCGCGATGCGCGCGCCGGTGATCTGCGTTTGCTGTTGCTCGCCGTGGTCGTTGCAGTGGCGGCCATCACCAGTGTGGGTTTTTTGGCTGATCGAGTCAGCAGAGCGCTCGAGCGTGACGCTGCGCAAATGCTAGGCGCAGATTTAGTCTTTGAAGCAGACACTCCGGTGCCAGAGGCACTTTTGCTACAGGCACAGCAGCGCGGGTTAACCACCGCACTGACTTGGCAGTTTCCGTCGATGGTTGGTTCAAATGCGAACCTTGTTCTGTCTTCGTTAAAAGCTGTTCAGGGCAGCTACCCGTTGCGCGGCAGTCTGCGCACGAGCACCAGTATCGCGGGCCAAGATCAGGTCACAAAAACTGCGCCCGCGGTAGGCGAAGTGTGGGTAGATGCGCAAATTTTAGGGCAGACCAGCCAGCAAATCGGTCAGCAACTCAACGTGGGCGATATTAGCCTGACGATTACGCGAGTCATCACCTATGAGCCTGACCGTGGTCCACAGTTCGTCAATTTAGCGCCACGCGTGATGTTGCGTGCTGAAGATTTGACGCGCACTGGGTTGATCGCACCCGGCAGCCGCGTGCGTCATGCTTTGCTCGTGGCGGGCGAGGGCGCTGAGATAGAGGCGTATCGAAGCTGGCTCGAGCGTCAACTCAAACCGGGTCAAAAAATTCTTACAGTCGAAGCAGGGCGGCCTGAAATCCGTCGGTCTCTTGATCGTGCGCAGCAGTTCTTGTCGCTGGTTGCGATGCTGGCGGTTTTGATTGCCGCGGTCGCCGTTGCGCTTGCCGCTAGACGCTTTGGTGAGCGTCATCGACCAAGCATCGCGTTGATGCGTTGCCTAGGGGCGACGCAGTCTGCGGTCTCTCAGATTGTGGTGGGTGAGTTCGTTCTGGTCGGCGTGCTGGGGTCGTTTGCGGGCATGCTGCTGGGCTGGTGTGCGCAATTTTTGATGATCATCGCGCTGGGCGAGTTGATCGGAACAGACCTGCCCTCGGCCTCGTGGCTACCCGCTCTGCAGGGCCTGTTTGCCGGGCTTTGGTTGTTACTCGCTTTTGCCTGGCCACCGATTCAGGCCTTGCGCAATGTGGCACCATCGCAAATCTTTCGAGCCGCCCACCCGCGCATGCCTAGGGCAAGCTTGTTGGGCTATGCACTGGGTTTGGCAGGGTTCACTGTTTTGATGTGGTGGGTGGCCAAGGATCTCAAGCTAGGCGCCGGCGTGGCCCTGGGGTTTTTAGTTGCGGCACTTTTGTTTGGGGGTGTCAGCGCGTTAGGCTTAGGATTGCTAGCGTTGTTACGCGGGCGCCTGGATGCCTTCCCAATGTTGCGTTTTGCGATTAGTGGCGTCGTGCGCAGACGCGCAGCCACCATTGCGCAAGTCAGTGCCTTGGCGATCGGGATGATGGCACTGTTGCTCTTGACGATTGTGCGCACTGATTTACTGGCGGGCTGGCAGCGCACCTTACCCCCAGATGCCCCGAACCGGTTTTTGATCAATGTGCAGCCGGATCAAGTGAAAGGTGTTCAACAGACGTTGCAGCAAGCTGGGATTTCTCAGACTGTCATGTCACCAATGGTGCGGGGTCGGCTTCTGTCTCGTAACGGACAGGCGTTGAGCGCCAGCGATTACTCGCAAGAGCGCGCCCAACGTTTAATTGAGCGCGAGTTCAATCTGTCTTATGCCTCGCAGTTGCCCGAGCCAGGACAAATCGTCGTTGGGCGAGACCTTGTGGGAGACGCTTTTGAGGTATCGCTTGAAACCGGCTTGGCGAAGACGCTATCGCTTGAGCTTGGCGATGTTTTAGAGTTTGATGTCGCCGGTCAAATGATCAAAGTGACAGTCACGAGTCTGCGTCGCGTTGACTGGGATTCGATGCGGGCAAACTTTTTTGCCATCCTGACGCCAGCAGCGTTGAACAATGCACCGCAAACGTTTATGACAGCCTTCCATTTGCGACCTGATCAAGTTGGGCAGCTGCAAAAGCTCGTGCAAGAGTTTCCCAATCTGACTGTTTTTGATGTGGGTGCGATTCTTGGCCAGTTACAAAGTATTTTGGATAAGGTCTCAGTGGCAGTGCAAGGCCTCTTTATTTTCTCACTGTTAGCCGGCGCGCTGGTGTTGGCTGCAGCCCTGTCAGCCACGCGCGATGAACGCGTGCGTGAGGCCGCTTTGATGCGTGCGCTTGGGGCGTCAAGGCGACAGTTGGCCACTGCTCAGCGTATTGAACTGTTGGCGGTTGGTGCGTTAGCTGGCCTGTTAGCAGCCGGTGGTGCGACACTGGCAGCCTGGGCGTTATCGACGTGGCTCTTTGAGTTCAATATGCGTTTTACCCTGCTGCCTTGGTTATTGGGTGTGACGCTTTGTATGTTTGGTGCCTGGCTTGCGGGTGCGTTGGCTTTGCGCGGTGTCCTGCAGACTCCGCCACTCAACATTTTGCGGCAGACTTGAATATGACGCTGAGTCACACAAACCCGTCTGTCGTCTCAGCCCATCACGACACAGGCGATCTCGCGTCTGTCGTGCTTGAACAAGATGGGCAAACCATCCACTTGCGGCTTGATCCGTTAGTGCCCGAACCCGCCTTAGCGCGCTTTGATCCGACCTATTTACCTTCGCAGGCGCAAGTGGTCGCCTCAGGAGGTCGCGCCGCTGCCTGGTTTGTGCAAATGGAGTCCCTTGAGGCAGTGCTCAGGCACTTTAAGCGGGGTGGATTGATGGCACGCTTGGTGCGAGAGCGCTATCTGTGGCTCGGTCTAGAGCGCACGCGTTCTTTTGCCGAGTTCGACTTGTTGCGCATCATGTGGCAAGCCGGTTTACCCGTACCACGCCCGTTGGGGGCTGCCGTCTGGCGCGGGCGCTTGACCTATCGTGCGGCCTTGCTCACCCAGCGTATCCAACAGGCTCGGCCCTTGGGGCAGTGCGCCGAGCCCAAGGTGTGGTTCGAGGCAGGTCGGGTGATTGCGCAGATGCATCAATTTGACGTTTGGCACGCTGACTTAAATGTCTTTAATCTTTTGGTGGATGCGCAAGATAAAGTATGGATCATTGATCTGGATCGTGGCCTTCGCAAAGCGCTGACAGCCATGCAGCGGGCCGAAAATCTGTCTCGCTTGTTGCGCTCGGTCAAAAAAGTTGCGCCCGAGCTCGAGTCAACGTGTTGGCATCTGTTTAAACAAGGCTACCAAGCGGTATTCAACGACGCGTAATATATTCTGGAAAAAATGATGACGGCTTTAACCTTATACGGCCTGACCCAATGCAGTACCTGCGTGAAGGCGCGGGGTTGGCTTGAGCAACAAGCGATTGCTCATCAGTTCATTGATTACCGCTCTCATCCTATCGGCGCGGCTGATTTAAAAAAATGGGCGAAGGCGCTTGGCGGTTTTGAAAAACTCGTGAATCGCGCCTCGATGACCTGGCGACAACTCGCTGACGCTTTAAAAGACCCGCAATCCGATGAACAATGGCTTGAATTGATTGCTCAGTACCCCGCACTGATTCGCCGACCCTTGACACTCTATCCCGATGGTTCGGTGACGGTTGGGTTTAACGAAAAGCGTTACACAGAGAAATTGAAGATCGCATGACAGACACGCTTGTCCCTTTGATTGTCGCGGCGCTAGGCGCGACGATTGCCGCTGTATTTGCAGTGCTGGCTTGGTTAAACGTGCGAGCCACAAGCGCGCAGCAGTCTGACCCTCTGCTTGAGCAAATTATTGCAACACTTGAGCGTGTCGAACGTACCCAGCGCGCCGAGCAACTTGAAAGTCAGCGTCAACTGCGCACCGAGATGTCTGATGCGTCGCGTGCGTTACGGCTCGAACTCTCGCAGGCTGACGCTGAGTTTAGAGCCGCGGTCGCGCGCGATGCCGCCGCCGGGCGTAGCGAGGGGGCAGAATCCTTAGCGCGCTTCGCTGCTGGGTTTACGGCGCAATGGCAAAGTCTGATACAGACCAATGATCAACGGATGGCCGAGTTACGGGCCGCGGTTGAACAACGTCTGCTGGCCTTGCAAACTGACAACGCCAGCAAGCTAGACGACATGCGCCGCACCGTCGATGAAAAACTGCATGCCACGCTCGAACTCCGCTTGGGCGAGTCGTTCAAACAAGTCTCAGAGCGTCTCGAGGCTGTGCAACGAGGCCTAGGCGAAATGCAGGCGCTGGCAACTGGTGTGGGCGATCTGAAGCGCGTGCTGACCAATGTCAAAACCCGTGGCACTTGGGGTGAGGTGCAATTAGCGCGTTTGATCGAAGACGGCATGACCCCTGAGCAATACGCCCGTAACGTCAAAACCGTACCAGGTAGTGACGCTCAGGTTGAGTTCGCAATTCGCTTGCCGGGTGCGACAGAGCACGAGCAAGTCGTTTGGTTGCCGATTGACGCTAAGTTTCCGAAAGAAGAATATGAGCGTTTGATGGATTCCCACGAACAGGCCGATCGCGAGGGGATGAGGGCGGCGGGCTTAGCGCTGGGTAAAGCGGTTGAGACACAAGCGAAGCTAATCGTCTCAAAATACGTATCACCTCCTCACACCACTGATTTTGCCATTATGTTTTTGCCTAGCGAAAGCCTGTACGCTGAGGTTCTGCGGCAGCCTGGCTTGCTCGATAAGTTGCACGACCTGCGCGTCAATGTGGCGGGTCCCGCCAACTTAGCCGCTTTGCTCAATAGTTTGCAAATGGGGTTTCGTACGCTGGCGATTCAGCAGCGATCTTCTGAGGTTTGGCAGGTGTTGCGCGCCGTCAAGACCGAGTTCAATAAATTTGGGGACACTCTGGCCTCGGTCAAAAAATCGCTCGAGACAGCCAGTAACAAGATCGGTCTAACTGAGACCCGCACCCGCGCGATGTTGCGAAGTTTAAAAAATGTAGAAGTGCTGCCCGATGACCAGGCGCGCGCCTTGCTGCGCGAGGGCCTAAACGAACAAGAGTCTCTGGCGTTGGATAGTGCCGTCTCAGAGACAGAAGACCTACCTCTAAAGGATGATGATGCTTTCCCAACAAGACCTTAAACAACAGGCCGCAGAGGCTGCTTTGACCTACATCGAGCCGCTGCTCTCGACCGAGGCGGTGATTGGTGTGGGCACGGGCTCGACCGCCGATTTGTTCATTGACGGCCTAGCGCGCTACCGTACGCAATTCCGCGCAGCGGTCGCAAGCTCTGAGCGTAGCGCGCAACGCTTGGCGGCTTTGGGCATTGTGGTGCTTGACCTCAATGAGGTGCAAACCATGCCGGTTTACGTTGACGGCGCCGATGAAATCAACGGGCACCTGCACATGCTCAAAGGTGGTGGTGGGGCCCTCACGCGCGAAAAAATTGTGGCTTCGGTCGCGAAAAAATTTGTGTGCATTGCCGACGAATCTAAACTCGTTCAAGTGTTGGGTCGCTTTCCTTTACCAATTGAAGTCTTGCCGTTGGCGCGCGAAGCGGTCGCTCGGGTGGTGCGTGAGCTTGGTGGTGAGCCTGTCTTGCGGGCGGGTTTCACCACCGATAACGGTAATCAGATCCTAGACGTGCACGGTTTAACCATTCTTGATGCGGTTGCGCTTGAAGCGAGGCTGAACCAAGTGCCAGGTGTGGTTACTAACGGCTTGTTTGCGGCGCGCCCCGCTGATGTGGCGTTGTTGGCCACGCAACAGGGCATTCGGCAACTTTAGCAGAGGCACAGGTCACGCTTAAGCAGGCTGTCGCTCACGGCGAGGTGCAAGGGTCTGGTCGCAAGAGTCTGATAGCAAGCCAGGCCATGGCGTTATATTCACAAAACTGTCATAGTTTCGTCTTACACTGACCTCTTCAACTAGATTGGATTTGCCATGACCGAACTCACCAACAAGCAATTTGACGCAGATCTTCAGCGTATTCGTACCGACTTACTGCAAATGGGTGGTCTTGTTGAGGCCATGGTCCAAGATGGTATGCAGGCGCTCACCGAGGGTGATTTGAGCTTAGTCGACCGGGTGCGCGAGCACGAAAAAGAAGTCAACCGCCTTGAGGTTGAGATCGACGAGCGTGTGACTCAAATTGTTGCACGTTACCAACCCACAGCGATCGATTTGCGTACGCTCTTAGCGGTCACCAAAATGCTCACTGACATGGAAAGATCGGGCGACGAGGCTGAAAAAATTGCCACAATGGCTCGCCGCATCCATGAAGACGATCGTTCGTTCATGCCTGACATCGAACTGCGTCACATGGCCAACAATATCGCGACCATGATGCGTCAGGTGATGGATGCCTTTGCACGCCAAGATGCGGTACTCGCTGCAGCAGTGGTTCGCAGCGATAAAGAAGTCGACAAAGAATGGAAAGCGACCTTACGCAACCTGATCACCTACATGATTGAAGACCCGCGCACGATCTCACGTTCGATTGATTTGCTGTTTATCGCCCGCTCTATGGAGCGTATCGGTGACCACTGCAAAAACATGGCCGAGCGTGTGATTTACATGGTTCATGGCGCTGACGTACGCCATAAGGGCTTAAAGATGGCTGAGCGCCTTGTGCGCGGCGAGCCTGAGCTAACCCCCGAAGAAAAACTCGCTGCTAAGGCTGCGAAGCAAGCAGAAGCCTCAAATCGGCCAGCGTCCCAGTAAGCTCAGCCTGCATGAGCGCCACACGTTTCGGTGTGCGGCGTCTGCGGTGCAAGTCTGCCTGGCTTCACGTCATGCGCTAGGCGGCACGTAGCCTTGCGCTTCGATGTCGCCACCCTCAAACAAAAACTTTGTCATCTGTTCTTTTAGGTATTTACGTGCGCGCGTATCGGCCAGATTCAAGCGATTTTCGTTCACGAGTCTGGTTTGAATGGCTTTCCATTCTTCCCACGCTTCTTGCGAAATACTTTGCCAGATTTTGACACCCATCTCGCCTGGGTACGGAGGATACTCAAGACCAGGGGCCTCTTTATTGAGTTTGACACACTGCACGGTACGACTCATGGCAACATCCTGCTAGTTAGTTATTCCCGATTGTAGAGGGATTTGAAAACCTTACGGCCTCAAACCCCTAGTCTTTACAAGCGTTTAATAAAAATCAGACTATTTCGCGAGCGGTTGTAATGTGCCTGCTTTTCTTTGGGTAAATCAGCAACCCCACCTTGTACAAAGCCTCGTTTGATAAACCAATGCGAGGTACGCGTGGTGAGCACAAACAGGCGTTTTGCACCCATCGCACGAGCGCGCGACTCCATGTGGCGCAGCAAGATTTCGCCCTCGCCGGTGCCTTGCCATTCAGGATGCACGATCAGACAGCCCATTTCGGCCATCTGCGATTGTGGAAAGTCATTGAGGGTCGCACACCCATAGATCACTCCATCGTGCTCAAGCACCGTGAAATTTTCAACTTCTCGCTCGATCACGGCCCGGCCTCGCGGCAACAAGGTGCCATCCAGCTCAAGCGGTTCAATCAACTGCAGCAGGGCGCCTACGTCATCAATGGTGGCTGGGCGTAAATCGTCAAGTGTGTCTTCAACCACCATGGTGCCTACGCCGTCATGGGTAAAGATCTCGAGTAAGACTACGCCGTCCATCGAAAAGGGGATTAAGTGCGCGCGGGTCACACCACGCTTGACTGCGCGTGAGGCGTACTGCAGGTAATGGGCCGTATCCGCATCGATCGAACCCTCGGCGAGCATGGCGTCTGCGTCTAACCGCGCAAGTTCAGTGTCAACCGAGCCATCGGGGGAGACCACACCGGGGGTTTCGATTAAAAAGATGAGTTTCTCTGCGCGCAGTGCAGTGGCCACGCTGGTGGCAAGCTCTTCCATTGACAGGTTGAACGCATCGCCCGTTGGCGAAAACCCAAGCGGCGACAGCAACACAATCGAACCACGTTCGATGGCAAAGCGCAGTGCCTCGGCATCTATTTTGCGAACTTGACCGGTATGCTGATAGTCGATGCCGTCAATAATCCCAGTTGGACGTGCCGTCACAAAGTTACCCGAGAGCACGCGAATTTGAGCGTGCGACATCGGAGTGTTGGGCAAACCTTGGCTGAACGCCGCCTCGATATCCAGGCGAATCTCACCTGCCGCCTCTTTTGCACATTCAAGTGCGTTGGCGTCCATGGGCGCACGGCCCCGGTCAAATTGCTGTTCAAAGCCCTTTAACCGTAACTGTTCGTTGACTTGGGGGCGCGAGCCGTGCACCAGCACTAATTTAATTCCTAGCGCCGATAGTAACGACAGGTCTTGCACCAAGGTATTGAGGACATTGGCTTGCACCAGCTCGCCACCAAAGGCCACCACGAAGGTCTTTCCCCTGAAGGCGTGAACGTAGGGGGCAACTTCGCGAAACCAACGCACAAATTGAGCGGCAGCAAATTCAGGGGCTTCTTGGGCGGATACGGTCTCTTGTTCGGGCGTGTCGGACATGGTGGTTTGTATTGAAAACCTCGTGATGCTGTGAAAGTAGAAGATAAATTTTATAATGTGAACGTGTCCAGATCAGAAAATATGTCTCAATCAAAGCCTGATGCGGGGATAACGCCAACGATTACCCCTGAAAGCGTTGTCATTTCCCCACGCCAGCCCCCTCAGATCGTCTATCCCGAAGATCTCCCAGTCAGCGCTCGCAGGCTCGAGATCGCGCGGGCGATCGCCGAGCATCAGGTGATTATTGTCAGTGGCGAGACCGGTTCGGGCAAAACCACTCAGCTGCCAAAGATTTGTCTTGAGCTTGGGCGTGGCTTAAAAAAGATGATTGGTCACACCCAACCGCGCAGGCTGGCTGCCAGTTCAGTCGCTAAGCGAATCGCCGATGAGCTCAAAACCCCGCTGGGCGAGTGGGTCGGGTATCAGGTTCGGTTTCAAGACCGCAGCAGCGCTCAAACCGCGATCAAGCTCATGACTGACGGCATTTTGCTTGCCGAGTCTCAGCGTGATCCCCTGCTGCGTCGCTACGACACCATCATCATCGATGAGGCCCATGAGCGAAGTTTGAACATTGATTTCTTGCTGGGATACCTCAAGCAGCTGTTGCCCCGACGTCCCGACCTTAAATTGATTATTACGTCGGCCACGATCGACGCAATGCGGTTCTCGCAACATTTTGCCGATGCCAAAGGGCGCGCGGCCCCCGTCATTGAAGTGTCGGGCCGACTCTACCCCGTTGATATTCGTTATCGCCCGGTCAATGATCCCGAACGTCTTGAGGCCAGCGCCGCGGCGCTGCCCCCCGCAGGGCAGTCTGAACGAGGCTTGGCGCGCGACGAAGAGCGTGATTTGATCAACGCGCTAGTCGATGCGGTAGACGAGTGCGCACAGGTTGGCGCCGGTGATATCTTGGTCTTCTTGCCGGGCGAGCGTGAAATTCGTGAGGCTGCTGAATCGTTACGCAAGCATCACCCGCCTGGTACACAAGTGCTGCCCCTCTATGCGCGCTTGTCACAGGCAGAGCAAGAAGAAATCTTTACTCCTCAAAGCAGTGGGCGGCGTATTATTTTGGCCACCAACGTCGCCGAAACGTCTTTGACGGTGCCAGGTATTCGTTTTGTGATTGATACTGGGCTTGCACGCGTGAAGCGTTATTCGTGGCGCAACAAGGTCGAGCAGTTGCGCATCGAGCCCATCAGCCAGGCGTCGGCAAATCAGCGTGCAGGGCGCTGCGGCCGTTTGGGCCCCGGGGTATGTATTCGGTTGTACGATGAGCCAAGCTTTAAAGAGCGCCCAGCGTTCACAGACCCAGAGATTTTGCGTTCGTCGCTTGCCGGCGTGATCTTACGCATGAAGGCGTTAAAGCTGGTTGAGATCGAAGACTTTCCCTTCGTTGATCCACCATCAGGTCGTGCAATCGCTGATGGCTATCACTTGCTGCAAGAGCTTGGCGCGATTGATCCCGACTCCAGCACCGACACCGGTCTGACAATCACGGGCCAGGCGTTAGCTAAGTTGCCGGTCGACCCCCGGATCGGTCGCATGATTTTGGCGGCGCGCGAGCAAAACTGTCTGACTGAGATGTTGATCATCGCAGCGGCGCTTTCGGTGCAAGATCCCCGCGATCGCCCCATGCAAGCACGCGAGGCGGCAGAACTGGCGCACGCCAAGTTTGCCGATGATAAATCTGAGTTCATCTCATACATAAATTTATGGCGTTGGT
This sequence comes from Bordetella parapertussis, assembly GCA_945895265.1. GTDB lineage: Bacteria > Pseudomonadota > Gammaproteobacteria > Burkholderiales > Burkholderiaceae_B > Zwartia > Zwartia parapertussis_I. The sequence goes on along the minus strand of CAMDEF010000001.1, from coordinate 18,578 downwards.
ATCACGAACAGGTCGACCACAAAGCGTCACAGCGTAAGTTGGTTGCCCAATTGCGCCAGCAATTTTTGTCGCCCGTGCGTTTGCGCGAGTGGCACGATATCCATCGTCAGTTGCTGGCGCTGGCTGGCGAGCAGGGGTGGCGTCTGAATCAAAGCGAGGCTACCTTTGAGCAATTGCATGTGGCTTTAATGTCAGGCTTGCTTGGCAATCTTGGGTTGCAGTCTGAAGAAGCGGGGCACTTTATGGGCGCACGTGAGTTGCGCTTTTGGATTCACCCCGGCTCGCGTTTGGTCAAAAAAGCGGGCAAATGGATCATGGCCGCCGAGTTAGTCGACACGAGTAAGGTTTATGCCCGTTGCGTGGCAAAAATTGATCCAACCTGGGTTGAAAAGGTTGCTAAGCATTTAATTAAGCGCTCCTGGAGCGACCCGCGTTGGGAGAAAAAACTCGGACAAGTCGTCGCCAACGAGAAGGGCATGCTTTACGGCTTACCCGTCTACTCGGGGCGGCGCGTACATTACGGCCCGATCGCACCTTCTGAAGCGCGTGCGATTTTTATTTTGCAAGGCTTGGTGCCTAGCGAGCTTGACAGCCCTCTGGCTTTTGTCGCTCACAACCGCAAACTGATCGCTCAGATCGAGCACCTTGAGCATCAAACCCGACGCCCTGATATTTTGGTTGACGATAGTTTGATCCAGGCGTTCTACGATCGCTTATTGCCTGCGAATATTCATCAACTCAGCACCCTTGAGCACTGGGTCAAAGGTTTATCTAAAGAACAGGCGCAAGCGCTATGTTTAACCCGTGAAGCGTTGATGCGACACGAAGCCGCTGGCGTCACGACCGACGTATTTCCAAAGTTCTTTGAATGGCAAGGCACGCGCCTGGCACTGGATTATCACTTTGAGCCGGGCTCGCCGCGAGACGGTGTGACGCTTGCCGTACCGCTGTTTTTTTTGAATCAACTCGAGGCTGAGCGTTGTGAATGGTTAGTGCCCGGGATGCTCAAAGAAAAAGTGCATATGTTGCTCAAATCGCTACCGCAAAAAATACGTCGGCATTGCGTACCGCTGCCTGAGTATGCCGCCTCGTTTTACGAGCGCTGGTTTGAAAAACTTGCCGCGCCGGGCTGTTCGCTCACCGAGGCTGTGAGCCAAGACATGTGGCAACAACTTAAGTTGCGCCCGGTGCCCACTGATTTCAAACCCGAAACCTTGCCGGCACACCTCTTTATGTCGTTTAAGGTGATCGACGAGCATGGCAGGATGCTGGCGGCTGGCCGCAACCTTGCGCAACTCAAAGCCGAGTTTGGTAAGCAGGCGCAAGCGAATTTTCAGCAGCTTGCCACGCGTGACCAAGAGGTTGCAAGCGCCTTGTCGCAAGACGACATTGTTGACTGGAGCTTTGGCACCTTGCCAGAGCTTTTAGAGATTCGCCGAAAAAACAGCACGGTAGTCGGTTATCCGGCTTTAGTTGATCGCGGCACAAACTGTGCGCTCGACGTGTTTGATGATCCGCACGCAGCCAAACTAGCGCATCATCGCGGCTTGCGGCGCTTGTTTAAAATTGCGTTACGCGATCAAGTCAAATTTTTAGAAAAAAATCTACACGATCTCACCAAGCTTGGGATGCTGTACCTCACGCTGGGTACCCAAGAGCAGCTTCGCGACCAGTTGATTGATTGTGCGATTGAGCGAGCCTGCTTACACGAACCTTGGCCGATTGACGCGCCAACCTTCGAGACGCGTCGACTCGAGGGTAAAGCCAAGCTTGGTTTGCTGGCTCAAGACGTGGCGCGAACCGCCGCTTCGATACTCGAGGCCTGGGTCGCAGCGGTGCGTAAGTTGCCTCAGGCAAAAGGCAACGCAGCGGCGCATCAGGATATTCAAGCGCAATTGTCGCAACTGGTGCCGGCTGATTTCGTGTCTCGCACCCCTGCGGCTCAACTGGCCCACATGCCACGCTATCTGAAAGCTGTGGTGGCGCGTATTGACAAACTTCGCAGCGACCCCGCGCGCGATACTCGCTTAATGGCCGATATGGCACCCTTGCTTGCACAGTATTCGCGAGCCCGCAGTGCGTTAAAAGGGGCACCTGATCGTGGGCTTGACGAGTTTCGCTGGCTACTTGAAGAGCTGCGCGTGGCCTTATTTGCGCAAGAATTACGCACCCCGATGCCAGTTTCGGCCAAACGTCTGCAAAAAGCGTTTGATGCAATGCAGCGTTAAATGCACGCAACCACAGCGTTGCAGAAGTTTTCCCTAAAATTGCCTGTGGTTGAGCGCTAAGGGATGATTGATCACTCGGTGCTGGCGGCCCTGTTGCCCCTCAATACTGAAGTTAAAAACGGTCCGCCAAGCAACAGAATAGGTACAATCCCGATATGGATAAAGCTGTTCAATCCCCCAGTTTCGTACATTTGCGTGTTCACTCCGAATTTTCGGTTGTGGATGGCATTTTGCGAATTTCGGATCTGATCGAACGCTCGGTCGCTCAAGGTCAGCCCGCGGTGGCGCTCACTGACTTGTCTAACGTGTTTGGTCTGATCAAGTTTTATAAAGCAGCGCGGGGCGCAGGTGTCAAGCCGATTACCGGTTGCGACGTTTGGCTCACCAACGACGAAGACCGCGAAAAACCCTACCGTGTCCTGCTGTTAGTCTCGAATAAATCTGGGTATCTGGCCCTGTGCGAACTGTTGACCCAGGCCTGGCTGACCAACGCTCACCGAGGGCGAGCCGAGATGCGGCGCGAGTGGCTGGTCGATCAACCAGGGTTGATCGTGTTGTCAGGCGCGCGGGCAGGCGATGTGGGCCAGGCGCTGATGGCAGGTAATCGCGATGCAGCCATTGCTTATGCACGTCAGTGGCAGGCCGCGTTTCCTGGCTCGTATTATGTCGAGTTGCAGCGCACCGAAGCCGATGCCGACCAGTCTTATACACAGGCTGCGCTGTCCGTTGCGACTGAGTTAGGCCTGCCCGTGGTTGCAACCCACCCCGTGCAGTTTCTTGATCGCACTGATTTTCGTGCGCATGAGGCACGAGTTTGCATCTCAGAAGGCCAAATCCTGACAAACCCGCGTCGACCGCGTTGGTTTACTGAGGATCAGTACCTGTTGCCCTCAGATGAGATGGTTAAGCGGTTCAGTGATGTGCCCTCGGCCTTAGCCAACTCAGTGGCCATTGCCCAGCGCTGCAACCTGACTCTCGAGCTTGGTCAGCCTCAACTCCCCGATTTTCCGACACCTGAGGGTGTCACGCTTGACGATTATCTGATTCAGCTGTCAGAAATTGGTCTTGAAAAACGTATGGTGCAGTTGTTTCCAGACCCAGCCGAGCGTGCCAAGGTGCAGCAGCAATATGCTGAACGTCTGAGCCTCGAGTGCCAAACTATTATCAAAATGGGGTTTCCAGGCTACTTTTTGATTGTGCAAGATTTCATTAACTGGGGCAAAAGCAATGGTGTACCAGTGGGTCCCGGGCGCGGTTCCGGGGCCGGGTCGCTGGTGGCCTATTCGCTCGGCATCACCGACTTAGATCCAATTCGCTACGACCTGCTGTTTGAGCGGTTCTTAAACCCTGAACGCGTGTCAATGCCCGACTTTGACATCGACTTTTGTCAAGACAATCGCGAACGCGTGATTGAATACGTCAAAACCAAGTACGGCCGTGCGGCCGTCAGTCAGATTGCCACCTTCGGCACGCTGGGCGCTAAAGCGGTGGTGCGCGACGCCGGCCGCGTGCTCGACATGCCCTATATGCTGTGTGATGGGCTCTCAAAGTTGATCCCGCACAACCCGGCAGACCCTTGGACGCTCGAGCGAGCCCTGAAAGACGAACCAGCCTTCAAAGAGCGTTACGAAAAAGAAGAAGAGGTGCGGGCGCTCATTGACTTAGCCCGCCCGCTTGAAGGCCTAACTCGTAACGTGGGGATGCACGCTGGGGGGGTACTGATCGCGCCAGGCAAGCTCACAGATTTTTGCCCGCTTTACTGCCAGCCTGGTCACGAGGGTAGTGCGGTGTCGCAGTTTGATAAAGACGACGTTGAAGCCGCTGGCCTGGTGAAGTTTGACTTTTTGGGTTTGCGTAACCTGACCATTCTTGATTGGGCAGTGCGCTTTGTGCGCAAGTTCAATGCCAAGTTGCCCGACTTTGACATCATGTTGGTGCCGCTTGATGATCTCGCAACGTATCAAATTCTGTGCAACGCCAACACGACCGCGGTGTTTCAGCTCGAATCCCGCGGCATGAAAGGGTTGCTTAAAAAACTGCGTCCCAATACGTTCGAAGACATTATTGCGGTCTTGGCGCTGTTTCGTCCGGGTCCGCTCGAGTCAGGCATGGTCGACGATTTTGTGAATCGTAAGCACGGTCGCGCAACCGTTGATTACTTTCATCCCGACCTTGAGCCCACGCTCAAAAGCACCTATGGCGTGATTGTGTATCAAGAGCAAGTGATGCTGATTTCGCAGATCATCGGGGGCTATTCGCTAGGTGGTGCCGATTTGCTGCGCCGCGCGATGGGTAAGAAAAAGCCCGAAGAAATGGCTGCGCATCGCGAATTGTTTGAGCAAGGCGCGCTTAAAAAAGGTTATGACCCTAAAGTTGCGGTCAAACTGTTTGACCTGATGGAGCTCTTTGCCGGCTACGGTTTCAATAAATCACACTCAGCGGCTTACGCCCTGATCGCGTATCACACCGCTTGGCTGAAAGCACATCACCCTGCTGAGTTTTTGGCCGCGACCTTGTCGTCAGATATGGACGACACCGATAAAGTGCAAATCTTTTGGCGTGACTGCCTGGCGAATGGCATCACCGTTTTGCCGCCCGATATTAATACCTCTGCCTATCGGTTTGAGCCCGTCGCTGACGCAGCGACCCTAGAGGGCTTGCCTCCCCGAACAATTCGCTATGGGATGGGGGCGGTCAAAGGTACAGGGCAGGGGGCTGTTGAAGAAATTTTGCGCGCTCGCCAAGCAGGGCCGTTTACTAATTTGTTCGATTTTTGCCGTCGTATTGATCGGCGCGCCGTGAACAAACGCAGTATTGAGGCTTTGATTCGCGTTGGCGCTTTTGATGCGGTCGAGCCTAACCGCGGCGCGTTAGTGGCCTCGCTCGGTACTGCGCTTGAGGCCGCAGAGCAGCACGACCGTAGTGCAAATCAAGTGTCATTGTTTGGCGATGATAGCCATGAGGTGGTCGCCGTTGAGCTGGCCTCAATCGCTCCCTGGAGCTTGCACACGCGCTTGTCTGAAGAGAAAACCGCACTGGGATTTTTCTTCAGCGGCCATTTGTTTGATGTGTGGCGAGACGAGGTGCGTTTATTTGCAGCGAAACCTTTGGTGCGGCTTGAGCCGTTGCGCGATTCGCAATGGATTGCAGGGGTGATTTGCGACCTCCGTACGATGATGACCTCAAAAGGAAAGCTACAGTTTGTGACGATTGATGATGGTTCGGCACAAGTTGAAGTGACCGTCTACTCTGAAATTTTTGAACAGCATCGCAATCGCTTGCGCGAAGATCAACTCGTGATCATGCAGGTCAAAGTGACCAATAATGAGCACTCAAAAGGCACACGAATTGTTGCTGAAAATGTTTACGATTTACAGCTTGCACGCGAAGCACGCGCTAAGGCTCTGCGCATTCGCCTAAACGGTAACGCTGATGCCCTCTTGCTAAAAAAAATGCTGAGTCCGTTTCGAGTCAATGCCGAGACGACGGCGCGTGGTACGCCCGTTGAAGTCCTGTACGAAAATGCAGGCCTGGCGTGCACACTCAGACTTGATGACTCTTGGCGAGTGCGTTTGTCCGATAGCTTGGTCGAGCAACTCACTACCTGGACGTCGTCTGCCGATGTTGAAGTGGCCTACTGATGTCTGACGAGCGCCGTTTGCGAATCATTCACTCAGAGGCAGCCACAAGTTTTGGCGGACAAGAACACCGAGTCTTTAAAGAAATGGTGGCGATGCGCGAGCGTGGTCACTATCTTGAAGCCGTTTGTCAGTCTGATGCCGAACTCACTCAACGCTTGCGTGAGGCTGGGTTCGTTGTGCATACGCTTGACATGGATGGCGCCTTTAATATCGTGCGCGGCGTCTTTACACTTAAAAAGATTTTGCGCGCAGGCCGTTTTGATGTGCTCAACACGCATAGTCGCCAAGACACCTTGATTGCTGCCACTGCTGGGCGGCTTGCGAAAGTGCCCCTGATCGTGCGTACACGTCATTTAGCCAGCCCGGTTGGTTCGTTATTGAGCTACACCTGGTTGCCGCACAGAGTCACCACCGTGAGTCACTACGTGCGTCGTCAATTGATCGGGCGCGGCGTACCTGCTGAACACGTGCAGGTCATCTATACGCCTGTGGTGTTGACGCCCCGACTTGAGCACTCGACTTTACGTGACGAACTCGAGCTATCTGCTGATGCGATTTTGGTGGGTTGTGTCGCAGTGCTGCGCCCCGATAAAGGCCATCTCGAACTGATTAATGCCATGTTGCCGCTGCTACGTACCCGCCCCAAGCTGCATCTGGTGCTGGCGGGCGGCGGCTCTCCTGGCTTTGAGCAACTGCAAGCGCACATCGCACACAGCGGTGTGAGTGATCGTATCCACATGCTCGGGACTCGGCGCGACGTACCCAATGTGCTGGCGGGCCTGGATATTTTTTGTTTAGCCACTCGACAAGAAGCGATGGGCACAGCGTTTCTTGAAGCAGCCGCGAGCGGCCTGCCGGTGATCGGTACCGATGTTGGCGGTGTCAGTGAGATGATGCGACCGGGCGAAACTGGGCTGCTGGTGCCCCTTGACGACGCACAGGAGTTGCAACACGCCCTGATTCAGTTGATTGACTCACCTGTACTCAGAACAAAAATGGGGCAAGCTGGCTACCAACGCGTACATACTGAAGGTATTTTTACCACTGAAACCTTGGCAAAACGAACCGAGTGCATCTATGATCGATGGCTAAGGGATTTAAGTCCCTCGTTGCAGACCGAAGGGGTAACATCCCAGCAAACAACGGATCGGCACTGAGCGTAAATGAAAACTGCCTACTGCGTTCCCGTATTGATGTACCACCATGTATCGCCGGTGGTGGGCTCGCTCACAACTTCGCCCGAGAACTTTGAAAGTCAGATCGCAGGTTTGGCGCGGCACGGCTATCGTGGCCTCACAGCCGGGGGATTTGCTGATTTTTTGGCGGGTAAGCCAACACCACCAAGGTCTGTCTTAATCACCTTTGATGATGGTTATTTAGATAACTGGGTGTATGCGCACCCGGTGTTACAGAAATATTCAATGCATGCTGTGTTATTTTTGATTACGGGTTTGATCGGTGAGGGCCCTGCACGTGCGCATGCGGGGCAACAGGGGGCAGCGTTGCCTTCAGTCTCGTGTCACCTGCAAGCCAAGGCTCTGCTGGCAGCCGGTAACCCCGATCCAGTCATGTTGCGCTGGTCTGAGGTTCTTGCGATGCAAGAGACGGGCTCCTTTGAGTTTCATAGCCACACACATACACATCATCGCTGGGATTTGACCGGCGACTCGCGCGAGGTCTGCCTGCAACATCTTAAGCAAGATCTGACCGATTCTCGCGCAACCTTGCAGCGACGGCTCGGCGCAGTGTCTGAGCACTTCTGCTGGCCGCAGGGCTATTTTGCTCAAGATTACGTGGCCTTGGCGCAAGCGTCAGGTTTTAAATACCTGTACACCACGGTGGCGCATGGTCAAAATCTGGCTGGTACGTCACCCGCGCATATTTTTCGTGTGGCAGTCCGTAATCGTGGCGATGCTTGGCTCAGAACGCGTATGTGGTTCGCCACCCACCCGCTCGTCGGGCCGTTATATAACAAGTGGAAGCGATGGAAGCGAACGCTGCGCGCCAAAGCCTAGGGCTTTCTGTCATCATCATCACAAAAAACGAGGCGGCGCGCCTTGGGGATTGCCTTGCGTCCGTGCAGTTTGCCGACGAAATTATTGTGCTGGATGGTTACAGTACCGACGCTACCGCTGAGATTGCTCGGGCGCATGGTGCGCAGGTTCACCAAGTGGCCGACTGGCCTGGGTTCGGACCACAAAAGAATCGAGCCTTGGCGCTAGCGACCAAACCTTGGGTGCTGTCAATTGATGCCGATGAGCGCGTCACCCCTGAGTTGCAAGCTGAAATTGTTCGAACGCTGTCGCAGCCTAGCTATGATGGTTACCAAATTGCTCGGCTCTCTGAGTTTTGCGGAAAAAAAATTCGCCATAGCGGTTGGTGGCCAGATTATGTGTTGCGTTTATTCCGTCGAGAGCTTGGTGCGTTTGATCATGTTCAAGTTCATGAACAGGTCTTGGTTCGCGGACGAGTTGGCAAGCTAAAGTCTTGGTTTTTACATTTTCCGTTTGACGATCTTGCTGCACTGATCACAAAAACCAATCGCTACTCGAGCGATGCGGCACAGATGATGGCTCTAAAAGGGCGGCGTGTCGGGTCGTTTGGTTTGATCACGCACAGCGTCTGGACCTTTATCCGAATTTATTTACTACGACGCGGTTTTCTAGACGGTCGCCATGGCTTTGTGCTTGCCGCAACCGCGGCCTCAGGTAGTTTTTTGCGTTATGCGAAGCTGATGTTTTTGAACGAAGCCAACCACCGCGCGCAGGCGAGTGGTTTGGGTGAGGCCAGTACGCAATCGCAGTCTGGGTCATTGAGTGGGTCCAACCAGCACCCGCAGCCTAGGTCATTGACCGAGGTCGACAAACATTTGCCGTCTGGGTCGTTGACCAAGGTGAATACGCCGCCAACATCACCGCTGTTGAATGCAAACAATGGACGGTTTGAGCCAAAATGAAAATTTTGTTTACCAATTTTCATCCGCGTAATGGCGGTGGGCATGTCACCTACATTGTCAACTTGTTACGTGGTTTGGTCGGAGCGCATCAGCTGACTGTTGCCACGCCAGGTTCGAGTCGCCTGTACCGTCTTGCGCAAGCCATGCCCGGTGTCAAGGTTGTCGATATGGCGTTCACCACACGGCCGTCTTCCTGGCTGGCTGAACGTGCGGCCTTGCGCCAACTGCTTGTGGTCAATTCCTTTGATACCGTCCATGTGAACGGCTCGGCAGATCACAAGCAAGTGATGTTGGCGTCAGTTGGGCTGCGCCATGCCCCGCGCATTGTTTTCACCAAACACAATGATCACTCTTTGGCGAGTTTTGGACACCAGTTACGAGCGCGCTTCGCGACTGACCACGTGATTGCTGTCAGCGATTACATCAAAAACTTGTTATTGAAGTCGCCTTACAAACGTCAGGCCATCACAACGGTTCGGCACGGGATCGATATCGATTATTTTTCACCAGTCAGTGTTCACGAAAAACTGCGCTTGCGTGAACAATATCTGGGTCCAGACTTTGATCAAAAAATCATTTTTGGTAGCGCGGGTGGCACCGATTATGAAAAAGGTTGGTTAGATTTAGTGACGGCTGTTTCGCTATTGTCGCCCGAGCAGCGCACCAGATTTCATCTTGTTGTGATCGGAGACTCACCCAACGCACTCAAACGCGCTCAGGTGGCCGATTGCGGCATGGCTGGGCAAGTCAGTTTTCCGGGCTTGATCGATGATGTCCGACCCTGGTTGGCTGCCTGCGACATTGGTTACGTCCTGTCTTATCAAGAGGCTTTGTCGTTCGCGTGTCGCGAGATGATGGCGCTTGGTTTGCCTGTACTTGTGACCAGTGTCGGTGGATTGCCTGAAAACTTAACGGCTCAACGCGAAGGCTGGATTGTGCCACCGCGTAGCCCAGAGTTGATTCGAAATGTGTTACAAAAAATATTGCTTCAACCCGAACAACTGCCACAGATGGGAGCGCAGGCGCGTCAACGTGCCGAGCGCGAATTTGGCTTAGCTGAGTTCGTAAAAGCAACGCTTGCGATTTATCAGTAGTCTGAATGCTTACTATTTAGCGAATATGTCGATACCAATCTTGATGTACCACCAGGTAGGAGAGCCGGCGCCGCGTGGTGCGTCGTATCGAGGTTTAACGGTACACCCCAGAAGTTTTGCACGGCAGATGCGCTGGATGCATCGCTTAGGCTATCGTGGCTTAAGTATGCGCGATTTAATGCCTTATCTTAAACGTGAAAAAGTTGGCAAAGTTTTTGGCATTACCTTTGATGATGGCTTTCGCAATGTGTTTGAACACGCGTTGCCAGTATTGCAAGCGTATCAATTCACATCTACCAATTACTTTGTCGCCAATCAATTTGATGGCAGCAACGTTTGGGATAGGCAAAATGGTGTAGTGGCCTCAGATTTGATGTCTAAGCGCGAGATGCTCGCTTGGGCACAAGCGGGTCAAGAGGTCGGCTCACATACGCTCGACCATGTCCATCTGCCAGAGCTGTCCCTCGAGGCGGCTCGCGAGCAATTAATTCGTTCTCGAATCGTGCTCTCTGAGATGCTTGGTTCAGAGGTCACTGCTTTCTGCTACCCCTATGGTGATTTTGAACCTGAACACCAACGCTTAGCGCAAGAAGTTGGCTATACCAACGCCACAACTACCGCGCGGGGGCTGGCAGATATTTCAGATGATTTTTATGCGCTTCCACGGGTCGGGATCTGGCGGACAACGCCGCTATTCCGCTTTTTAATTCAATGTTTAAGCCAACACGAGAACCGTCGACGTGCCTGAACGCTTGCGGATCGCACTCTTGATTGATCGCTTTGGCCGCCGCTTTGGTGGTGCTGAGGCGTATGGTGTCAATTTGTTCGAGGTGCTGTGCCAGCGCCATGATGTGACCGTGATCGCGCATGACTTTGAGCATGATTTACCAGTAAAGCAGATTAGGGTAAAGGTGAGTCGAAAATGGCCAAGCTGGGTTCGGGTATGGCATTTTGCGCGCCAGGCGAAGCGGCTCACGCGTGATAATTTTGATGTGGTTCATTCGCATATGAACGGTGGTGCTGGTCATATTCATGTGATTCATGTTGCCCCGATCCGTTATCGTCGTTTGAGCGGTATTAGTGCCTTGCGACGGTTTTTGGTTTATTTGCAACCTAGTAATGTCGTGTATCTATCGCTCGAAGCTGCAGCGATGCGTGTTAAAACGGGGTCGCGTGTTGTGGCCGTGTCGCGCTGGCTCAAAGAGCGTATTCACGATGCGTATGGTCAGCAATGTATCGTGGCTACAATCGCCCCTGGGGCGACCAGCGTAGCGGTTGATTCAGTTGTGCGTTCGCAAACCCGTGCGATCCTAGGCTGGGCGCAAGACGATATCGGGTGCCTGCTCGTGGCGCGTAACCCGTTGCGAAAAGGGCTCGCCACAGTTCTTGAGGCCTTAAGCCAGTTGCCCGAAAATTTTCGGCTGGCCGTGGTAGGAACGCAACCCGACGTGACAGATTATGTAAGGTTGAATTACCCCAAGCTAGTTGCCCGAGTCAATCTGATCGAACCGACGCCCGAAGTGTCGCCTTACTACCAGGCTGCCGATGTCTACGTACATCCGACCTTATTGGATAGCTTCGGTATGGCACCTCTTGAGGCCATGGCGCACGGTCTGCCGGTGATTGTGAGTGGGCCCGAGTTTTGCGGTTTTGGCCATTATGTGACCCATCGTCATGACGCTTGGGTGTTAAATAACCCAGAAGACCCGAGCGAAATTGCTGAGGGCTTGCGCGCGTTGAGTACAGATCAAACCTTGCGCACACATCTGTTGTCTCACGCGGCCGAGCTGGTGGGATCGCTATCCTGGGCAGCTACAGCGCAAAAATACGAGGCACTGTATGCAGAAAGTATTGAGGCTCGCCGCGTCGCCATGACCTCGGCTCAAGCAAGCACCTGACGCGCAGTTCACACCCAACCGCGCATCCAATAACCCAAGAGCCCTAGATATTCTTTGATGATGGTTCGGCTTGCTTCAAGGCTGCGAATGTGCGGCAGCCAGGGGTTGAGCGTCTCGTCATCGGGTAGTGTGATTTGCGGTGCGCTTGACGCCGGTAAAGTATCAATCCCACGTTGGATAAAGGTTGCCAGCGCACGGGGCATGTGCAAAGCAGACGTCACTAACAGTGCGCGTTTCAGCTGAGCGTGTTGCATCACACGATCTGAAAACTGTGCATTTTCGTAGGTATGGCGGCTATCATTTTCTAGAATCAGCGCCGACTCTGGCACGCCACGCTGGCGCAAGACTTTGGCCATGATCCGCGCCTCGCTGACCTTGCCCTCTAGTGCACCACCCGATAACAAAATCTTTGGTGCACGCCCAGCGAAGTACAGGGCTGCAGCGCGATCAATTCGATCAAAGGCTGTTGCTCGGTTGTAAGGCTCAAACCAGTTCGCGCGATTGGCTTGCGTGTTACCTCCTAGCACCACAATCACATCAGCGCGCGGCGCACGCGCAGCTTCGACATAGGCATAACGGGTTTCAAGTTTGCCGCCAAAATAAAGTGAAGTGATGGGCAATGACCACATCAATATCCAACCCAGACCTAAGGTTGAAATGAGCACCGCGGTGCGTTTGTGCGACCACAACGCACAAAGCAAGGCAATCACTAAGAGCAGTAGCCCCAAGCTAGGTGGATATAAAAACAGATTCGAGAAAGGGATTTGTGAAAGCAAGGTAGCTTAATCAGAAAATATTTTAGAAAGCTTCAATGTCGACATCGCATTATTGAGAAACAAAAAATGGTTGCGTTCGTGCCACGACTTCACCAACGGTCGGCCAACGTCCAAGCTGCCCTAAATTAATACTTTCAGGATTCCAGGGGCCGGTATGCGTGGGGTCGGTGACGCCAAACAGTGTGATTTGCTTGGCTCCGACGGTTGCGCACAGGTGCGATACCCCCGAATCATTGCAAATGACAACTTTGGCCAAACGTGTGAGTGCACAAAAGCCACCGAGCCTTAGGGGGTCGATCAAGTCGGCCGTGGGCACGGCCCGTTGCGCGGCCGCTTGTTCAGCCTTAGGCGGGCACATTGCCACCCGTACGCCGTTGTTTTGTAGGATGCGAGTGTATGCATCAAACTGCGGCCAGACCTTCGCTTGCCCTTTATGAGTACCCGTTGCGGTTGGGGCGATCAGCACAAACTCACCCGCCTTCAGGCCCGCAGCGCTGAGATGGTCGTGGGCACTTTGTGTCTGCGTCTTGGTTAAAGGCAGATGTAAACGCTCAGGCAGCATTTGCGGCTGAGCGCCAACGCCCCAAGCCGCGAGGGCTTGTTTGGCCATGACAAAGTGACTTTGCACCGCATGCAACGGCTCTGTGGGTTTGCGCAGCGGCCAGCGCAATAGCAGGCTTCGACCATCGTCGCGCCAACCAGCGCTCTTCAAGCCAGCAAGGCGAAAACATAAGGCACTTGAAAGCGAATCGGGCAAAATGAGCCCACGCCTGAATGTTGGGTGCCGTTTTCGCCAGTCTCGCACTTCAACGACGTCTTCAATCAGTCGGCCAGACATCGGTACAAAGCCTGCAGTCCCTAAGCCTGCTAACAGGTCTTTTGCCCAACCGCGTGCGCAAACCGCGAACGGTATGTTTAGCCGACGCAGCATATCGAGTACCGGCAGACTCATACAGACGTCGCCTACCCAGTTTGGTAAACGGATCAAAATAGGTTCTTGTTGCATGACTGATTTAACCTTAAGTTCATGGCGTAAGGATACGACAAGTGCGCCTGCTGCCCAAGTTGCCTCCCGACGTTTTATGCGTTGGTGCTCAGCGAGCCGTTCATTAAAGATCTGACCCAGAGCGGGTAAACTTCAGTTTTATGCTGACCCGAGCGTTATTTTGACTCAATTGACCGGCCTACCTGCTAGCTCATCGTCTCCCTTGAGCCGCACCTTGTGGCGTCGTATTTACGAACGCGTTGGGGCCTACTGGAAAGGCCTTGCGCTCGCCGTGCTGTTTATGGCTGGTGCCGCGGCGACGCAGCCCACGCTAGCTGTGGCAATGAAACCGTTGCTTGACGAGGGATTCTCTGGTGCCAAGCCCGAGTACGTCTGGCAAGTGCCCCTGGCCATTATTGCGTTGATTACCTTGCGAGGAGTCTGTAACTTTTTTAGTGATTATTTGCTGGCCTGGGTGGCCAATAACGTTTTATTGGGCGTACGCGCCGACATGTTCGAAAAACTCTTGTCGATGCCCGACAGCGAGTTCAAAAAAGGCGATACCGGGCGTTTATTGAATCGCTTCACCGTTGATGCGGGCAACGTCACAAGCTACGCCACCGATGTATTGACAGTCGTCGTGCGCGAGTCGCTGGTGGTGATCGCAATGATCGGAGTGCTGCTGTATATGTCGTGGCAGTTGACGCTTATCATTTTGGTGACAATGCCGATTTCGGTGTTGATCTCGCGGGGTTTTATCGCTCGCATGCGCCGCATTAATCGAGACACCGTCAACATGAACGCCGAGCTCACGCGTGTTGTCAATGAAGGGATTGACGGCCAGCGCGTGGTGAAACTGTTTGATGGGTATGCGTTTGAGCGTAAGCGCTTTGCCTATGTCAGCGGCCGCTTACGGCGCTTTGACATGCGGGCAGCAACCTCAGATGCGGCGCTGACCCCGATTACTCAAGTTGTGACGGCAATCGCCGTTGCGGCGGTGATCTCGGTCGCGTTAAGTCAAGGCAATGCCGGCACCTTAACGGTGGGTAGTTTTGCCGCCTTCATGGCAGCCCTTGCGCAGATTTTTGATCCGATTAAGCGCTTGACCAAGGTCGCGAGTCGCACTCAAAAGATGCTGGTGTCGGCCGAAAGCGTGTTTATTTTGGTCGATCAGCCCTCTGAGGTCGACCAAGCCACCGGGGCCTTTGAGGGCCGAGTCAACGGCCGGGTTGAGTTCAGAGCGTTGTCGCATCGCTTTCCAGAGGCTGAGGTTGATACGTTGAATCAAGTCAGTATTGTGGCCGAGCCAGGCCAAACGATCGCCCTGGTGGGGCGCTCGGGTAGCGGTAAAACGACCTTGGTCAATATGCTGCCGCGCTTTGTGGCGCCTGCCAGCGGTCAAGTGTTGATTGATGACCGCGATATCGAGTCAGTATCGCTGCGTAATCTGCGCGAGCAACTCTCGTTGGTGAGTCAAGACGTTGTTTTGTTTGACGACACGATTGCGGTCAACGTGGGTTATGGGGCACTTCACGATGCCTCTGAGGCTGAGATTCGTGCGGCGTTGCAAGCGGCGAACTTGCTTGAGTTTGTGGATAGCCTGCCCTTAGGGATACAAACAAAGGTCGGTGAAAACGCCACGCGACTGTCGGGTGGACAGCGCCAGCGTCTGGCGATTGCACGCGCATTGATTAAAAATGCCCCGATACTGATACTTGATGAAGCCACGTCTGCACTAGATAACGAATCCGAGCGGCAGGTGCAAGCCTCACTCGAAACCTTGATGAAAGGGCGTACTACCCTTGTGATTGCGCATCGCTTATCGACCGTACAAAACGCCGATAAGATCGTGGTGATGGATCGGGGCAGGGTGGTCGAGCAGGGTTCGCACGTCGAGTTGCTGGCGCTAGGCGGTGCTTATGCCGGCTTATATCAAATGCAGTTTCGTGACGAATAAGATGAAACGAACAAGATGAAATAACCGGTTGTACAAACTCGCATTAGCATGCAAGGTCTGATCTAAACTTAATTATTAAATTAAATATCTATGTTAATGAAATTATTAGGTTTATTTTTTTAATAAAATCTGAAAATTTATAGAGTTGAATGACAAATTAATTAAATCAATCCGGATACATAAAATAGATAAGCCTGCGGCATTCCAGCCTTCAGGCAAGGGCGACAGGGGCAAACATGAGTCAACCAAACGATCCTATTACCGAGAAACTCGCCAGCGCAGCGCTAGCCAGATTTGGCGAAACGTTTAACGTTCCTGAGGGGCTGCCCAATGCGAGCGAACTTTTACGCATGCTCAGTCACAGCTCCCATCGCCGTTGGACAGAACAGGCGATCGACGCCGATGTCTTGAAGCTGCTGTTCGCCTGCGCCTTATCGGCCCCCTCTAAATCTGATTTACAGCAAGCCGATATCATCCAAGTGACAGATCGCGCAAAAATCAAAGCGATCGCGTCATTTATCCCTGATATGCCTTGGATCAATGACGCTCCGGTGTTTTTAGTGTTCTGCGGTAACAATCGCCGGATCCGCCAGATCGGTCAGTGGCGGGGCAAGCCTTTTGTCAACGAGCACCTTGATCACTTTATGAACGCTGCGGTTGACGCGGGTTTGGTGTTATCGCAGTTTATTCGCGCGGCCGAGGCCGTCGGCTTAGGTACCGTGCCTATTAGCGCGGTACGTAATCACTCGAGAGAAACCAGCGACCTTCTTGGTTTGCCCGAGGCGGTATTTCCGATTGCCGGTCTGTGTGTTGGCTACCCCGTTGAAGGCGGGCGCATTATCCCCCGGCTGCCACTGGGTACGACGGTGCACACCGACCGTTTCGACGAAGCGGATGTTCGCGCGCAGATCGACGAATACGACCAGCGCCGCCATGCGTTGTTTCCGTTACGTAAACAACGCTATAGCTCGCGCTACCCAGATGTTGATTTCAATGGTTGGTCTGAAGATAAAGCCCGCCATTATTCAATGCCTGAGCGTGAGGATTTTGGCGAATATATTCGCGCACAAAAATTTAGCTTGAAGTAAGGTTTTCGACTCCAGCGTTCAGTGTGCGTGATTCGGGATGGATCTGGTGCAAGTGAATCAAGAGCAGTCGCGTGTGCGCCCCTTAATGTCTTTTAGCCTGTCAGTGTTTTGACGGCTTTAGCTCAGCACAATGTCGTACTGCTCTTGGCTGTAGTCGCGAGCAACCTCAAGTGAAATTCGCTTACCGACAAAGTCACCGAGCAGCGCAAGGTGTTGACTCTCTTCTTCTAAAAATAGATCAACAACATTTTGCGAGGCCAGTATCTTAAATTCGCGAGGATTAAATTGTCGTGCTTCGCGCAAAATTTCTCGCAAAATTTCGTAGCAGACACTGCGATTGGTACGCACGTTGCCACGCCCCTGGCAGGTGGGGCAGGGCTCACACAGTTGATGTGCAAGCGAGTCGCGCGTGCGCTTGCGTGTCATCTCGACTAAGCCCAACTGCGTAAAACCGTTGATAGTCATCCGCGTACGGTCGGGCGCGAGTGCCTTCTCGAGTTCGGTCATGACGGCTTCGCGGTGCCCTGGCTCATCCATATCAATGAAGTCAATGATGATGATCCCGCCCAGATTGCGCAGCCTTAACTGACGTGCTGCAGCCTGCGCCGCCTCAAGATTGGTTTTAAAAATCGTGTCGTCAAAATTGCGACCACCAACAAAGCCGCCGGTGTTCACATCAACCGTGGTGAGCGCCTCAGTTTGATCAATGATGAGGTAACCACCCGATTTCAAATCGACGCGTCGCGACAGCGCTAACTTGATTTCTTCTTCAACGTTTGCAGTGTCAAATAATGGCCGCTCACCGCTGTAGTGCTCAATGCGTGTTGTGACCGAGGGTGTGTACGTTTGGGCCCAGGTGTCAAGCTCTGCGTAAGTGCTGCGAGAATCCACCAAGATACGATGCGTGTTGGGTGTGACCATGTCACGCAGCACCCGCTGTGCCAAACTCAGGTCTTGGTGCAAGAGGCTAGTCGCAGGTAGCGTGCGCGCCGCCTGCTGCACGTTGGCCCATAGCTTTTGTAAATACGTCAGGTCTGCAGTGAGTTCATCGTCGGTCGCGAGTTCGGCCTGCGTGCGCACAATAAATCCGCCTTTCTCAGCTGCGGGTACCAGAGCCTGCACGCGGTCGCGCAGTGCTTGGCGCTCACTCTCTGAGCCAATTTTCTGCGAGATGCCGATATGAGGTTCGTGCGGCAAGTAAACCAGCATCCGCCCAGCAATGCTGATTTGCGTCGACAGTCGCGCGCCCTTGGTACCGATGGGGTCCTTAATCACCTGAGTCATCAGGCTTTGCCCCTCAAATAGCAGTTTTTCAATGGCGATCGTGGGGGTGTTTTGAGTGCGTGCATTACGGTTTTCGCGCAAATCTGCGATGTGCAAGAAAGCGGCTTTTTCAAGGCCAATATCAATGAAGGCGCTCTGCATGCCGGGCAAGACGCGTACAACCTTACCTAGGTAAATGTTGCCCACCTGCCCGCGTTGAATCGCTCGCTCCATGTGCAGTTCTTGTACCGCTCCCTGAGCCACCAAGGCCACGCGGGTCTCAAAAGGGGTGACGTTAATCAGAATATCTTCGGTCATAAGTCTCTCAGGGTAGAAGTGCTATCCGTATTCATGCTATATTAGCGGGCTTGGCAGAGCAAAAGTTTTGGCAGGGGTTTTCAGGCAGTCGTCAGTGCAAATTGTTTAACACCTAATTTGACACAGACAAAAAAATCCTCCATAATCTCGTTTCTGTGCTGATGACAAAACAAAGACAGGCAACTGGCTCTGAGTCAAAAGCAAAGTAAAAAGTACCGAATACCATGTTCTTTAAAAATTTGACAACCGATAAGTGTGGGCGCTTGGAATGAGTGTCGCAGGTTTGCTGGCTGTAACAGGTCAGTAGATTGCAAACGAAATCAAGTGCTCACAAAGAAGTAAGGAAATAAAAGTTTGGGTGTTAAAGCCCAGAT